>DAISXR010000028.1:23066-26227 GCA_036825755.1 Anaerolineaceae bacterium
GCGATTTCAGCTCCATATTGGTCCGCAACTGCCAGTAGCGATTCTACATCGCCGTCCGGCAGCACCACAGCAGGCCGCCCTCCCGAAGCAAGGGTATACCCGGGGGGATTATTGACCACAATTGGAGTCTGTAAATCCGGGAAAGCCTCCTGAACTGCCTGCTCCACTTCGATATACGTGCGAAGACCATCCTGCCAGATCGGTGCACTGGCATCCGGGCCGATGACCTTCATGCTGAATACCGCTCCAGTGTACCCGGCCAGTAATACGCATAAGAGAATGGCAAAGTTGCGCCAGGCAGTTGCCTTCCATCCCCGATGATCGATACCCCACTGGATCAGCCGGTTGAAACCGGCGGGAACCATGCTCCACAAAAACGGTTGAAAGGCGGCGCTGGAATGCAGTACACCGCCGCGTTTACCGGCAAATGGAAAAATAAAGCTCATCAACAGGAATGTGCCCAACCATACCAGGAGCATGGTTTTCACGCTGGTTTGCCGTCGGAACTGCCAGATCCCGATGATTGCCAGCGGGAGCAGCAAAATCTCGCCCTCTACCGCCAGCAGGGTCATCAGGTTGCTCCACACCGCCTGCAGCCGGATTCCGAGGATGCTGCGGATACCCGAGTTCCACCATGTGGTGAAATTCAGGCTATCGGCCGGGTATTGAAACATCTGGTTGTAATCGGTCAGCCATAACGTGGCGCTGCCTCCCGGAGGCATGAACGTCCCATACACGCTCAGGTTACGCACAAACCAGAAACCGGCTGCCAGGAGGAAGCCGGCCAGCACCAGTAAAAAAGCGATCAAAGCGCCCTGCAATTTGAAACGCCGGCCCTTTTGCGATTCAGAACGTCTGATGCCTGAAAAAAGAGCATATCCCAACCCGCCAGCTGCCCATAAAACCCCATCTGAACGGGTGAGATACAGTAAACCGGCTGTAACGCCCAATAGAAGCCAGCGCCACACAATACGTGAGCCGTCCTGAACCGACTTTTCAATGGAAACCAGTATCCAGAAGAAAATTCCACCCCCCAGCATGAACAATCCCAGTGTGGAGGTGGTGGTTTGAAAAGCCAGATAAAAACCGGGCAGTAATCCCAAGATTCCCGACAACAAAGTTTCCCGGGGCTTGTTGTAAGAATATCCAGCGATGATAAAGGTGATGACCGGTACGATTGCCGCGGTCAGGATAAATGGGATTTGCGCGAACAGAAATTGTTGACTGTGAAATACCCACATCCCCAGTGCAGCTACCAGTGAGGTAAACGGCAGCCAGTAATGATGCGAAGGATGCGGAAGCCCCTGCGGGTAATCCAGATAGTTCCAAAGAATCATCTCGGTGAACCCTTTACCTTCAGCCAGCCGCTGCCCGGTCATGTAATAGTATTCAGCATCCATATAGCCGGGGGCGCGCAACAATAAAGCTGCTCCCCCGGCGATCACCAGCCCGGCCAGGAACAGAAACACGCCTGTTCGTAGGTTCCATTTTTGGGTATTCATCCCCGTTTTCATTTCAGGTAGTGATAGATCAACAAATCCTCATAATTGCGTAGATCCGCGAGGTCGTAATGAGCCTCCAGCCAATCGAGCACCGGGTGCGTCTCCACACCTAAAGAGCGATAATCTTCCAGTGTCCGCTCGAAAACCACGAAATAAACCTCCTGGTACCCATCTACCGCCTCATCCACCGAAGGTTCAGGGAAAAGATCAATGGCCTGCTGGGTCTGTAAAGCATAGGTATCGTTGGTTGACCCGGGTGCGTCCGCCAGGAAAACCTGCCGGATCTCCGGGTGATACACATACGCTGGGAAAAAACTAAGCTTGTTGTCATGCAAAATGACAGCCTCTTCCGTCATCCTGCTGTCAGTCTCACCGATGGCTTTGTTGAAAGGAGATCGCGGAAACCGGTCAAACAGGTACTGGTCCGGAAGAGACAACAGCGCAACACCAGCTACTGTCAATCCGAGCAAGTAGCGGGCCAGCTTTGGCCTTATTGCAGCCACAACCATCCCGCCCGACGCATAGAAAAACAACATGGAGGTGATAAAGCCGCGCGGTACAAATATAGGCCGCATGAGATAAGACACTGCAAACAGCAGAATCGGGGTGGTCAGCACCAGTGCGCCGAAAAAAAACTTTTGATCGGACGAGATATCAGCTTTGCGGAAGAAAAGAAAAAGAAAGAATACAAGGAGGATCAGGCTGGCCGCCGATACCACCAACAACAGCATGCCGGTTGGATACAACGAACCAATGAAATTCACCGCCCCCTGAACCACCTCGAGTAGGCCCGGTCTTTCCGTCCAAAAAGCTGTTTGAATTTTCTGCACCTGCCCGGGCACAAGAAATATCCACGGTGAAAACAGCAAAACCATCCCTGCCTGTGCCAGAACGACCTTGCCCAAGAGATACCACCGTTTCCGCATCAGCAGATACAGATCTGCCACCGGGAGAAAGAAAATCGCCAGATTATGGGTATACAGCGAAATCACACCGCTCAACACAAAGCCGGCCCACAGCCGCCAACCGGGACGGTTGGTCTGCATGATTTTAACGAAGAAGAAAATATAGGCAACCTGCACCAGTTGCAGCAGCGTATACATACGCAATTCCTGAGCATGGTAGATCTGGAACGGTGATACAACGCCCCACACCAGCGCCCACATGGCTGCTCGCTTCGAGGCGACCCGCCTGGCGATGAAATAGAGCAGTACTAGCGCTGACATGCTGAGCAGGATACTCAAGACACGCATCCACCAGATTTGTGTTGAGATCCTCATCCAGACATGCAGTAGAAAGTAATACAACGGCGGCATGGTATCCGCCGCCGTTCCAGTGATAATTTGCGTAAAACTTTGCCTCGAAAGGAGAATACTGAAGGCGTCATCGTACCAGATGCCGCGTGAGCTGATCATCAGGCAACGAAAAATCAATCCTGCCAGAAGTAAAAAGCCAACCTGAACGGGCTCCTTATTCAAAAAAGGCTTGATCTTCATCTCGAAACGCATCCAGTGCCAGATCGCTGTCTGGCTGCAAAATCCACCAACGCGACCAATATAATGCGATATAGAGAAACACCGGCAGCGGCAGGAACATGATTGGCGTCAGTTGAGCAGGATAACCGCTGTTAAGACTGTTGAAATACATGATGTAAATGAC
>DAISXR010000028.1:26327-34790 GCA_036825755.1 Anaerolineaceae bacterium
GGTTGGATTAACATACTGCTCAAAATAAGCAATAGCAGGGTAAAGCCAAACCAGATGGCAATTTTCTGTCGGCGCTGGCGCAGTGACCAGATCAATATGAAAAAGGAAAAGAACAGCACTACCTGGGGCTTGATGGCGCTGAAAGCGAACAAAACACCGGCCAGTTCATCGGCCCGGTTTTTGACTGCCAGCAGCCCTCCAGCCAGAAAGACCGCCACGAGAACAGCCGAATTCCCACTTTCCACCGGAATGACCGAATGGAAAAAAAGAACCGCGAAGAGGTAATAAAACACAAGCACAATGGTGTTGGTTTTCCAGCCGGATAGTTTCATGGACAAATACGCCAGCAGCAGCAGGTTGAGTTCCAAAACCACCATCCAGAGGGCGCGCGCCAATACAAAATCTTTGAGCAGCGCGAAAGGCAGGTAAATAAGCACGGAATACAACGGGTAGACAATCCGTCCGATGTCGATTTTCGGGTTTACCAGCCCACTGGTCTGAGCAAAAGTCTGCACCGCCTCCAGGGTCTCCTGGCTGTAAGGGCTGGTGCCTTCTGTGATTAACTTGCGAAAACCCAACCAATGTACCATGAAGTCATTTCCCCCAGGAAATCGCAGAGCGAAATTGATGTTAGCCACAATCAGGCTGGTAATCACAATCAACACCACCAGAACGATGATGGCTGTGACGGTCAGCGGATTTTTATGAGGAGAAGCCAAAAGCAACACTCCAACGTATAATAGATTCAAAAGCCTGGGTTGATCTTCTTACTCTGGCAATCCAATTATTATAACGGAAAGAACACATGAGCATATCCATCACGCTTGCACAAACCTGTATCCATTACGGAAATGTAAAGGCAAATGTAGAGCATGTCAGGGAAATTGCCCGCACAATGAAGGAGGGCTCTCTGCTGATGCTCCCCGAACTCTGGTCCAGCAGTTATGATTTACAGAATTCTGCTGCCATCAGCCGTGAGAATGTGAATGTTCTTTCTGAGATATCTGAAATTGCTCGCCAACACAGGATCTACATCGGCGGGTCACTGCTGCTTGAAATGGACGGCAGTCTTTACAACAGTTTTAAGCTGACTGCCCCGGATGGCGAAATCATTGCCAGCTATCAGAAGATCCACCTTTTCAAGTTGATGAACGAACACGAGTATATGCAGTCGGGTACCTCGCCAGTTGTGGTGGATGTATTCGGCGCCAAAGTGGGGTTGGCCATCTGCTACGATCTACGCTTCCCCGAGTTGTTCCGTTATTACGCATCACAGGGCTGCAAATTGATCCTGATTTCGGCTGAATGGCCTATCCGGCGTATCCTGCACTGGAAAATTCTGCTGCAGGCTCGCGCCATCGAAAATCAATGCTTTGTGGCCGGCGTTGTTAATGTAGGTGATAGCGGCGGTTCGGTGTACGGCGGTTCCAGCATGGTGGTCGATCCATGGGGTCAGATCCTCACAGAAGGATCGCAAAGCGATGAGCAGATCCTCACCGCTGAGGTTGATCTTTCCATCGCGGATCAGTTTCGACAGAAGCTTCCAGCTTTGCAGGATCGACGGCCGGATGTGTATACCGCCTGGAAGTAGACCAATTATTTCAGCATGCTATCATCATGAATCAGGATGACCGCCTGGTCATCTTTATATGCGATTTGCCAACCTTGATCCGCCATGCAGGTAGAAATCGGCCTGTCAGGAGGGAACAACAGTACCTGCGCATCCCATTTTTGCAGGATTTCCGATGCGTTTTCACCGCACTGCGCTACTTCCAGCCACTCTCCCATGATTTCATCCCCATACAAATCGGTCCGTCCGTCGATAAATACCGGTGATTCCGGTTGAAACCAGAGCAAAAATCCGCCCCAGTTATAATCACTGATCATTCGGGCAGGTTGCAGGTGCTCCTGCATCCATTCCACTGCCGTGAGCGGATACATCTGGCGGATGGAAACCTGGATGAAATCGGGTTGTGTCACAACGATGGTTTTCATCACCGCGGCGATCACCAGCAAAAACAAAATCATCGCGTTGGTCGATGTTCGTGACAGATCCGAAAAGCTGCTTGGGCCGGAGACTTTCGCTCGTACCCGGTTCAACCAATTGGTGATTGAGTCCGGTATTTGAATGGCTGACAACTGGGCCGAAAAAACAGGCAGTGAGACGAGTACAAACGGTCCAAAATTTCGCCTGGCGGTAAATGCCATATATCCAAACAACGTGACAGTGACCAGTTCCACCAGCGTTACCCGTCTTCTAGCCATCACCATCATCCATACGAGTGCAAGGAAATACACCAGAAACGCCTGAGTCAACGGTTCATGAAAGTCAGGTGACGCCCATTCCGAAATGAAATTTTGCAGCCCCTCCACCCCAATGGTTTGAAACGGGATAAGGAGCGTATTCAGCCCGTTCGGATTTATCGCGGTAGCCAAGTAACTGATCAGAATCACCAGGATCAATCTGCCAACATCCCTCCAACGCAGAACCGGCTCCCTGCCAAATACATGCGCCAGCACAGATCCGCCGATCACGCAGCCTGCCAGTAACAGCCCCAACGCATATCCGCCGTGTAAATTTCCCCACCCCATCATCACCACCGGAAACAGCCAGATCCAGCGGTCCGGCTTGCGTTGATAACGAGCCAGAAGCAGCCCAGTCAGGGCCAGCAACACCAGCGAGATGATCTGTGGGCGTGGGACCCAGTTAACGGATGCCACAATGCCGCCAAAGACCAACAACAGCATTTTCAGGATCGGGCTGCCGGACATCTGTCTCGAAACCAGCCACATACTTGCCACCGCGCAAACAGCCATCAGGATGGATAAGCCGGTAAAACCGTTATTGCTGTAGACGGTAAACAAGAGTACTTGTGACAGCCAGCTATGATTGGTCCACTCCGCACCAGATCTGGTAAATGAAAAGCTGTCCTGGATCATCGGGAAACCTGATTTCAGAGTTTCTTCGCCCGCGCGCAGATGCCACCATAGATCTGGATCGATGGGGGTCCGGGCTGCCATGAAATAGAGCAGTAAAAATGCGATGATCAGGTAGATGGATTGGCTTTTCTTCCCGGTGACTTCAGATTTCATATCGAATGGTTCCTTCTACTGCTGAGAAAATGACAGCCCCAGATCGGCCGGCTGGAAGGTTTCTGACAGGTGATAAAAAACTTGATAATTCCCCAGCGTTTTCTCTTCCCAGGTGATACCATGTTGACTGAACGCTTCTCTCAACCGGGTTTCGAGTTCCGGTTGGCGGGTGATGATATACGCGGGGGGTTGATCCGCCTGTTGTACGATCTGAGAATACAATGGATAACGATCGTCACGCGGGTTGAAACCCAGGTTCATCTCATATGGCAGAGCGGGTGAAAACAGGATTTGCTCATCAGAAAGGAATGCCAGCGGGTAGGTCACCCAATAATTGCTGTACCCTCTCGTTTCCCCTTCCTTCGTCAGGAACTGGATCAAGGCTGTATCATACGTGTGATCGATTTGAGAAGCATCGGTAAACTGGGTGGTCAGTCCGGGTTGAGGCTCCAGGGCGCATTGAAAAGTGGATACAGCGTTGAAAACCAGGATCACCCCCAGCGCCGCATAAAAAACCTTTTCACGAGGCTGAGAGAAAAACAACCCGATACCCATGCCAGATAAAACATAGAAGGGTAAAAAATACCTTCCGCTGGGATCAGCGCCGAAGTAGGAGAACAAAAACGCCAGCAGAAGGGTCAATGCCGTTAAGGAAAGCAGGATACTTTCAGGAAGGTTCCTTCGCCTTGAAGGGGACTGTCTTACATATTTCCAGGTGAACAAACTCCAGGCTGCCAGCACAAACGGGAGTAAGGGCAATGCGAGCCATTTGAACGTCCAGGGCGGGCGGATACCGAGCATAACCGGAAGGCCAAACAGCAGAAAATTGCGCAAATGTTCCGCAATTTGCATGAAAAAATCACTGCCGTTGGCTGAAAAACCCATCTGCAGCATCCCGGCCAGAAACGCACCGATTCCCTGCTGAATAGCAAACACCCACACCGGAGCAAATCCCAACATGACTCCTGCCAGCCAGGCCAAAACAGATGCGGTAATTCGCCTTACACTCATTTTTGGGCCAGAAAACAATATCCAGGCCGCAAACAACCCACCCGGTAAGGTATACACGATGGTCAGATAGTGAGCCCAGATCCCCAGCCCGATTGACAAACCGAATCCTGCGAAAAGCCAAAGCGGTACACGATCGGTTTGCCTCTTTTGGATGTTCATCTCGATACAGGCTGCCAATATCAGATTCCCAAACAGAAGCGCCTCGTTGTATCCCCCCAGGCTGACGGTAGTATAAACCAGAACGTTCACTGTCGGGATAGCCAGCAACAATCCGGTCACCAGCATGGAGCGGCGGCTTCCGCTGATTCGCCAGACAATCCAGACTGAAGAAGCGACAATCCCCAGATATAACATGGTCTGAACCAGCCGTATCACCCATACCTGCTGCCCA
This sequence comes from Anaerolineaceae bacterium, assembly GCA_036825755.1. Taxonomy (GTDB): domain Bacteria; phylum Chloroflexota; class Anaerolineae; order Anaerolineales; family Anaerolineaceae; genus JAJFTV01. The sequence continues at coordinate 30,823 of DAISXR010000028.1, forward strand.
AACACGGAAAACGCCACCGCGGTCAACCAGGCATCCAGGCTGCCCATATAGGACTGTCCGTAGAAAAAGACCGGTCTGGCGCCCTGCAGGATATGCCGGGCCATCAGTCCCACAATCGCCTCATCAGAGTTGAATGGAAATCGTTGCCAAATCAGAAAAATCACCTTCCAGGCAGCGGCGCCAAAGAGGACGATAGATACGAGGACAACCATGAGGCGTTTTGACGATTTCATTTACTGAGTTGAACTGGATTTCGAGTGATTTAACAATTTTAGCCCAGTTTCATTCCTATCACAATCAAATGACCCGGAACAACGAATGCGCCGGGTCAATTAATTATTTGTGAATTGCCGGTTACTTTTCGACCAAATTATCCCAGGGATAGATTTCAGTGCCGCTGGCGGCCTGGCGAACGGCCGGGTCATCAGAGTAATAACCATGTTTGTTGGGCGGAAGCAAATTTTTAATCCTGTGCATCAGAGAATGACCAATCTCATCCAACCGCTCACGGCCGTCTCTTCCGCGGATATCCTCGGTAAAGGGGCCAAACGGTTGACCAATATGTATTTTCACCCGGGCGCGGTGCCCGAACCGGAACGGGAAAATGGTCTCCACGCCCTCCAGCCCGAGCGGCACAATCTGGGCGCCGGATCTGGCTGCCAGCAAGGCCGCTCCGGGGCGAGCTGGACGTAGCACCTGTGCCCACGAGCCGGCTTCCGGGAAAATGCCCAGCACGCCACCTGATTTCAACACCTTCTCCCCGCCCGTCAATGCCTCACGGGATACAGAACCGCGGTGAACACGCAAGGTTCCATACAAACGCGGAAAGATGCGAACCAGTGCCGGTGCGCCGGGCAATTCTGTCCCACCGATGAACTCGGTGGAATATGGCAGAACATCAATCAGCACAACCGGATCGAGAAAATTGAAATGATTCGACACGATAATCAGCGGGCCATTTTTGGGTAGATTTTCCTTCCCGGTCACTTCAAACCTGGCAAGCAGGGTAAGTGCAATTCGTATAAAGAATTTCAGAACCGGGCGAACAAAAATCCGCCGGAATGCTCCAATTTGATCATCTGGTGTATCGAACATGCTGCTTACTCCTCCTGCGTGGCTTCTATAGCGGTCTTACGCCCCTTTTTGAAGTTGACGAACATGAGCAGTATCATTCCGATAATCAGGAAAATGTTAACCGTTTGCATGGCGATCTGCTGACCGGCTTTTTCAGCGGCCGCCACCAGCATTCCCTGGCCTTCAAACATCAGCGCCAGCTCAGCAGCAATCCAGCCATACACTGCCGGCCCGATAAAACTGGAGGTTCGGCCAATGACGGCAAAGAAGCCATAAAATTCACCTGAACGGTTTTTGGGGCTCAACTGCCCCACCAGCATACGGCTGACCGATTGTACGCCGGTAAGCGCAAAACCAGCCAGACCACCAAGAACAAAGAAACCGGTCAGGGTTTTATTGAAGTAGAGAGAAATGATCACCCCGATCATCATGAGCAACGAAATGGCCAGAGAGACCTTTCCCTGTACTTTGTCAGCCAGAATGCCAAACAAGTATGCGCCCATGACACTGGTGATTTGAACAATGATCATGAAAATGATCAACTGCTGCGATTCCAGACCGTACATCACCGCGCCATAGATGGCGGCAAAATCGAGGGTCATGATTATGCCATCGTTGTAGATCAGGAATGCGACGAAAAATTTAACCAGCTCTTTAAAGTTTTTGACTTCTTTAAACGACCGCCACAATCGGCTGAATGCGATAGAAAAATGGTTTTGTTTTTCTTGCAAAACCTGTCGTTTGCCATGATTCTTGTACCAGAGAAACATCGGAATGGTGGAGATCGCAAAGAATACAGCGGTGATCACAAAACTGATTCGCACAACGAATTGCCCGCCAATCAACATGATCAGAGCCAGCACTATCAGCAGGCAGACGATTCCGCCAAATGAACCGATGGCCCAACCGTTTCCTGAAATGCGGCCCATTTCATCCGGCTCGGCAATATCTGGCAAAATGGCATCGTAAAACACCTGTGAACTTCGATATCCAATTTCTGCCAGGATCAAAAACAACATCCCGGTGAAAACATTGCCTTCGCGGACGAAGAACAGCATACCGGTAAAAACGATGCAAAGTACGGTGAATGCGAACAGAAATTCCTTCTTGCTGGCTGAAAAATCAGCGATCGCACCTAACACCGGCGAAATGATGGCCACCACCAGCATGGCAATCCCGATGGACAGACCCCACAACCGTGAGCCTTCTGCGCCCCCCACCACCGTCCCCTGGAAATACGTGGCATACACAGCCAATAAAACCACTGCCGCAAAGGCAGAGTTGCCGAAATCGTACAAATACCACGCCCAGTGCTCCCTTCGCTTGAGCCTGTCTTTAGCAGGGAGAGTAGTGGAAATTTGCATGTTTCCTCCGATAAATGGGATTTAAACACCAAACAGGTGATATCGAATCAAACACAAACATTGTTCGAAAGTTCTGAATTCACCTGGTACGGCGTAATTTTATCATTGATTACGGTTTCAAAAATAAAACTCAAAGAAATGCCGGCTTACTCAGCCGGCATGGGTGTTACCTTATTATCAGGATCAAACTAGTTGGAAGATACAACTTCGAGGAAATCCGTCACGGTTTCCCGCAGCTTTGCTTCCATCAACGCACCTACCTGAGTATGCACAACTTTTCCGTTCACCACAAAAAGCATGGTGGGAATGCCCTGTACGCCAAATTTCTGAGCCCATTCACCATTTTCATCGGTGTTTACTTTGGCAATTAAGAGCTTTCCTTCATATTCTTTGGCCAGTTTATCCAGTGTGGGTGCAACCATTTTACACGGCACACACCAGGGTGCCCAAAAATCCACAATAACAGGAATGGTGGATTTGAGAACGGTTTTCTCAAAAGCGGCATCGGTCACATGTACGGGTTCGTTAATCATTTGTGGTCCCTTCTTTTTCAATAAATAAATATATTTGCTTTTCCAGCATCATTTCCTACGTTTAGTCGTGGCGTTCCTTCAGGTTCTTACCCTGAAAATCCACAAAACGATAACCAATCCCTCGTTCGGTCAATATATACTGAGGATTGGCCGAATCTTTTTCTAACTTCTGACGCAGGTAGTTTATGTACAATCGAACGTAATGCGGTTCGTCGCGGTATTCGTAACCCCACACTTTTGAAAGAATCTGATCATACGTGAGCACCCAACCCGCATTCTGCACCAAGTGGTATAAAAGCCGGTACTCAGTGGGCCGTAATTTGACCAATTCACCGTCAAGCCATACCTCACGCTTACCAAAATCGATCTTGAGCCTGTCATCTACCTCTACAAAATCGCGGGATGAAATGCTGACCGGATCCACCCGGCGTAAAACAGCCCTCACCCGGCTGACCAGCTCACGGGGGCTGAACGGTTTGGTGACGTAATCATCTGCACCCAGCTCCAGACCCCGGATTCGATCATTTTCTTCCCCCTTGGCGGTCAGCATAATCACCGGCACAGTGCTGACCTCACGAATCATCTTGAGTAGCTCAAATCCGTCGATGTCCGGCAGCATCACATCCAGGATTACCAGATCAGGCATTTCATTTCGAATGACATCCATGCCTTTCATTCCCCGGTAGGCTTCAATGACATAAAAGCCGTCCTGCTCCAGGTTCAGGCGGATAAATCGAGCCATCCGTTCTTCATCATCAATGACCAGAATTTTTTGTTCCATCTCGCGCCGCTCGCTCATTTCTATCCCTGCATCCAACCGGTGACTTGTTTGCCTGTTGTTAAGCTGTTGTAAGGCATATTCAGGCATCGAAAATCGCATATCTGCAAACAACCAGACAATCTGGTATAAAATTGAATGGTTGGTAATTCGCTACACCTGAATTATACCCGGATTCCACGTCGCCAAATCAGTCAAATTGGAGAATTTGGATAAAAC
>DAISXR010000029.1:0-34068 GCA_036825755.1 Anaerolineaceae bacterium
GGAATATAAATTCCGAAAATGAAACGTAGTTGAAGTGAAAATGGGGTGATAACCAACGCCAGAGAGATGACCACCCAGGTAATCAAAAGCTTTTTACACGGGGAAATTTCGCGATCCTTCACCGTGATAAAGATTTCGAACGCCGCGAGGAGAATGACCGGTGATAAAGATACCAGCAAGTCCCTTATGGGGACCCCAGGGGTCACATTTTGCCTATTCCATTGCCTCAGAAATGGATCCTGTAAAATCTGCCAGTACTGCACCAGTACAACCAACCCCGCACCCAATAAAATGGACAGCACCGGGAACAAATTAATCTTCCGTTCGTCGAACCATCTCCATCCTTCGCGCGCAGCCGCGACAACACCTGCAATGACCGCTGCAAACGGCATGATGATTCCCAGCGATATACCCAGAATCCACAGCACCGCCAGGTTTTTTCCGCCTCTGATTTCAGTTCGCGTCAGAATGGCCAGCAGAAGCGCCATACCCAGAATAAAATGCGGATTTGAAAATGAAGACAGAAATGGATACGCTTCTGCCACCCAGAAATCGCTTGTAACCTGACCAAAAAGGATGAAAATCCAGCCCAAGCCGGATCCAAAACAAATTAAGGCGGTACAAAGGGCAAATTGTTTTCCTTTGAGGTCAATCACCTTTTCCAGAAACTCTGTCAATGCGATCAGAAACAATATCGTGGATAGAATTCGCGCCAGATGAAAAACCGTCCAAAGTGGTAAATGAAGCCATCGGGCGATATGCCCCAGAAAAATATAAAATTCGAATAAAAAGGCACCCTGTGTATGATTGGCGGTAAATGGGAGAGTAAACAGCCATTCACCCTGATATCCTTCATACATTTTTGCCAAATAGGTGTTTCCATCCAGCGGGTTGATCAGAAATCCGCCAAATTCATTCCCGATCCCTGCCAACTTTGGGGCAACAAGATACGGCAAAGAAATTATAATTAGCAAAATACTGCCAATCAGAACCACTGCTTGTCGATTATTCATAGGAATGCTTCTGACAGTATACATAGATTTTCATAAATCAGCAATTTTTTCAAGCAATCTTTTCACTCTCCTTCATCGATCAGTTTCAGGAAAGGATTCTCTATGAACCAGGCCTTTCATCTCTACCAGCTTCAAAAAGTAGATACTCAAATCGGGCGTATTCAGGCTCGTATAGACGAAATTGACGCGATCATCGCCCGGGATGAACGGATTGTCAGTGCAGAGAATGGGATCCATAAGGCACGTCTTGAACTCGAAAAACTGCGCAAAACCTTGCGTGAATATGAAGAAACCGGCCGGTCAATCCGCCTTGAAATTGAGACCAATGAAGCCTCCATGTATTCTGGAAAGATCAGAAACCCGAAAGAGCTATCTGATCTTCAAAGCAAAGTCAATTCGGATAAGAAAAAACGGGATCAAAATGAAGACGCTCAGATAGAGGGGATGCTGAAGATCGAAACCCAGGAAGCTTTGATAAACTCATTGACAGACCAGCTACACCTAGTCCAATCCGAGGTAGCAACCTCGCAATCCTTGTTACTGGGTGAAAAATCGCAACTGCAGAAACAGAAGGAAACTTTGGAGGTGGAGCGTTCTGCAAAACTCACCTCCATCCCCAAAGATCAGGTGGAAACCTATCTTCGCTTGATGAAACAAAAACGCGGAACAGCGGTCGCAAAAGTCGATGACCGCACCTGTGAAGCCTGTGGCGCACCGCTGACCGCCGGTGAATGGCAAACCGTCCGGTCATCGGCTGGATTATCGTTTTGTTCTACCTGTGGGCGGATTTTGTATGCAAACTGATCGGGCTAGAAAATCGCCCGTAAAATGTTGATCAGGATGATCTCAATCAACTGAACAGCCAGAATCAACACAAAAGGACTGAAATCAATCCCCTGCATGGAGGGTAAAATGCGGCGAATCGGATTGAGCATGGGCTCGATAATTCGATTGACAGTTTGACGGATCGGGTGAAACGGCGACATGAAGTACGAAAGAACCACATAGACGATCACCAGTAAAGAGATGATTTTTACCACGATATCGACAATATTAATCAGTACAGTGATCATCATAAGTCCCTCTCTCAATTTCCTATCACAGACGCGGGCCTAAAATCGCCTGTCCGATACGGATCATGGTGGCGCCTTCCAGGATGGCAGCCTCAAAATCACCACTGGTTCCCATTGAAAGTTCTGCCCAGTTTCTTTCAGGGAAATTTTTCTTAAGAAATTCGCGTAATCTGAACAATTTTGAGAAAAACTGGCGGGATTCTGCAGGATCGGCTTCCAGGGGCGGCATGGTCATGAGGCCACGCACATCCAGATGAGAATACTGCAGGATTTTTTCTACATCACCCAGCAGACTGCCCCAGCGATCTTCATCAGACGCATCCCAACCGTGTTTACTCTCTTCACCGCCCACATTGAACTGCAGCAATACCGGAAGCTTTTTGCTTGCCAACCCTAATGCCCTGTCCAATTTAACTGCAAGCTCCTGGCTGTCGAGTGAATGGAGGTAATGAAACCGATCCACAACCAGCTTGATTTTTCTGCTTTGCAGATGGCCAATCATATGCCAGCGAATTTGCTGATCGGCTGCAAAAGCATCCAGTTTTTCGACAGCCTGTTCTGGATAATTTTCGCCGAAATGACAGATCCCTACCGCTCTGGCTGCCTGGACCATACTGACAGGTTGTTTTTTGCTGACGACTACCAGTAAAATATCTTCAAATCGGCGTCCGGATTGTTCAGCGGAACGGCGGATCTTTTCAGAAATCCGGTCAAGATTATGGGCAATTTGTGTCTCGAGATCGCGTTGTTCAGTCATATCGCCTAATTATAATGCCAGTAACGCTCCATACCGCCCTGTTGCGCCGTGATCACCGCGGTGTGAGAACCAGTCAGTGGTATTGCAGGCGGTGCAGACACCTGACATTTCAACCTGCGTGACACCCGCCTCCAGAAGTTGATGCCGGTTGGCTTCCTGCAAATTAAGGAAGGTTTTGCCATCCATACGTTTCAAAAAGGCTTCTCCATTGGGTGACAGACCGCTCAAGACCTGCTCGATAACGTCTTCGCGTATCTCATAGTGATCCACACAAATCGACGGTCCAATACCTGCCAGAATATTTTCCGGTTTACTTCCGTAGACCTCGCCCATTTTCACAATCGTCTTGAAAACGATTTTCTTTACCGTACCCGGCCAACCGGCGTGGATCAACCCCGCCACACGCTCCACAGGATCATACACATAGATTGGAACGCAATCTGCAAACCGCATAAACAGGGTGATGTCCGGATTATTCGTTAGAATGGCATCAGCAGGCAGATGTTCAACATCCAATGGGCGTGGATGATCCGTGCAGACAATCGTGTCGCTGTGCACTTGCCAGACGTCATAAAGCGAGTCAACTTTCCGCCCAATCGCGTCAAAAATCCGATTACGATTTTCTACCACGTTTGGTCTGGCGTCGCCGTTGTTGCCTCCCAAATTCAAAGATTGAAATGGCGCTGGGCTTACTCCTCCATGCCGGAGGAACATGCCATGAGGTAAATGATATTTTGCAAAAGTTTCAAATTGTAAATACTGAATGCCGTTGACAGTTTGATGCAGCATTTTACTTTGTGGGTTCGCTTTCGTTGAGTTGTTGTACGACCATCGCCTTCCGTTTCATGATCTCGTACATATCTGACATAGTTTCTTCCAGCATCGGGAACAGATACCACGCGGTCGTGAAACCAAACAGAAAACCGGTCACAAACCGCAGCACCGGTGTCGATTCTCGTACCGGTAGCCAGGCAGGCAGAATGGAACTGGCAATGCCGGGTAGTTGTGAAAACCCGTCGATCGCAATGGGGACCATCCCAAAAATGATCCAAATGTACCAGGGGATTCCTTTAATCTTTCTGCCGCTGATGAGGAATATCAACGCAAACAGAAACAGCGACGCATACATGGCGATATCCCGTTGGCATAACGCCACTTTGTATCCAACCTGTTCGTTTCCGAGAAATTTTCGAGCTTCCAGAACATCCGCATCATCCTGGTGTGTGATTTCCTCATAGGTTCTTAAACCCTGAACATGCGCCAGGTCACGCGGATAAAACCACTGTTCTCCATAAAGAAAAATCGATCGGAACGCCAGTTGATGGCACAAAGGTTTGTAAATGGTGTATATCAGCTTTGCCGGCCCGGGCATATTATGCATCATGAAAACGGGCGCCAGAAACGGCAGACCGGTATAAATGAGTAGCAGCACCGAAATCACTGCCATATAATATTTCGAGAACCACAGCGAAAAACGGTCAGCCCCTGATAGAGTACGCCCGCGGTTCAGGCGAGCCTGATATTTCTTATCTTCCACATCGGTGTAGTGCTGCTGCCGATCTTTGGCTGCATTCAGCGACACTTTCAGTTCGGGTTCGGTAAAGGGCCAGTGCAGAATATAAGGACCAACCTGAATCACCGGGATTTTTTCGCCAAATCGCTCAGATAATTTTGGGTCATAGGCGATGTTAATCTCTACCACCTTGTGGGGAACGTCTGTCTGCATGGCATCCAGCCAAGCGTGGATCTGATGGTAGTCTTGATTGGCGTCCTTGATGTAAAGTGTAACAACCAGCATCGTTTCCCCTTCCCTAGTAGCTCGTATTGAATAAAGTGCCAAATCTTGCCAGGGTTTCAAAGACACCAAAAAACAATAAAACCCCTACCAGTATCATCAGGGCACCCATTCCAATTTCCAGAAAATGAAGCAGTTTTCGATACCTGCGAATGGTTTTTGTAAACCAACCCACAGCCGCGGCGGCAGCCAGAAAAGGAACCGCCATACCGAGCGAATAGGCTGCCAGCAGCCATACCCCGCTGCTCATCTCGGATTGGTTCATAGCCAGAACCAATATACTGCCTAAAACCGGTCCTACACACGGTGACCACCCTGCCGAGAAAAAGACACCCATTATGAATGAAGAGATCAATCCCCGATTTCGTTCAACACTTGATCGTGGACGGAGGTCAAATTCCAGAAACGATATCCGTATCAGACCGGTCATCTGCAGGCCAAAAACAACCACCACCATCCCGCCAATTTTTTCGAGCCAGCCACGGGCATCATAAAGCAGATTGCCAACTGCTGAAAAAGCCAAACCCAGGGTGATAAAAACAGCACTGAAACCAAGCACAAAAAAACTACCGTGTAACACGGACTGAAAATCGATGCTTTCTGTACCAGCCTGCTGGATGGATACGTTTCGCCCTGTAAGATACCCGATATATACCGGAACAAGGGAAATCACGCACGGTGATAAAAAGGATGCCAGCCCGGCCAGAAAAGCAATACCAAAGGTGATCTCCATTCAATCGCCTGATCTACACCACTTCACGCACATCAATAATAGTGCCGCCGGCTCCTGTAATTGTGATATCGCCAGGGAAGTAGTTCACGGTGGGCAATGCCCATCGGAATATCCACTTTGAGTCTTCAGGGGTCGCGTTCACACACCCGTGCGATCTCATCATACCGAAATCATTATGCCAGAAGGTGGAGTGAATGGCCGCGCCATCCGGATCAAACAGGGTTGTCCAGCCGATCCCTAAGGTGTCATACCCGGCTCCGGTGGAACCGCCTGCCATGTGGATGGATACTGATTTTCTCCAGGGTAAATGTTCTCCAATCGGGGTTGACCATTCATCCACCGGATTTCCGAGATAATCAAATTTTGCGCCAGTGGAAACACGGCAGAAATACACCTCGCGATTGTCTTCATAACACGAAAGTGTCTGGTGGCTCAGATCGACAACAATTTTTTTGTTTTCAGCCTCGGGATTGATGGGAGCAATTTCCTCCTCAGTGATCGGTCTAAAAGCCTCAGCAGCCGCCCAAAGGATATCTCCACAGTTGCCATAGCGTTCGTTTACACGATACAGTACCTGTCCCTGGCTGTTTGTATCAATCCCGTCAATCCATAGCACCTGACTGTAATATAAGCGTGGGAACTGAATTTCGCGCAGCCAGTAGGAACAGGGCGGCTTATCAGGCTGAATATCCACATAAGGAACCGTGACCTCAGCCCACATACCGTTTCCTTCAGGGGTCACAGGCAAGGTTTGCAAGGGAGTGTTGGGTTTGTAATAAACAGGTTGAATATTGGGTAAATAACAATACCCATCCGGGGTTTCCACCCAGCGCTTGTTATACACACCACTAGGCGCTTCGCCCACTACTTCACGCAGCCAGACAACGATGGCGTCTTCATACAGAGTCTGAACCGATTCGCTGTCCGCCCGGGGTTTGGCGCGCATATTGATCATGCCGCCGGTACAGTTGCGTCCTAACCGCTCCGCATCCGGCCATTCCGTCTGCAACTGACTCCACACCATATTGGGGCTCAGACTGATGGCGCCGGCCCCAAGCAACGAGTATTCTAAAAACTTCCTTCGCGAAATTTTTTTCATCCTGTTTCCACGTAATCAATCGTATTTTATCTAAAATAACACGAATCCTGCCAGTACAGCCGTCAGAGGTACTGTGATGTTATCAATATCCTTCACCGGAAGTGATTCGACAAGGGTGACCAGCAAACCAATCACCAGCACAGGAACCACAATTTCAGAAAATGGCAAAGCCGAACGGTCCGCCACAGAGAAAATTCCTAAAACGACCAGTGAAAAAACAACACCAAACAAAAACACAGCAACAGATCCTGCCAGGGATTTATTCCGACTCCAGGGGATTTTAACCTTGCCAAATTTACCTCCCACCAGATCTGCCATGCCGTCCCCGCCACACATCATCAGTAGTGCGATCATTCCAATCGGGCTGTCTTTCCAAAACAGAATAGTGAGAGCCACAAAAACGATACCGTAGAACAACGGGCCTTTCAGGATTTCTCGCCGGTCACCACTGCGAGACATAGCATCTACCGATGCCTTGTCCTGCATGATGCCCAACCCCACCATGGCGAATTGCAATGTGATGAGCAGTGGAATGATAGCCGCCAGGTATCGGGAAGACACACCGTCTTTAAACAGTAACCAGCATAGGATAAAAATGGGACCGGTACCGATATGAATGATCTTCCGGCTCACTCGAGCTGAGATCAGCCCTTTATGTGCAAACATATCGACGCCTCTTAGCCAGATGACACAAATAACGGCAGTAATTAAAAAAGCTACAATACTGTTGAACATGGTGGGGTCAGATCCTTTGTCTCTCGATGTCGCGTTTCACTTCTCGTTCCGCAATGGCAGCTCGTTTGTCGTAAAGCTTCTTGCCTTTGGCGATGGCGATCTCCAGCTTGGCTCTTCCATCCTTCAGATACACCCGGGTAGGCACAATGGTTACGCCCTTCAGGCGCACTTCGTCCCACAAAGATCGAATTTCCTTTTTATGCAGCAGCAAACGCCGTACACGTTTGGGATCATGATTGAACCGGCTGGCTTCCTCATAGGGAGCGATATGCGCATCCACCAACCAGGCCTGCTTTCCATCCACCGTAATATAGGCTTCTTCGATGCTGACCTTGCCGGCACGGATGGATTTTATCTCGGTACCTCTCAGCTCGAGACCGGCTTCAAAATGCTCCAGCAAAAAATAGTTAAACTTTGCTTTTCGGTTTTGCGCAATGATTTTGACGTGTTCAGCCATGAGGAAATCAATTCTTTCTATGTGCTAACGCCCTTGCGTCAGGACGATGACCATCAACAGTAAACCTATCGCGCCCAGCGAGACGATCACCATTCCTACGGGAATGTTCCCTAAGAAACTGCCCGAACTGGCCGTCTCATAAGTCGGGATTACCAGTGGAGCGGGCTCGGTAAAGGTCGGCAATCGGGTCGCCTGGGCAGTGACGATGAATTGTGCAGCGAGCGTTGGGTCAATGGTTGAGGTGACCTGCGGTGTCGGTGTTGAGGGCGGTTCCACCACTGGCAGCGAGCCCGGGGTGAGATTCACAAATGAGGCGTAAACCCACGCGACGCTGCCTTCTACACCCTGGTACTCCACCTGGATCCAGTCACCGCCGGCAGATTTGCCTTTGGCAGGAAGTTGCTGACCGGCCAACAATACACCGATTTTGTCATAAAACATTCCCGGGCCGGATCTGACATTGACAAATGGTTCACCGTCGGAGCGCACTGTCACCATGGGGCCGGTGGATGTACCGGTCACAGTGGGAATGCCCTGTGTTGCCTGTTGAAGAATTTCGGCTGCACTTGCCACACCCGGGGTGCTGACAAAGGCTATCACCACCAGACATGCCAGCAGCCAAATTCCGAATTTACGAAAATACATTCATACTCCATCACACAGAATCTGGTAAAGATTTATTGATTATAATATAGTCTATGACCCAACGGATTTACCACGGAAACATCGACCCATCGCTGCTTGCGGATTCAATAATTGCCCACTTTGATCGCGGCAATTATACAACACAAAAAATCGGCAGTGATGACCAGGTGATTGTGCAAATCACCACCGACAATTACCGCACATCAGGTGGGCAGACTGCGCTGAGCGTGACCCTCCGCCGTGTGACAGACGGCGTATCGGTGGATATCGGTAAACAAGCCTGGTTGGGTGTTGCAGCCAGTTTGGGCACCACTGCGTTGCAGGCCATTCGCAATCCATTCGCATTGATCAACCGGTTGGATGATCTGGCACAGGATATTGAATCACTTCAATTATCCGAAGAAGTCCTGGATGCCATCGAAAAATCAGCCGCCGCCCTGAATATGGGTTTTCAGTTGTCTGAAAAACTGAAAAGGCTTGTATGCGAGTATTGCGATACGGCCAATCCAACCGGGGCATCACGCTGCATTGCATGCGGCGCACCCCTTGGACAAATTCAACCAACAACCTGCCGTCATTGCGGGTATATCGTCACCACCCGAGAAACCGTCTGTCCAAATTGCGGTAAGAGACTCTACTGATCCATAAATCACCTTACAACAAAACATGAAAACAATTCGACAATCCATCACCACAGTGCCGGGAGTACGTTTGGGGCACTCACAAAATGAAGTCGCTCTGACCGGTTGCAGCGTTATTTTATTGCCTCCAGGCACAATTTGCGGTGTCGATCAGCGTGGCGGAGCCCCAGGTACCCGTGAAACCGATCTGCTTCATCCCATGCACATGGTCCATGAAGCTCACGCCATTTTATTAACCGGGGGTTCTGCCTTTGGTCTGGATGCCGCCGGCGGTGTGATGCGTTTTTTGGAAGAGAACAAAGTTGGCATCAATACCATGGTTGCGAGGGTGCCCATTGTACCGGCCGCCGTGATATTTGACCTGGATATCGGCGAATCCACGATCCGCCCGGATTCGCTGATGGGTTATCAGGCCTGCCTGAACGCGATGGGTTTAGATGGCGTGGAGATACCGGATCGCGGTAATGTCGGCGCAGGCACCGGCGCAAAAGTAGGCAGTTATCTGGGTATGCGTACTGCCATGAAATCTGGTATCGGTTCGGCAGCCATAGAAGTTCGACCCGGCATCTTTGTAGCCGCCATCATTGTGGTGAATGCCTTTGGAGATGTGATAGATCGTAAAACAGGTCAGATCATCGCCGGTGCGAGATCGATCAATTTCTCGGGTCTTCATATGGGCAGTGACGGCTATTTTGCGGATACGCTTGAAACCATGCGTACCATGATTGGATCACAGGTAATGAAATTTGTGAGCGGTCAAAACACCGTCATTGGAGCGGTGATTACCAATGCAAGTTTTAACAAGGAAGAAATCAATAAAGTCGCTCAGATGGCGCACAACGGTATCGCCCAGGTGATCCGCCCGGCTCACACCATGCTGGATGGAGATACTATTTTTGCAGCGGCTACCAATAAAAAGAAGGCCGATGTCAACCTGATTGGGGCGTTTGCTGCAGAAGTCACCGCCCTCGCAATTCTCGATGCGGTACAATCTGCGCAACCCTACGGCGGGCTGCCTTCCGCCAGCTCTATTCGGACTGCACAACAGGGGTAAAAATGATTGCTGAACATCCTCTCGGAATCTTTTCAGGATCCGCGCATCCCGAACTTGCCAGAGAGATTGCTTCTCTGTTGGGTGTTGAACTTGGGCACTCCACAGCAGAAAAATTTCCGGATTCCGAATCCCACGTGGTGATCGACGAGGTGGTGCGTGGTCAGGATATTTTCCTCATCCAACCGTGCAGCATCCCGGTAAATGACAACCTCATGGAACTTTTGCTTTTCATTGATGCCTTTCGACGCGCCAGTGCCCATACCATCAACGTAGTCATTCCTTACTTTCCCTATGCCCGTCAAGAGAGAATGGCGAAAGGTCGTGAAGCGATCAGTGCTCGTGTGGCTGCCAGCATGATCGAGGCGCAGGGAGTACGCCGGGTCATTTTTGTGGATATTCACAATCCGGCCATCCAGGGCTTCTTTACAGTGCCCGTGGATCCTGTCACTGCGCTGCCCGTTTTCCTGGATTACTTCCGTGAAAATGATTGTGAAAATTCTGCCATCGTCAGTCCGGATGTAGGCCGTACTACTATCGCCGGTAAATACGCCGAACGGCTCAACCTTCCTCTGGTAGTCATGCACAAACGCCGTATGAGCCCTACCGAGACAAAAACCACGCATGTGGTGGGTGATATCTCAGGCCACCGGCCGATCATTATCGATGATATGATCGCGAGCGGAAGCGTTTTACGCCAGCTCGATGCATTGTACGACAACGGCGCAACCGGGCAGGCTTTGTTTGCGATCACCCACCCCATTCTGCTCCCCAGTGCATTGGAAGTCCTGGATAAGGACGACCGGATCGGAAAGCTGATCGTCACCAACACTATTGCCATTCCACCGGAGAAAATGCACCCCAAAATTGAGGTGATTTCCATCGCCCCTCTGCTCGCGGATATCATTCATCGTGTCTATGAAGATGAATCGATCACACCCCGACTGATTTAGCCATCAATTCAGGTATAATCCTGCTTATTACCTGCTAAATTCAAAAGATGATAGGAGAGAAGGGATGATTAAGATAGTTGCGGATACATTGTCCTGTATCACTGTCGATGAAGCTCGCCTGCTCGATATTCCTCTTTTACCGCAAATCATCATTTTCGGTGAAGACAGCTATCGCGATGACGTCGAAATTGATACAACCACCTTCCTCGAAATGTTGAAAAAATCGAAGGAATTACCCAAAACCGCAGCTCCTGCCCCTGCTCTGTATCAGCCGATTTTTGAAAAAATTATTCAGGACGGCGACACACCGATGGTGATCTGTCCGACCGCTGATTTGAGCGGCACTTATCGCAGCGCGGTAGTTGCGGCAAAAGATTTCCCAGATACGGATATACGGGTGGTGGATACACGCACCCTGGGTGCCGGGCTTGGGATGATCGTCCGGCAGGCCATTTTATGGGCCAAAGAAGGACTCTCAGCCGATGAGGTTGAGAAGCGTGTCACTGAAATGGCATCTCGAGAAAAGCTTTATTTTATGGTGGCTACTCTGGAGTTCCTGCAAAAAGGCGGCAGACTGGGAAGCGCTCAGGCCATCGTGGGCAGTGTTCTTCAGGTAAAGCCCATCCTGCAAAAACGGAATGGGATCATCGAAAATTTTGCCAGCCAACGCACTCGTAAACGCGCTCTGGCTTACCTGGCTGAACTGGTTCAAAATGAATGCCCCTTTGATCCATCCGCCCGGCTGACCGTCATGCATGGCGATGTACCGGAGGAAGCGGCTGTTATGGCAGATGGCTTACGGCAAATCACCGGCATTCAACAAATCCCTCTGTACAACTTACCTGCAGCGATCCTGGTTCATGGCGGGCCTGGCGCTTTTGGGGTTTCTTTCTTTACAAAATAAGATTTCACTTTTGACACACGAAAAAAGAGACTGATGTTCCCATCAGTCTCATTCTGTTTATATTCGCTTTTATCGAGCTTAATCGCGTTTTTCAGTTGCCAGTCGAACCATGGGTTTCTTGCTCCGGCTGAGGCCCCAGATGAAACCAACCAGCAGTAAGCCGACCACCAGCCATCCGCCGATACCCAGGTTGGTGTACTTCACAATAACTGGTGCAGCGATTAAGCTGACCATGTTCACCACTTTGATCATCGGGTTCAGTGCAGGGCCTGCCGTATCCTTCAACGGATCCCCGACCGTATCACCGACCACGCCGGCTTTATGGCGTTCCGAACCCTTTCCGGTATTGAGTGCCAGGTCGCGCGGCTCATCTTCAATCGTCTTCTTGGCGTTATCCCAGGCGCCGCCGGCATTCGACATAAACACTGCCAGCATTTGCCCTGACAGGATGACGCCGGCCAGAAAACCGCCCAATGCCTCAACCCCAAAGACCAGACCCACGATGATGGGAGTCACAATGGATATTGTTGCCAGAGGGAGCAGTTCCTTTTGCGCAGAACGGGTCGAAATCCCAACCACCTGTGCATAATCGGGCAGGCGTGTGCCTTCCAGGATACCCGGGATGCGGAACTGCTTGCGGACTTCATCAACCACCTGACCGGCAGCACGGGAGACAGCGCGGATAGACAGCGAACTGAACAGCCAGGGCAGCGCGCCGCCAAGCAGGAAACCGATGAAAACGGTGGTATCGGAAACGCGGATGGCATCCATCGCGGGAAGGTTCATCTGAGCCAAAACACGTCCTACATCCGTGATGTAGGAAGCAAACAGGCTGACCGCAGCAATCACTGCCGAAGCGATGGCCACGCCTTTGGTGATGGCTTTGGTCGTGTTTCCCCACCGCGTCCAGATCCGCCATAATCTGGCGAGCTTTTTGTGTTTCAGGATCATTCAACCCGTGCCAGGATAACTCACCGATGCCGTTGGCATTATCGGAAATGGGGCCGTATGAGTCCATAGCCACATTATTACCGGTATGGCTGAGCATCCCAATACCAATCATGGCAACCGCGTACAGCACATACACGGCGTTTGGTTCGTTTCTATATAACAGAAGGGCAAAGAAGAAAGAGATGGCAATGATCAGCAACGCCCATACACTCGATTCCATACCCAGTGAAAGCCCAGAGAGAATTGTAGTTGCGGGACCGGTATCAGCCGATTGCACAACTTCTTTGACCGGTGAATTTTTCGTAGAAGTAAAGTACGAAGTGAGCGGGTTGAATGCAACTGCCAGCCCAACACCGATGGTGGTGAGCATACCCAGGCGCCAGTCGTTGGCATAGAAGATAGCCAGCACAAAAGCCCACAGGACCGTATTGATGCTGGAAACTTCATACGAGCGGAACATGGCTTCTTCTGCATCATGTGCTCGCAGGAATTTAATCGGGAAGCGTTCCCAGATCGGTACAGTGAATGTGCCGATGATGGAACTGATCACACCAATTGCGCGGATAATCAGAGGGTAGACGATCCACTTCAATTCACCGGTAATCGCGGTTAGGGTTAAGCCCAAAATCAAACCGGAAACGATTGTGACTTCGTAACTTTCAAAGATATCGGCTGCCATACCGGCGCAGTCACCCACATTGTCGCCAACCAGGTCTGCGATCACTGCAGCGTTTCTGGGATCATCCTCAGGCAGGTCTTTTTCAACCTTGCCAACCAGATCCGCTCCCACATCGGCTGCTTTGGTGTAAATACCACCGCCTACGCGCATGAACAACGCCACCAGCGTGCCGCCAAAACCGAACCCAAGCAGCGCATCTGGGGCAGCCTTACCGAAGATGATAAAGATCATCGTCCCACCGAACAAACCCAGGCCATCCGTCAACATACCGGTGATGGTACCGGCATAGTATGCGATCGACAGGGACTCATTCAGGCTTCGACGAGCCGCGGAAGCTGCGCGCACATTGGCCTGGATGGCCATGCGCATGCCCAACTGGCCGACCAGCAAAGAAAAACTCGCACCCAAAATAAACGCGATTGTCCGGCCAACAGCGATGATGATGGTTGTATTATTCGGAAATTCCTCCAATGCTTCAGGAGTAGGAGGCACAATATAAACACTTAAAAATAACGCTACGGTTAAGAGCAACATGGCCGGCAATATGGTTTTCAACTGCCTGTTAAGGTAACTGTCAGCGCCGATACGAATGGCGTTCCAGACCTCCTGCATTTTTTCGGTACCCTTGTCTTTATTTAAGACCTTCCCTCGCAGCAACCATGCATACAGAAGACTGATGAATGCGGTCACTACTACGATGATAATGGCTATTTGTTCAAAATCATTCAAGCCATGTCGGGCCAGGCCTAACAGGTTCAAAGTCTGATCCATTTCTATTCACTCTCCTTAAATAATATTCTTTTTGATGAACTGGTTTTTCCCTCTATTGTTCAATCGCTTAACAAATTGAATTTTACCCTATCCAAACTGTAAAGGGAATAATTTACCCGGATTTATGCATTTATGATCATTATTTTGGCTTTTATTCTCCTTTCCGGTTAATTAATAGCAATTTTTTGTTCACCAGTCGCTAATTATACAGAGTAATTCGTTGAACTTTGACACAAATATTTAAGATTAATGAATAATTAAATAGTTATTAGAATATGATTAATCTATTGACTTTCAACTCCAATTTTTGTATAGTATATTTCGTCGTTAAATGAGACGGTCATGATTTCTGTAACGAGCGGCAGACTTTCCGCTCGTTATTTCCTGTCAATGGGCAAATGACCGATGACGTGCACGTGTCGATAAAAACGAAAGGTATTGATTTTTGCCATGAAAACGTGTATTCTGAAACGGATGGCATTGATTGGTACTGATCAGCAAACGGATGTGAGGATTAAAGAGTAACGGATGAAAGATAGCGCGATCAAAATTAATGTGGATGAAGAGGATGAGTCCTTTTCCGCTATCGCAAGATTGCTGGAAATCGGACGTCAAAAATCATATGTCACGATTGATGACATTCTCCACTTCTTCCCGGATGCAGAACAGGATGTCGGCCAACTGGAAGAGACTTTCGCCGCCTTGATGAGCGCGGGGATTCCTTATTATGAAGATGCACCAACCGCAGAGCCTGGTATCGAAACAATTGAACTGGATGAGGACGACGACGAAGCGGTTGATGCTGCTCAGGAATACTTTTTGGATGATCTAGCCAATATCGATACAGATGATACCATCGGTCTGTATCTGAAAGAGGTCAGTCGTGTCCCTCTGTTGACCGCGGAAGAAGAAGTAAATCTCGCTCAGCGAATAGAGCGAGGACGAATGGCACGCGAAGAGCTTGCCAAAGGACGTGTTACCACCCGCCGCCGCATGGAACTGCGCCGCCTAATTGAGGATGGATGGGCTGCTCGTGAGCATCTGATCACGGCCAACTCACGCCTGGTTATCAGCGTGGCAAAGAAGTATATGGGGCGCGGTGTCCCCTTCCTTGATTTGATTCAGGAAGGCAATATTGGTTTGATTCGTGCCACAAAAAAGTTTGATTACCGGCGCGGACATAAGTTCAGCACGTATGCCACATGGTGGATTCGCCAGGCAGTTACGCGCGCCATCGCCGATCAGGGCCGGACCATTCGTGTACCGGTTCACATGGGCGATCAAATTAACAAACTGCTGCGTATCCAGCATCAGCTTACTCAGCGGCTGGGCCGCGACCCAGCGGTTGAAGAATTAGCCGAATCACTCGATGTTACCCCTAAAAAGGTCGAGAATATGATTCAGGTAGCCAGGCGTCCTTTGTCATTGGAAACCCCAACTGATGACGAAGAGGATTCTGTGTTGGGTGACTTCATTGAAGACGATGAAGCCCCGCCCCCTGATGACACAGCCACCTACAACCTGCTGCGTGAACATCTGACCGAAGTACTGAACGGCCTTCCTCCCCGTGAAGTCCGCATCCTGCAATTGCGATATGGTTTGCTGGATGGACAAGCTTACACACTCGAGGAAGTGGGCCGCAAAATGGGCGTCACCCGCGAACGTGTTCGCCAGATTGAAGCCCAGGCATTGAGTCGCCTTCGCCACCCATCGATTCGCCGTAAATTGCGCGATTATCTGGGTGAGTAAACCAACATCAACGAGAAAACTGCCGTTATTAACGGCAGTTTTTTTATGCTCGCTTCCTTGCATTATTCTCTGAACTATTGCATACTTGTTGTGGATCGGAGGGTTTCGATGAAAAACATCCCCTTAAGAGTATATGTGCGTGATATCGAAAATCTGATAACCAAAGGCAAGCCTGCCTATGCAGAACAGCACTGCAAACATGTTTTGCGTGCCTTCCCAAAGCATGTAGAGCTTTATCGTCTGCTGGGCAACGCCTGTCTGGATATGGATAAAGTTGATGAAGCGGGCGATGTCTTCCAACGTCTGCTTTCGGTCATCCCGGATGATTTCACGGCTCTGGTGGGGCTGGCAGTTGTTAAAGAAGATCAAAATGATCTGGATTCTGCCATCTGGTATATGGAAAGAGCCGGTGAAGTGGATCCATCAAATACCGAGGTACAGGCAGAAACCCGTCGTTTATTCACAAAGCGGGATGGCGCTGCCCCTGACCACACACGGACGACCAGCGGCAGCCTGATCCGTATGTATCTGAAGGCGAATCTGTTTGATCAGGCGATATCGAAAGCCCGCTCCGCCCTGGCAGAAGATCCACAGCAGGTTGATATTCAGTTGTTACTGGCGCGTACCTATTACCATCTGGGTAAAAAGATGGAAGCCGCTGAGTTGTGTATTCAGATCGTCAACATGCTGCCTTACTGTCAGGAAGCGAATAAAATATTGTTCATTATTTGCTCCACGATGAATCGTGTTGCAGAGGCAAATGTATTTCAGCAGCGGATCAATGAGATTGACCCATACGCAGCTCTTATCTCGCCTGAATACCCGTCCACCGCTCAGGTACCTGATGAAACGATCATGCTGGAACGGTTGGATGTTCCCCTTAAAGAAGATGAACTGTACATCCGTCAATCAGAAGAACCCGCCGCTGAGTTAATGAAGATCCTGTACGCTCCGGCTGATTCCTCCATCCGTGAAGAAACTGCTCAACCGCCAAATAATTCCAACGAGATAAATACGTCTCCATCCGAATCTTCTCAGGATGATTTACGCATGTCCTTGCTGGATACACTCGATACATCCAGCCCGGAATCGGAACCAGATCTGGAAAACATTCCTGAAACAGATCAGAATCCGCAATCAGAAAACTCCTTTGGTGATCCACTAACAGAGTCAGAATCATTGTACCGGGAGGAAGATCTGCCTGATTGGTTGAGGAATTTCGCCAAACCGGCGGAATCCAGTGTGAAAGATAATCAGACCGAAAATGTCATCGCAAACAAATTTCAGGGGGTCGCAGAATCGGAAAACAAAATTCAAGAAGGATCGGCGGATTTTCATTCCGTTTCCCCTGTGAACGAACAGGAACAGGTTCTGGCCTGGTTAAAAAACCTGGAAGAGAGTGACCAAAAAACAATCGATCCTGTCTTGATGACGGAATTCCCAAGTCTAAACTTTGGTCAGGTTGAACCTTCTGTTGAGAAAAGTGATGAAATAATCTCCCCCTTCGAATTCTCACCCTCTCCGGAAGAAAAGATGGAGGATCTGGGGGATCTGCAATCACAGTTGCGCAGCATTCTTATGAAGGATACCGGTGATGTGGCAGATGACGGTGATAATAATCCTCCATGGGGTGATTTTCCTCAGGATGCATCCGGAAACCCCGGTGATACAATCGAACCTGAATCAAAATAACAGATAAACGCAAAATTCAGGATTTTTACAGGAGATATGATCAATGGAACGAACCATGGTGCTGGTAAAACCGGATGGAGTTCAAAGAGCCTTATCAGGTGAGATTATTCGCCGTCTGGAGCAAAGAGGATTAAAGTTATGCGCTTTGAAGATGATCTGGGTCACCAGGGATCTGGCTGAAAGACATTATGAGGTTCACAAGGGTAAACCCTTCTTTGAGGGCCTGGTAGCCTACATTACTTCGTCACCTTTGATTGCTATGGTGGTGGAAGGCCCCGAAGCCATCAATGCAGTCCGCCAGACTGCCGGCTCCACCCGCCCGCTTGAAGCTGCTCCCGGATCCATCCGCCATGATTTTGGATTAACAATCGGTCGCAACCTTGTTCATGCATCTGATTCCCCGGAAACCGCTGCCGCAGAAATTGCCTTATGGTTCAAGCCTGAAGAAGTGATTTCCTGGGATCGCGGTCTGGATGAATGGATTTTCAAAAACAATTAGAAAAGGACTTTCGAATTCCTTGACGGGATCAACGTAAAATGATATAAATACGGTGTTCGGGGGCGTGGTGTAGTGGTTGAACATGCGGCCCTGTCAAGGCCGAGACCGCGGGTCCGAATCCCGTCGCTCCCGCCAGACAAAAAATCTGCTCAAAAATGAGCAGATTTTTGTTTTCGATACGTGAAAATTCCAGGTTTTACTGGCTGTAACCTTTTTTATTGTCTCAACATCAAATTTATTAGAACAAAGAGAAAAGGTTACGAAATTATATCTGGAGGGGTTAATATGAATTTCGTTAATGAGTCAAATATTGATCGCATCATCCGGGCTTTGGTTGGGATCGGATTGATCGCACTGACCGCGAGTAGCGTTGTCACTGGCACGTTAGGAATCGTTTTCTGGGTTTTAGGTGTCATTCTTTTGCTGACCGCGGTTGTTGGATTCTGCCCATTGTATGCGTTATTAAAAATCCGAACTAAGCACAATTGATCGATTCTCCTTTTTTACGACCATCAGGGGCTTTCGTCCATACGTCCCTGATGGTTCAACTTTAATCTTTTAAATCAGCGGCATTTTCAAAACCTAATACCCCCTCACCCAGGCCTTTAAAACTAACGCACCCTTTTATGGCCCTTACCGGCTCATGGAACTTGCTTTCAAACAATATGCCGAAAAATAAGAGAATCAGGTAAGTGTTTGGAAGATCAAAACAAATGAAAAGTTAGTGTTGCTTTGGAAGATCAAAGTGATGAGTATCCTTGCTACTATTGTCTATGCGCAAACCGCGGAAATAATCTGAAAACCATAAACTCAGTCCAGTAAATCACTCGATACCCTGTTTGATGCTTATCTCAAATAACCTTGCCATCATTTACAACCATATCCCAAATATTTGTGCTCTTGCGTAACTGTCTATCTCAATAAAAAAACATCGAAACCAAAAACTGATGATAATTCGATCGTCTCAACATGCATATCGAACGCCTAGTGAGAGAATAATTATACCCACCTCCTCAAATGTCTAGACTTCAAATATCGGAATCGGTTTACTTGATACGATCCTGCCGCCATTATTGCGAGGGCTCAAGCGAAGTCTTCCTTCGGATGGGGTCTTTTTCGGCTTCTCTGCAGGTAAGCAGCAATCGGAAAGCCCGCAATACTCGGAATCCAAAATGAGATCAGGCGATAATCCAAGACCACTACCACCGTAGTAGCCGATGATGCCCCGAACCCGTTGTACAGCGCAGCCATACTGCTTTCCACCACACCAACTCCACCTGGGAGAATAAAAGCCAATTTACCCAGGAGCAGCGGTAAACCATAACCAGACAGTAGCACACCAAAGCTGATTACATGTCCGGCGGCGATGAATAAAAAATACAGGGTAAGCATATCAAAGGCTGTATTCAGGAAAGCTCCCAGAGCAAGGAATTGCCATTTGCCTCGCCAGAGAACATTCCAGGCCGAAAAGATGTCCGCCATCTCTTTCTGAGTTCTTCCAGGATCGAAACTTTTGTGACGGAACCGTGCTATTTGTCTGAAAATGCGCGTCACGATGTCCACTGCCTGAACCTGGTACCGTACTGCCAGCAAGCATAAACCAATGATTAATCCCAAAATGACCAGTGTGGCACCGAATCCAATCAACTGCGCCAGAGAGAGTTTATGCGCGAGGATTAAATGCACCAGCCCGAAAACGGAAACCAAAACCAGCATCACGTTATTAAATAGGGTTGGCAAAAGGCTGGCCAGCGTAGCCCCTTCCATGTCACCTTCCTCGGTGCTGGTCCAGCGGTAAATTGCTGCTGAACTGCCGATAGTGCCGCCGGCAACCATAGAGATGCTGGCCGCTCCTAAAACGATCAATACGCTGCGCAGTAATGTCACCGGCTGGTTTGCGATTGCCAGAGTTTGCTGCAGAATGTATCCGCTCCCCAGGTAGCTGATCACCTGGGCAATTACGGCCAGTCCGACGGCCCACAGGCTCATTTTCGTGAGAACCTGCCATGATTTTTCCAATGAGGTGATCTGAGGCAGGAGTAAATGGACTGCCAGTCCAAAGATCACAAGAACAGCCAGTTTTTGCAAGGGTTGATGGGAACGCAATCGTTCAGAATACATTTTTTTCAATCGGCACCCTCCCTGCCTGCGGATCAATTTAGATTAGCATACTTAAATACGGTTAACTTAAAAAAGTCGACCAGGGGTAAATAAAGTAGAATGACCGCCAGCGTCAGTAGCACCAGAGAGAGAGGGATCGCGGCCATCAAAATCCCTTGGGACGCCAGAACACTAACCACCACCACATCCACCGCCGTTCCCAAAAACATCCAACGGTTGGGCAGCGAGTGCCAAAAATGGTGACGTTCACGGACCAAGTACACATTGGCCTGTCCGATGAAGACCAGTACCACAAACATCAGCGTTTGCACTTGGGTCGACGGCAGGTTAAACAGGTTAATTGCTGCAAAGAAAAAGGAAAAAGAAATCAACAACGCCGGGATTGCCAGGAGTAAAGCCACCAGCATTAATGTGCGTATCTGCCAGCGGTCCGGTTTTGGCGAAAACGTAACATTGTCAGTAGCAATCGACATAGTGATAAAGTCATTGGCAAACAGTAACAAAACCACAAGAAGCGGTGTAACTACAAATTCTCGGGAGAAAATGAACCCGAGGCTTAAAAGCAGGGCTATCTGGAAGGTTTTGATGATCTTATTCAGGGTATAGGTAAGCATACGCTGATAAATCTTGCGACTGGTCTGCACAGCGGCGAGAAAGTTACTCAGCCCAGGGCTGGTCAATACCAGGCTGGCAGCAGCTTTGGCAACGTCTGTCGCGCTTGAAACGGCAATTCCCACCTCGGCTTGTTTTAAGGCAGGCGCATCATTTACCCCATCTCCAGTCATACCAACTACGTTCCCCGCTTTTTGTAGCGCGCTGACCAGGTGAAATTTGTCTTCCGGATATACACCTGCAAAGATGTTGCAGTCCAAAGTCTCCGGCGTCACCTGTGGATGCATTTTATCTGCTCCACAGGCAGACCCGGTAATGCCTACCTGCCCGGCGATAGCCTTGGCAGTCAGCAAATCGTCGCCAGTGATCATCAGCACTCGCACCCCCAGATCATTCAAGTGTTGGATCATGGATTTAGAATCTGCTCGAGGCCCGTCGTGCAGACCTAAAAGACCGACAAGACGCAAAAGCCCATTTTGAGGGCCGGCCGCTACGGCTAAAACGCGAAACCCATTGGATGCCAGACGTTGCACATCTTGTTCTATTATTTCAGCATTTGATTGGCACAAGTCTGAAATTGCCAGCGGAGCACCCTTCATCACCAGTTGTACTTCACCGCCCGCCTGGCGAACCAAAGCCTCTGAACGTTTGGTTGCCGGTTCAAAAGGCGTGAAGTTCAAAACCTCATCCATCAAAGCCAATTTGTGTTCACGAAGGGCATTGAAGATAGCAACATAGAGTGGATCCTGGGTAGCCTCATCAGAAGCAAGCGCTCCCATTCGTAAAACATCTTCCTCGCTGAAAGGCAAGTAAGGGTGAACAGTACCTAATGTCAGCTTATTTTCCGTGAGCGTCCCGGTTTTGTCGCTGGCAAGCACGCGCATCGCTGCGGCTTCTTCGATCGCGGATAATCGTGTCACCAGCACGCCTTTTCGGGCCAGATCCGCAGCGCCAAGCGCAGTAGCCAGTGTGAACATGGCTGGCAGAGCGACCGGAACTGAGGCGACCAATAAAATCAGAATGTAAGGAAGAATCACATGCAAGGTGATCTGTGCGTATAAGGCAAACAAAAGCACAATCACAGCCAGGGCAATATCCGCAATCACCAGATATTTGACAACTGAAAAAACAATCCCTTCCAGGTGGCTGACTGTTTTTGCGGTGCGGACCAGTTCAGCCGTTTTCCCAAACCGGGTTTGTGTACCCGTCGCAGTTACTTCACCGTTCGCTTCACCATGTTTGATGACGGCCCCGGAATAGGCAGTTTGCCCTACAGCCCTATCGACCAGCGCGGATTCCCCGGTCAATGCTGATTGGTCCAATTGGATTTGACCCTCCTTCAGGGCCACATCCGCTGGCACCAGGTCCCCCATTCTTAGGTGAATTACGTCCCCGGGTACCAGGTTTTGAGCAGGAATCAACTGCCACTGCCCATCCCGGAGAACTCGTGATTGCACAGTAAGCTGTTGCCGTAAAAGTGTTAGCGCGCTCTGAGCGTGATTTTCCTGAAAAAAGCTCAGTATCGCATTCACCACCAGCAGAGCACCGATGATTGCTGCCTCAACACCTTTCCCCAATACCAGCTCCAGAATCACCGTAACTTCCAACATCCAAGGCACCGGTCCCCAAAATATCTTTAAGAAGAAGAGCACCGGGTGAAGTTTTTCTTCTGCTACTGCGTTTAGACCATACTTTGCTAAACGTTCTGCCACTTCCTGACTGCTTAGCCCGTGCGGTTGATTCAAAGGCATTTCGCCTGGTTTTTCGCTTTCTTGTTTAGAAACAACCATTTTCCCCCTAAATCAAACTGCCAGCGCAATTTATTTACGGAAGCTTGCTGCAGTTTATTATGTTACATTCTTGGCGATAAAATTCTCGCTTTGGTAATCTCACTAATTACGAGTATAGCGCCACAATTACAAAATTGATCAGCAAGTATGGGAAACACATCGAAATGGGTACTTACAGCCCAGTCAAAAACGAGAAGGGCAGCACCTGCTTGAATAAAATCACAAATGCGGTGATTGCTGTCATTATCAGCTTATTGTTGCGGTTACAGTTAAATCGAATATCCAATACAGAAGCCACGAAGCCCACCGAGAGGATCGTCGCAACAAACCAAATCTTTTGGATCGTTTGCTCGTTTACAACTGAATTTGCTTTCAGAGCTTTCTTCGTTTCTGCGTCACAACAATAGCCTGGAACCGCCGATTTTGATGAAGGAGTATAGTATGAAGTTCAAATGCTGGAACTTGGGAACCATAGAGAAGATTTATAATCAAACTGAGCGAGCTGCAGAAAGTGCTTCACAGTCCGCCCCAAAATTGATCCAATGAACATGCAGTCGTTCAGTATCGGATGCATTTTTTGAATCCATAAAATATCCTCAGGAAATCCTCATGACATGGTTCGGTTTCAAAAATCCAGTTCGATTTACGATTTCCCGGACCTTAGGATTTCTTGTAGGTATAGTAAAGGATATTGCAGGATACGAACAAAAAGAACCTGATACCATTCTCATTCTTAATCACTTTGATGAACAATTCAATCGCAAATGAACTTACCTTCTACCCTGGTATTTGATTGAAACGAGAAACCCATATCCGTTACAGTTTTTGGGTCGACTTTCATGTATCTTTGATATTTCGACAGCAGGCATCAAAATTACAAAGGCCTATGGTTGTTAAAGCGCCTAAACACACACTTTTGATGGAGGATAACCATGATTCACGAACTACCAGCGGAGAAACTACGCAGGAAATGCAGCCCAGAGAGCCTTGGAATTAGCGACAGCTCGCAGATCCAAACCGTAAAGTCCATCATTGGGCAGGAGCGGGCGGTTAAGGCACTGTTGTTTGGGCTGGGAATCAAAGATAAGGGTTTTAACATCTATGTCTCCGGTCGGCCTGGAACCGGTAGAACAACCGCCATCGAACGTTTTTTGGAGGAAGCCGCGGCGAAACAGCCCACGCCTTTCGATTGGTGCTACGTGAACAACTTCCGCGACAGCTATCACCCTCATGTCATGAAGCTCTCCGCCGGGTACGCGGTGAAACTCAAACAAGACATGGAAAAACTGGTAGCCCAGATCACCCGTGATATCCTCAACTCCTTTGAAAGCGATAACTATGCCGACCAGCGCCAGGAAGTCCTGAAGGGCATCGAACAACAAAAAGATCAGATGCTGCAAAACCTGAATGAACAGGCCCGGCAGCATAATTTTGCCATCCAGGCTACCCCTTCCGGGCTGCTGACCGTACCCACGCGCAATGGAAAACCTCTCACTGAAGCGGAGTTCATGGCGCTAAAGCCGGAAGAAAGAGAGCAAATCGCCAATACTCAGACAGAGTTCACGGAAACCATCGAGTCCGTGCTTCGACAGGTGAAAGGGTTGGATAAAAACGCCAGTGAGGTTCTGCAAAATCTGGATCGCGAGGTGGTGCTTTTTACCACCAAACACCTGCTCGCGGATATTCGCGAAAAATATCAGCAGTTTCCTGATGTCCAGGCCTTCCTAGACTTGGTGCAAGCGGATATTCTCGAACATATACCTGATTTCAAACCTGAAACTGAGGAGCAAACTTCGCAGCCGTTGCCTCTGCCTCGCAGCAAGCCAGATCCATTGAAGCGGTACAAGGTCAACGTTCTGGTGGACAATACGGAACATCAGGGTGCTCCAGTGGTGATCGAGCGGAACCCAATTTACAGCAATCTGTTTGGCAAGATTGAGCAGGAAGCGCAATTTGGCGTGGTAACCACAGACTTCACCCTGATCCGTCCCGGTTCATTGCACCGTGCCAACGGCGGCTACCTGGTTCTGCCGGTCGAAGAGACCATCGCGAACCCGCTTTCCTGGCAAAGCCTCAAGCGGGCACTGCAAGATCATGAAATCACCATCGAAGACGCATCCGAAAAGCTGGGTATGGTGAGCACAAAGAGCCTCAAGCCTGAACCCATCCCTCTCTCTGTCAAGGTGGTTCTGGTCGGGAGGCCCGATGTTTATCAGGCATTGATGGCCTACGATGAACACTTCACCGAGTTGTTTAAGGTCAAGGCTGATTTCGATACGGAGATGCAGCGCACCTCAGAGCACGTTCGCGACTATGTAGCATTTATCTCACGGCTATGCGAAGACGAACACTTGCTGCATCTGGACGCTTGCGCTATGGCGCGCATTGTTGAGCATGGCTCACGCCTGGCCGAAGACCAGGAAAAGCTGACTACACATTTTGGTTTGATTGCCGATGTCCTCCGTGAAGCGAGTTATTACGCCAGTCAAGATCAAGCCACACTGGTCAGCGATGCACATGTGCGTCAGGCTATCGATGAGCGCTTCAACCGCTCTGCGTTGGTACAGGAGCGTATTCAGATGATGATCCTCCGCGACGAGATCAAAATCGATGTAGATGGCTCATGCTGCGGACAGGTCAACGGCCTTTCAGTGCTCCAGATGGGCGAAATCGAGTTTGGACAACCCAGCCGCATCACCGTCAGTATCGGGCTGGGACGCGATGGGCTTGTCGATATCGAGCGAGAAGCCAAGCTGGGGGGGCCGCTGCACACAAAAGGTGTTCTAATCCTTTCAGGTTACCTGACCGAAAAATTCGCTCAGGAAACGCCCCTCAGTCTGTCGGCACGACTTGTTTTCGAGCAGAGCTACACCGGAGTAGATGGTGACTCCGCCTCCAGTACGGAGTTGTATGCCATCCTGTCCGCCCTTTCTGACCTGCCCATCCAGCAAGGTATTGCCGTCACTGGTTCAGTCAACCAAAAGGGTGAAGTACAGGCCATCGGAGGGGTGAATGAGAAAATCGAAGGCTTCTTTGACATCTGCGTCGCCAAGGGGCTGACTGGCAGGCAAGGAGTGATCATCCCCGAAAGCAACGTCAGCAACCTGATGCTGAAAGAACCTGTTGTAGAAGCCGTTCAAAATGGCAAGTTTCACGTCTGGCCGGTGAAGACCATTGAAGAGGGTATCGAAATCCTCACAGGTTGCAGCGCGGGCGAACGGTTGCCCGAAGGCGGCTTTTCGGAAGATACAGTCAACGGGCGGGTCGAAAAACGGTTGAAAGTTTTGTCCAGGCGGTTGGCTGACTTTGGTAAGAAAGACGAATAGGAGCGCGCCATGCATGTAAATGGAAGACACCATCGCAAGGTTTTGGAAGATATCGCCCGCCGCGCCATGCTCAGCCGGGGTCTTTTACCTGATTTCTCTCCAAAAGCGTTGGATGAACTTAGTCACATCCATGGCGCCGCTGCCCCTCAGGAAGAAACGATACTGGATATGCGCACAATTCTATGGGCATCGATCGATAACGACGAATCACTGGATCTCGACCAACTGACTGCCGCGCAAGAAATACCAGGCAGCCACGTGCGTATCTTCGTCGCCATTGCGGATGTCGATTCATTGGTCAAATGCGACCTGGCTATCGATGCACATGCCCGCCACAATACCACCTCGGTGTATACTGCCGCACGAATCTTTCCCATGCTGCCCGAGAAGCTTTCTACCGGCTTCACTTCTTTAAACCTGGAGGAAGATCGCCTGGCTAACATCGTGGATATGATTTTCAATGAGGAAGGTGCGCTGGTTGAATCAAAGATCTATCGTGCTGTGGTTCGCAATCATGCCAAGCTGGCCTATAACAGCGTCGCTCGCTGGTTGGAAGGCAGCGGCCCAGTTCCTGAAGCCGTCACCGCGGTGGACGGACTGGAGGACAACCTGCGCCTGCAAGATCGTACCGCACAGCGCATAAAACGCTACCGGCACATACATGGAGCGTTGAGCCTGGAAACTATCGAAGCGCGCCCCGTGTTTGACGGTGACGTGATGTCTGGCATGGAAGTAGAAGAACGCAACCGCGCAAAAGAGATTATTGAAGATTTTATGATCGCTGCAAATGGCACAACTGCCAGATACCTCACCGCCCAGCACTTTCCCACCATCCGGCGTGTAGTGCGCACCCCAAAACGCTGGGAGCGGATCGTGGAAATCGCGGATGGACATGGTACGAAATTGCCGGAAACAGCCAATGCCAGAGCACTGGAAGCTTTTCTCACCGAGCAACGAGCAGCCGATCCCCTGCACTTCCCGGACCTTTCGCTTTCGATCATTAAACTGATCGGTGCGGGTGAATATGTGGCGGAAAGCCCGGGTGATCCGCCGCCAGGTCATTTTGGGTTAGCCGTGCAAGATTACACGCATTCCACTGCGCCCAACCGCCGCTACCCCGACCTGGTGACCCAGCGCCTCGTGAAAGCTGCGCTGCAAAATGCACCCTGCCCCTACAAAATGGATGATCTTCATGTACTTGCCCGGCACTTCACTGAAAAAGAAGATGATGCCAAGAAAGTCGAGCGGCAGGTGAACAAGTCAGCTGCAGCATTGGTATTGGAAGAACGCATTGGGGAGACTTTTGACGCCGTCGTTACAGGCGCATCTCCCAAAGGCACTTGGGTGCGCCTGCTTAAAATGCCGGTAGAAGGTAAACTGGTACATGGGTTCGAAGGCGCGGATGTCGGAGACCGGTTGCACGTCGAGTTGGTCTCGGTGGATGTTGAACAGGGATTTATCGATTTTCGTCGGAGCAAGCGCACCCGGCGTAATATGGGCTAATCTCATGTATCTGTTCTTCCTTGAGAAAAATGATCTCCGCTGATCTCAAAGTGACGTCTTGAGCTAAATGTAATAGAGGTACTTCTCGATGCAGTAAAATCGAAAACAAAATTGGCAGGTTATTGGCCATTTACTGTTCGAAAGAAAAAACGAGGCTGGCATGATGGATGTCCACAGTCTGGATCTTGTTTTAGATGAGATTATTGCTCGTTGGGGTATTCCTGGGCTGGCAGTCGGTATTGTAGACAGGTCTGACCTGATCTATACCCGTACCTCAGGCGTTCAGAGCCTTTTCACTCAATCCCCTGTCGCATCGACGTCGATCTTCTGTGTAGCCTCAATCTCAAAATGCTTTGTCGCCACGGCGGTCATGCGTCTGGCAGAGCAGGGGCTGATCGATCTTGACGCTCCAGTCGTCCGGTATTTGCCCTACTTTCATTTGAACGATATTCGAAGCGGACAAATCACGGTCAGATCGATCCTCAGTCATACATCGGGGATTCCGGATATGGATGAAACCGAATATGATGAATTTGTCAGCCATCCCGAATTTGATGATGGGGCAAGCGAACGCTACGTCCGTGGTTTATGCAGGCGAGGAATGGTGAGCAACCCTGGAGAACACTTCCTGTACAGTAACATCGGTTACAACGTGTTGGGTGATTTGATTTCAAAAGTCTCTGGGGCACCTTTCGAAGAATACATGAACCAAAATATCCTGCATCCGGCCGGTATGGATGACAGCACCTTCTATTTTCCTGAAGTTGCTGGAGAACGTCTGGCAGTACCCCATTTACGCACACCTGAAATGGCAGTCAATCCGGTTTATCCCTATCATCGTGCGGATGCGCCTGCCAGTTCTTTACATTCAACACTGCAGGATATGTGCAATTGGTGTATTACGAGCCTGGATCAAGGCACATTTAGAGGTCAACACATACTGTCGGAGGATCAATATCGTGTGATGTGGACGCCGGTCGCTCCGCGAAATTACCCGCCATTTTATGAACACACCGGTCTGGGTTGGACGTTGGGTCATTACGGTGGTTTACAAACCGTTTCTCATGGCGGAAGAGGTTTTGGCTGGACTGATTTTCTCATCCTGCTGCCGGAGATCCGACGCGGAGCCGTCATTCTGAGTAACGAGGAGTCATCTGCGCGCGAAAGTATCGTAACAGCAGTCGTAGATATAATGCTGGAACGCATACCTGAGGCAGGGCCGGTTTCATGGATGATCCCCATTAGCCGCGCATTGCACACAGGTGGACTTCGTGCAGCACATGACCTGTGCGGGGAGATCATCCGGATAGGTGGTGAAGGCTTCCTTTATAAACCGGGTGAATTGATCTCACTGGCGTACCAGTTGGTCTCAGCTCAAAAAATATTGTTGGCGATAGAGGTGTTACGGCTCAACCTGGAAGCTTTTCCAGATCATCAGGGGACTCGCCAGCTTTTGGACCGGCTCGAGTATATAATAGAAGCGCCAAACCGAGGATCATGAGGTAGCTTTTATCCGTTGCTAAAAGAAAGAGCGGTTATCGAATACGATAACCGCTCTTGATGGAAAACGAAATTCTATCTGCCGCGCAATCTGGGATCCATGATATCACGTACCGCGTCACCCAGCAGGTTCCACCCCAACCCAAACATCAGCAGGGCAATACCGGGATAAACGATGATGTACCAGTAGACATCCAGACTGAGAATCCAGTCACGTGAAAAGCTGATAATCTGGCCCCAGTCTGCATACCCGATTTCTGTCCCAACACCCAGGAAGCTCAATGTGGCAAAAGAAAGGACATAATCACCTACACGCATGGAGGCCATAATTACCACCGGATAAATGGCATTGGGAAGCATGTGCTTGATCACGATCCGCCCATCTTTCACGCCCAGAACCCGGGCAGCCATCACATAATCCCGTTCCTTGGCTGAAAATATCTCGCCGCGGATCATTCTGGCAAAAGTCATCCATCCGAACGTCACCAACGCGATCACCGCTGCCCAGATCCCGCGCCCGACCAACGGCACCAAAATGGCGGATAGGGTTAACGCGGCCAGCAGGAACGGGAATGCCATAAAGATTTCTGTGATGCGCATGAGCAGGTCATCAACCCATTTTCCGTAATACGCTGAGATGGACCCAACGATAATCCCGAGCAGCAAAGTCATGGCTGTGATGACGACGCCCACAAACAACGCGATCCGCGTTCCCCAAATAATCCCGTAAAAGATATCAAACTGGCCGCTGGTGGTACCCAGCAAATGCACCCACTGGTCTTTTCCGGTGATCAACTTGTACCAACCCGGTACAGGCGGGACTTCCCTTTCCCAAATGGTACCTGGTTCCTTGGGTTCAGAGGCATAACCGTCACGCGGGATCAGATACGGGTCGTAAGTCGCGCCCACCGGCGGAGCTATCTTTGGAGCAAACAGCGCCACCAAAATAAACACCGCAGTGATAATCAGACCCACAACCGACAGAGGATTGGTAATAATACCGTATACCAGGCGGTACCATTCCGGTCCCAGCAGATTTTCAAGCCAGCCCTTTTTTCTCAGTTCATGTTCGCTGACAATCTTTAAGAATGCTGCATTTGATGCGGTCTCTACATGTTCACCCATTATCCACCTCCCTGGCCAGTCAAGCGGATCCGTGGATCAATTACGGCATACAGGAGGTCTACCACAACATTTGCGACCACCAATACAAAACCGCCAAACAGAACGAAACCTAAAACGGCCAGTGCATCCAGACTGCCTGCTGCTTTGGCAGCTGCTGAACCCATACCGGGGTAATCAAAGATAATTTCGGTCACAACCACGCCGTTCAGCATGTTCACAATCATCAAGCCGCCCAGCGTGACCACCGGAATGAGGGCGTTCCGGAAAGCATGCCGAAGTATGATCATGCGTTCTCTCAAGCCCTTTGCACGGGCGGTGGTGATGTAATCCTGGCCTAAAGTTTCGAGCATGGCGGAACGAGTCACCCTCAATATTTGTGCCCAGACCACATAGGATAGCGTCACTATGGGCATGATAAGATGTTTCAATGCATCCCAAAAAACGTCAAATCGTAAATTGAGGACTGCATCGAGCGTGTTCATATTGGTATATCGATGAAAATCGGCGGATGCGACCACCTGAGAAATGGTATCCGAAAGTCTTCCGGGTGCGAACCATTCCAGTTTCGCATACAAAACCAACAGCATCAATAAACCAAACACAAACGTGGGGAATGACCAACCGATGGTCACAAACACGCGAATGATTTGATCGATCAGTTTGTTGTGAAAGAGTGCCGCAATCACGCCCAGCGTAATCCCGCCGCCGATGATGGGGAGAATACTCCACAACGCGAGTTCCAGAGTGGCCGGAAGACGCAGACCGATCAGCTCGGTGACCGGTAAACGACCGGTCCGTGAATAACCGAGATCTCCACGGAGCAAACCGCCGGAGGTCTCTCCGGTAGCCGGGTCATAGATACCCACCAGCCAGTGCCAGTATTGAACGTAAAAAGGATCATCCAGACCGTATTTTTGAATAATCGCGTCGATGGCGCTGTCATTATACGGGGTGGTTTTCACATACAGTGCGCAGCGCTCAACCGGCGAAAGCAGTTGCAGCATGGCAAATATGAAAATGGTGACCCCAAACATGGTAAGTGGAATTTGGAGTAAACGGCGAATAAGATATGCAAACATGGAAATCCTCTATTTGGGTATCTCCGGCGGGGGTTTGCACCCCCGCCGGGCATTCATTGATTGAACAATGAAACTTTTGGCTTATTCGCCGCCCTTAAGCGACCAGTTGTAATAGTAGTAGTCACTTCCTACAGGGTTGTAGATGTAGTCACCCACCCACCGCTGCAGGTAAGTACGTGAACCAGCCTGGGCCAGGTTGACCTCGGGCACATATTCGTAGCGCAGCGCGGCAAGTTGATGATACAGATCAGCACGCACAGCTTCATCGGGTTCGCTGACAGCCTGCTCAACCAACGGTCTGAAGATGTCAGTGAATTCTTTTGGCATATTTGCCCGTACGGTATAGGTTCCGATTAAGAACGGCTGAGCCCAGTTATGGGGATCATGATAGTCTTCCGACCAACCGCTCACAGCGATAGGCAGCTGGGCAGCGCGGAAGGAGGCCAGGTAGGATGCCCACGGCAGGGTTACGATTTCCAGTCTGTATTTTGCGTCAATGGTGCGCAGATTGGATTGGAGAATGGCCAGAGCAATCTGGTTGGCATTGTAACCGGTGGCGGTAACGCCCTGTACGCGGAACCCAACTTCAGCTACTTTCCCGTCCCAGGCCAGTGCCAGTTCTTCGGCGCATTTATCCATGTCGAACGGGTACATTTCCTGGTTGGGGTCATAACCCAGCATATCCACAATCAGGAAGCTGGTATTGCGAACGCCGTCGCCGTTGAGACCTTCTTCGATATAGGTATCGTAGTCAAAGCAGTATGAGAATGCTTTACGCATGTGGATATCAGAGAAGAAATCTGCCGGGATACCATTGCCGTCCAATGCACCGCTGCCGATATAGGGGTTGGTGGTGCCTTCCGGGGCTTTCACGTTGAAGTTCAGGAAGATATCGGTACGACCGTTGTTGACCAGGTCGCCAAACATCTTCAACGGACCTTCAGGATTATCGGTCGGCACGCACTCGCCGGTGGCGTTATCGCAGATTTCCCCGACCATCGCGTCCACCTGGGTTCGCTGTGCCATCGGTACATCCACCATGGCGGCGTCGCCGGTCTGGAGCATGGCAAAGCGGGTACCCCATTCAGCTACGGTTTTGTGAACGATTCTCTTGATGCGGGCGTTTCCACTGGGGCCGCCGGGCCACAGTTCATCGCCTTCCTGGCGCCAGTAATCTTCCTTGGCGGTCAGCGACCATTCAACCTCAGGGGTCCAGGATTCCAGCTTGTACGGGCCAGTCCCCATGATCACCTTGGCCAGTTTGGTACCTTCCTGACCTGGAGCATAGAAATTCTGCCAGGTAGCGCAATCGCCGTCCCAGTCACCCTGTTCAGCAGCCCATTCTTTGTCGATGATATAAGCCCACGGGCGGGCGATGATGGGCAGGAAAGGACCCCACGGTTTGGGGAGAGTGACGGTAAAGACACCGGTCGCGTCATCGGCGGTGAAGTGAGATTTTACTTCTTCGCAGATACCAACCAGCTGTTCGGGGGTGGCGTTGGCAACTAAAGCGCCCTGATCACCGGCATATTCACCCTCATTAATGGATTGAGTGATGTCACCGGAGTCTAGACCCATGATCGCTTCGATCATCATCCATGCACCTGAGTTCGGGTCAGATTGAAGCAGGACGCGCTCAAATGAATATGCTGCATCGCTGGCGGTCAGGTCATTTCCGTTCTCAAATTTCACACCCTGGCGAATGTTAAAGGTGTAGGTAAGTCCATCCGCCGACAAACCGCCGTTATCAACGGTTGGCACATTGGTGGAAAGCTGGGGCACATATTCGCTGGATTTTTCCCGGTTGAAGAAGATCAGGGGTTCCAGAACGTTTGAAATAATCTCATAGCTGGTGCCCTCATAAGCCAGGTGCGGATCCAAACAGGCGGCATCATCAGGCATGACATACGTCAATGTGGTGGGATCCGGAGCCTGATCATACGTTACGGCAGGTTCTTCTTCGACAGGTCCAGGGGTGGCGGTAATCACAATTTCCACCGGTGTTCCTTCAACGACTTCAGTGACCACAACGGTTTGAATGATGGTTTCTGGTTGGCAGGCTGTAATCAGCATGGTTGCAACGATAAGCCATCCCAGTAGGAACCATAATCTCTTTTTCATTTGATTCTCCTTTTTCGATATTGTTGGAAATACAAAAATCACGAAATTCAAATCCCGGATTTCTTTATGAGTTTTCCACCTCCTTCCAAAGCACATCAGCTTAAGATGAATAAAGGAGTAACAAAACCACTAATTGGAGAAATATTCAGTTGGAAAAATGTAGATTAAGTCTGGATAATACCGATGTGAACCGGTAAAGGATTCCCCCGAAGTCCGATTCATTCTTTCATATTGGGAAACGACACTGGGAATGAAATAAGGCACTTGCGGTGGTACAGTGCCTTAATCATATTTTAGAATCGCAAATTTGGCAAGGATTAATTTATCTGATTATCTCATATATATTATATTGTCTGGATAAAAACCCGGAACTTTCATAGCATATACAGTTCCGGGTTTTCGATGAGACTAGTGCGATAATAATTTGCAGTACTCTCTTACATTTTTGATTTTTGAAAAATTCCAGGTGGCGTCGATGATTTCCTTACACCTTTCAGTCGAAAGTGTGTGGCTCGCGTTTGCCATGAATTTATTTTCGATATCTGCATCCGTCATTGGGTTTTGAGGAGAACCCTTTGCATGATCCACTTCAGCACAATACGTTTGTCCCTCTTTGGTGGTGATTGTCACCCTTGCCCTTTTTACCTTGGGGAATAAGGCATCAATCTGCGGATCAGCGGTCACTTTTATTTTT
>DAISXR010000030.1:0-15419 GCA_036825755.1 Anaerolineaceae bacterium
GGCTGGCGCGCATCAACCTGATGCTGGCGGTCTTCAACCTCATCCCCGGCTTCCCGCTGGATGGTGGACGTGTGCTTCGCTCCATCCTGTGGAAATTCAACAAGAGCCAGCAGAAGTCTACCAAAATCACAGCCACCATCGGGCAGATTGTGGCGTTTGGGTTCATCATTTACGGCGTGTTTGCCTTGTTCAATGGCGATTTCTTCAATGGTCTGTGGATGGCTTTTATCGGCTGGTTCCTGCAGAATGCTGCCGCCAGCAGCGTGGGGCAATCCACGCTGACCGAGATTCTGCGCGGTGTGCCGGTATCGGCGGTGATGAAAAAGGATGTGCCCTCGGTGCCGTGGTTTAAGAAACTGGACTGTATCATCGAAGAGGATGTTTTACCCACGGGTGGGCGCATCTTCAAGGTGACAGATGGCAATGATATGAGTCTGCGCGGTTTGTTGACGCTGCGCAGTGTGACCGCGGTACCTCGAGAACGCTGGCCAGATCTGACCGCCCAGGAAGTGATGATCCCACGCAGCAAGTTTGTGACCCTCACCCCCGGCATGGAGATGCTGGATGCACTGCGCGTGATGGATGACGCCAATATCGCCCAGGCGCCGGTCATCGACCAAGATGAAATGATCGGTATTCTGACCCGCGAGGATCTCACGCACTACATCCGTCTGCGGGCAGAACTGGGTGTATGACGCAATTTTTGTCCGAGGCAGGTGTGCTCCGGACAACACATACCTGTTAATGCAAAAAACCGGGTAAGCCCGGTTTTTTGCTGGCAAGATGTGCCAAAAATCGAGAAGGATTAGAGAGCAGCTCTCCCGGCGAAAGGAAAGCGCTGATTGAATTGCGCCTTACCGAACAGGAATGATCTGATTCCTGAAGACATCAATGTGAATTACTCCTGATTTTTCTGATCGGTAAAGTAGCCCGCCACACTGATCGAGCCAAAAAACAAACCGATGATTGCGATTACCACATAAATACCGGCAGCCATTTTTCCCTCCTGACTTACCACCAAAAACCAGTAAAAAGAACACGAACAGGTTAAACTTTCTTGCTAGTTGTAACCCCTATCATAAACAAACGTTATTACTTTTTAATTAACGCTTGCTTACAAATCAATTAATTCCTCATAAATATATACGCTTGAGGATCTGAAAAAGTTCCAATTTCTAATCTAATGTTAATGAAATGCAGTAAATTGGTCACAAAAGGCAGGAAAACGGGTAAATGCTTCAGATTTGATCATCCCCCCGATACCTCAATGGCCGCCGCAGGCAGGTGAGGAGCGAGGGATAAGGTAAAATTACTCAAAAGAGAATACTGGCTGCAGAGGAGAATAAATGACGGATACCAAAGTGCTGATGAATGCCTTGCGGCAGGTGATGGATCCTGAACTGGGAAAGAGTATTGTGGAATTGGGGATGGTACAGGATCTCGAGATCACCCCTGCCGGCGAGGTGAGTTTTAAACTGACTCTCACCGTGATTGGCTGCCCGATGCGCGAGCAGATGGCTGAGAATTCACGAAAAGCGCTGCTGCAGGTTCCGGGCGTGAAAAGTGTACAGGTTGAGTTCGCCCGTATGGATGACTCACAGCGGCAGAAACTGTTCGAGACGGTCAAACCGCAACTACCGCAATTGCGTGAGTTCAACAAAGTAAAGCGGGTGGTGGCTGTGATGAGCGGCAAGGGCGGTGTTGGAAAATCAAGCGTCACCGCGCTGCTGGCCGCTGAAGCCAGACGCCAGTGCCTGACGGTGGGCGTGCTGGATGCGGATA
The DNA here is from genome assembly GCA_036825755.1 of Anaerolineaceae bacterium. Classification (GTDB taxonomy): domain Bacteria; phylum Chloroflexota; class Anaerolineae; order Anaerolineales; family Anaerolineaceae; genus JAJFTV01. Next base: position 1,783 of record DAISXR010000030.1, read on the forward strand.
TCACCGGACCGAGCATGCCGCGCATGTTTGGCCTGCCTTCCGGCGGTTTACCGCAGGGCGAAATGGGTATTCTGCCCGCCTATACCGAGAGTGGCATCAAGGTGATCTCCACCAACGTGCTGCTGCCTGATGAAGATATGCCGGTGGTATGGCGCGGACCGCTGATCACCCGGGCCATCACTCAGTTCTGGGAGGAGACGCTGTGGGGCGATCTGGATATCCTGTTTGTGGATATGCCCCCGGGAACGTCGGATGCGGCTCTGACGGTGATGCAGAAGATCCCGATCAACGGCATCATTCTGGTGACTACCCCACAGGCGCTGGCGGGTATGGTGGTGCGCAAGGCCGTGTATCTGGCCCGCGAACTGAAAGCCCCCATTTTGGGTCTGGTCGAAAACATGAGCTATTTCCGCTGCCCGGATAACGGGAAGGAATATGAAATTTTTGGCCCCAGCAACGCCCGAAAAACCGCCGATATGGCAGGCGTGTCAAACTGGGTGCGGCTGCCGATTGACCCGCAGGTGAACCAGTTATTCGACGCCGGACGGGCGGAAGAAGCAAAACTGCCTGAGATCGAGAAGGCTTTCAGGCAGCTTGTGTTTGCGGAAGCAAAGTAAAACAGTAAAGGGCTTACTGCAGGAGCTATCCCTTCCAGGCGGTGAGCCCCATGGAGAACGCCAGCAGGCCAAAGAAGATGCCGGCCAGCAACAGAAAACCGTTCTGCAACGCGTAATACAGCCCAAAAGGCGTGACTAAACCCAAAAGCAGAGCTGCCCACACGATCAGGGAGCTCTGTTTTTTCTTTTTCCGCACTTGAACCGGGGTTGGTTCGGGGCCTGATTCAGGGCCCGGCTCAGGGCAGGGGATTTCGGTATTCATGGGTTGGTTCATCGCGCACCTGCCAGAATAAAGCTAACCACGCACATCAGCGAGATCACCAGCATGCCGTATAGGAGAATGCGGCTCATCACCGGTCCTTCCTGGTTGGATAGACCCACCGTGCTGCAGCCCACAATTACCTTGGCTGGCGAGAACACGCTGCCCAGCGAACCACCGGCGGTTTGCGCACCCAGGATGGCGGAAACACTCAACCCCAGCAATTGGGCGGTGTTCATCTGCAAACCGGCAAAAAGCACATTGGAGTTGTTGTTACTGCCGGTAATAAACGAACCCAGCGCGCCGATCAACGGGGCCGCCAGGGGGTACAGGTTTCTGCCCAGGCCCTCACTGAGGCCCTGCGCCAATAATTTGGTCATGCCGGTATGCGACATGATGGTAGCCATCCCCACCATGGCGATAATCCCCAGGCTGGATTTGATGGCGCCCTTGCCTACACTCGAAAACACCTTCTGGTAGGCTTTGGGTTTCAGAAAACCGGCTTTACGATAGATCCAGTACGCGATGATGCTGGCATAGGTGAGTACCGCGCCAGGATGTGAAAAGACGTGGATGGTGCGTCCGGTTTCAGCCGGCGTGATAAAACCTGTGCTGGTGGAAAGTTCAGGGAAGTTCAACGTAAAGGAGATCTTCCCCAGAAAATCTTCCACCGGCGGGATCAGATTGACGCCAAAAGCCAGGATGACCAGAATGATATACGCTGACACAGCGATCAACAGTTTGTGATTGGGCGAAGCCGGTACGACCTGTTCTGTTGCCGTGGCAGCCGGTTTAGCGGAGTGGGCAGCCTTGAAACGTAGAATCAGAATAGCCACCGTCAGGCCGGCGAGGGCGGCGCCAGTGGTACCCAGCGTCCACATCCCGTTGGTAACCAGCAAATACTGCGTGACCGACATCACCGTTCCCAGCACCGCGATAAACGGCAATGAGCGGAACATGCCTTTCCAGCCGCCGGCGATGACTGCCACGATGATACCGCACGCGTAACAGGCGATCCCCAAAAACAGGGCGGCATCCGATGCCAGAAAACTGCCCTCCAGACCGGTGACGGCGATCATGGTTTGAAAAGAAGACGCCATGGAGCCAAAGTTCACGCCCCAACTGTGCCCGATGGCTGCCATCAGCACCGCTTGAGCGGGAGAAAATCCCACACCCACCAGCAGCGGAGCGGTGACCGCAATGGGAACCCCGAAACCGCCGGTGCCCTGCATGAACGAGACAAACAGCCAGCCCAGCAGCAGGCCCTGAATGGTGCGATCGCCGGTGACAGAGAGGAGTGCATCCGAGATGATGCGGATGGCGCCGGCTTCATTGGCGATGTGGAACAGGAGCAGGGCTGTCCAGACAATGTACAGCACATCCAAAGAGAGCAAAACCGCCTTGGACTGCGTATACGCGACCAGCAGCGGACCTGCGCCAAAACGCAGCAGCGCCAGCAGTACGGCGGTAAACCATCCCGCAGCTCCGGCCCGGCTGCCCCCCCAACGAAAGCCCATCATCAACACCAGCACCACGATGATGGGAAGGAATGCAAGCACCCATGTGAGAAATGTAAGCGGCATATTGTATCCAGTTGGCAAATTTACTGCACCATTATACCTGAGTGTCTCATCAAAAATTTACCTGTCATATCTATAATGATGGTTGACTCTAACTATGAACCAGTGTAAACTACCTTTATATGATGGAGTTTTTCCTCTTATGAGCTGCTTTTCTTATATATCAGTGGATGTGAGGTACGCCGATGATTCGCGTACCTTTTTGTTTTAATTTTCGAAAGGAGCCAATAACCATGGACAACAGCCTGATCGGGAAAATTGAAAAAGCCAAACGGTATGCTGAAGAGCGAGAGAGATTCCAGTTTAATCACTTTGAAGTGACTCTGTCCGGCACCAACAATTCACATAAGGTGATCTATCATGAGGGCACCTGGACGTGCGATTGTGATTTCTTTAAATCTCGCGGACGCTGCAGCCATACCATGGCTTTGGAAATGATCCTCGAGGGAATGGTCACAGAAGACCAGCGCGTCATGAACGCCTGATCATCCGTTTTTCGAGATAAGGAAAAGAAACTTCCCCGGCTGAGGATTGGCCGAGGAAGTTTTTTGTTGGATCAAAAAAACTGGCTCCTCATGCCGGGTGAAGATGGGCTTAAAATAGGGCTGTGATGGCAAAACTGGTGTGCGCATCCTGTCAGCAAACAATCCACGGCCGCTATATTAAGGCGATGGGGAAGAACTGGCATTCCGACTGCTTCCGCTGCCCGGTATGCGGTGAGTTGATTGGTACCGGCAGCTTTTTGCAAAAAGGCGGCCGGCCATACCATACCGATTGCTATCACAAAAAGTTCGCCCCGCGCTGCGCCGGCTGCGGGCAGGTGATCACCGGGCCATCCATCCGCGCCATGCGCAAACACTGGCACCCCGAGCATTTCATCTGCGCGCGCTGCGGGAAACCCATTGAGGGGAAATTCTTCACCCATCAAGGCCGCGCCTATTGCAGCGCCGACTATCAATTGCTGTTCGCCGAGAAATGCTCCCGCTGCGGTGAGCCGCTGACCGGACGCTATTTTGAAGACCTGTGGGGGAACAAGTATTGCTCCTCACATCGCAGGGAACCGCGCTGTTCGAGCTGCAGCCGGTTCATCGGCAGCCCGGAAGCGCCCAAAGGGGTGAAATACGCCGATGGGCGGGTGATGTGTACCACCTGCCTGAAAACAGCGGTCAACGAACCGGAGCGCGTGAACCGGCTGGTGGAAGAAATCAAGACGGTGCTGGCGCGGCAGGGTTTTCAATTTGATGCGCGGGCGAAAATTCCCATCACCCTGACCGGTCAGAAAGACCTGCACAACGCGCTGCAAAAACGCAGCCGCGGGGTGACCACCGCCGGGGTGACTCAAACCAACGTGCACGCCATTTTGGGGGTGGAGCGCAGCCGTGAAGTGAAGATGATCCAGGCGCTGTACGGTCTGCCCTATGAACATCTGGGGGCGGTACTGGCGCACGAACTGGGGCATGCCTGGCTGTTTTTGAATCACTTCCCGCACCTGCCGCAGTATGTGGAAGAAGGTATCTGTGAATGGATCTCATCGCTGTGGCTGCAGGCCTACGGCAGCGATATGGCTCAATTCAGGCTGCTGGTGATGGAGAAGAACCCCAGTCGGGTCTACGGGCGAGGATACCGCGCGATGAAAAAAGCGGTTGCGCGCCGTTCAGCGGCCGAGGTGCTGAAATACGTCAAACAGCACGCTGAATTACCCTGAGTGGATAGATGATGACGGCCCCCCGCAATTCCACCCCTGAAGATGGAACGGTCAACCTGTTTGACGGGTTATGTTCTTTACGCTGGCTGGGCACCAACTGTCTGCTGCTTCAATGTGGGGAAACCCACCTGTTAATCGATCCTCATTTCAGCCGGCCTTCCCTGCCCGCTTTGCTGAGGAAGATCAAGCCCGATCCTGAACGCATCCGTCACGGCGTGGAAAGGTTGGGTCTGGATCGACTGGATGCTGTGTTAATTACCCACACGCATTATGACCATTTTCTGGATGCGTTTGAGACAGCCCGCCTGCTTCAAGCTGATTTGTACGGATCGGAGTCTGTGCTGAGAGCCGCCGGTAGAGACCAAGCTGCCAGAGTGCATGCCGTGCAGCCTGGGCAGGCGTATCGCGTTGGTTCGTTCACGGTCAACTTTCTTCCCACCCGCCACCTGGTTTTCCCCGCACGGGCGGCAGACTTGCTGCATATGAACGAGGAGATTGAGCAGAGTCTGAAACCGCCGGTTTGGTTCTGGCAATACCGCGCCGGAACGGTTTATAACCTGCTGATCGAAGTCGCCGGGCACCGGGTGTACCTGCAAGGAAGCGCGGGATTGTGCGAGGATTGCGCGGCCGTACCGATGGCAGAGGCGGCGGTTCTGGGGATTGGCGCGTTGGGGCTAAAGAGTCGGGCATATCTGCGGCGCTGGTACGGTCAGGCGGTGGAGAATACCGACGTCAAGCAGATCTACTTGAGTCATTGGGATGACTTCTTCCGGCCGTGGGATGAACACCCGCGTGATCTGCCCGGCACACGGCGTGTGATCCGTAACATCCGCCGGTTGGCTGCCGGACGCGGCAACATCACCATCAACCGGCTGCCGCCGGGATGACAATCACCGCGTACACAGCGACAATCTTCCGAAAAATCAGGCCAGAAACAGAATCAAAATACCGGCCACGGCCACCAGCGCGCCCAGCACAGCTCGAGCGCTGATTTTCTCGCCGCTCAGCATGGAGATGGGCAGGATAAACAGCGGGCTGGTAGACGAGAGCGTCTGGGCAATGCCCACCTGCGACAGCTTGAATGCGATTTGCTGCATCCACATGCCCAAAAAGGTACCCAGGAACGTGGCGCTCAACAACTGGCCGGCGGTGACGCGTGGTTTCTCCAGTTTCATCCAGCCGCCAACACGTATTTTGCTGATCGTGATCCACGCGGTCAGAAAGACCACGCCGGCGCTCAGCCGCAGCAAATTACTTTGCAGCGGGCTGACGGCGGTCTGTGAAAGCACCGAGCGTGACAGAACGGCTCCAATCGACTGACCCAGTGTGGCGACCAACCCGAACAGGATACCCTGAACGATGTGGCGTTTATCGTGATGATTGTTGTTGCCGGTTTGCTCGGAGATCACCCAGGTGACGCCCGCGATGGTCACGATCACACCGATCCAGGCGATGGGCGAGAGGATCTCATCTAAAAAGAACATGGCGATAATGGCGGTCAGGGCCGGGCTGACCGAGCCGATCATCAATGCTTTACGCGCACCCAGCGCGTCCAGCGATTTGAAGTAGGCTGTATCGCCGATGCCGACTCCGATAATGCCGCTGGTCATCAATAAGAGAGCGGATTTCAGGTTGATGTTATCAAACGCCTCACCGGTGATCAACAGCGATATCCCGATAAACACCAGCGCCAGGATACCCTTAATCAAATTCAGTTCAATCGCCGAAATTTTCTTGCCGGCGCGCTCAAAGATGGAGGAGGCGATCGCCCAAAGCAGGGCAGCCAGAATTGCGGCGGCGGCGCCGCCATACGTACTGCTCAAGAAGTCCATGTTCACTTTGCGGTTCTGTGTTGGAATATTCGCTTACGGCGTGGCCGTGCGAGTTGCGGTGGCGGTAGCCGTTTGGGTGGGGGCCCGGGTATGCGTGGGCACGGCTGTCATCTGTGCCGGATCCGGTGGCGGAGGGATGCTGATGCCATCTGAGGCGGCTGATCCATCCGGGTTGGTATCGGCGATAGTGGCGTCTGTCTGAACAACGCCGGTGATGGGGGTGGAGATTTCATCGGTGATAACGGCCAACGTTTCGGTATTCTCCAGAAAACCGGGTATCTTGGTCAACCCGTCTGTCGGCGAGGGGCTGGCCCCGGCATTTCTGCCATTCAGGTACTGCAGCCCAAAGTAACCGGCTGCCACCAGAACCAATACCATGAGGATGCCCATACAACCCAACATAAACGGCCGGACGGCTGCCAGAATTGGCTTTTTTGCGGTCTCAGGCCGGCCTGCCGCTGAGGGCAGGGCGCCTTCAACAAATACACCTTCCGGCACTTGGATGAGGACGATGGTGGTGTTATCATGCCCGCCGCGCTCGTTGGCGAGGGTGATCATTTCATTGATAGCTTTTTCTGGCCGGGTATGGTTGAGAATATCCTCGATTTCTTCATCATTCACCAGATCGGTCAGACCGTCGCTGCACAGCAGCAGCAGATCTCCGTTTTTCAGATCCATGCCCTGGTTGGCGATCGACTGTTGGGCGGTTTCGGATGGATCGAGACGCAGACGGAAATCCACCTCGGGCGGCTCCGGCGAACCCACATAACGGCGGATGACATGCGCGTTGGGATGGCCTTCAGCCTGTTCGGGGGTGATTAAACCGGTGTCCAGCGCTTCCTGGATCCAGGAGTGATCCTGCGTCAGGCGGATCAATTTGCGGTTGCGCAACAGGTAGATTCGCGAATCACCCACATAGGCGGTGTAAAGCTGCTTGCCGATAATCCATGTGGTTACCAGCGTGGAGCCCATGCCCTTATGCCCGTCACTCGAGCCCGACATAGTTTGAACGCGCTGGCTGGCCGTTTGGACTGCCTCGTTCAGGGTGGTCAGCGGATCGGCGGCGTCGCTTTGCGAAATCACCTCGCTGACGGTGTCAACCACCAGCGCCGATGCCACCTCGCCCGCGTTATGCCCGCCAATCCCGTCTGCTAATACCGCCAGTAAAACAGGTGTTGAACTTTCTTCGTCCAGCAGAAACGCCGAAACGCCAAAACTGTCTTCATTGTTCTTTCCGGTCATACCGGCGTGGGTTCCGGCCAGCGTTTTGAGATGCGTTTTCTCGGTTCGGATCATGACGGGTCAGCCTTGCGCGCACTGCGCGGATGGATTACAGGAATTCTTTCACAGTCCGGATCGCTCATTTCGAATCGAAAAGCCATCAATCCAAAATGAATAATATCACAATGCGTGAGTTTGAATCCATCACCGTTGACCAGATCAAAATTGACCCAGGTGCCCGCCACCGAGCCGGTATCGGCCACGAAGAATTTCCCTTCGCTGTTCTGGTAGATGCGCGCATGCCGGGCGCTAACCGATGGATTATCGAGGATGCAGGTAGCGGTCTGTGGATCAGACCCAAGACTGGTCTCTCGTCGGATAATGGGGATCATCCGTTCCGGGATGGGATTGCCGTCAGACGAAAGCCGAACCAATCTGGCAGGTGCGTTGACAGGTTCAGCCTGTTTACGGACGGTGGGATTGTTAACCACCGGCCTGACGGGTTTCTGGCGGTCTGTTCTGGCGGGCACCGGCTGGGTCAGCGGATCGGTTTTCTTGCCGGGTATCTTTTTGGGGCGGTTCTTTTTGATGGCGCTCTGGCTGGTGAAATAAATCACCAACCCCAGCACCAGGGCCGCCATGGACACCGCGATGAGAATGGACAGACCACGCCCGGTAAAGATGCGCTGTACCAGGCCAGGTTCCGGTTGCTCCACGATCACCGGCACTTTTATATCAATACTGGATGAGGTCAGACCCAGTTCGTCAGTCACTTCCACGCGCAATTGGATCTGGGTATCCTGCTCATACATCACCAGCGGTACGGTGAATTGATCGAACGGTTCGGTCAGATTTTCAACCGCCAGGATGTCGTCAACATACAGGCGGCTGGATTTCAATTTACGCGGATAGCCGTCCGGGAACTCCACCAAAATGCGCAGGGTGGTTTGAAGCGGTTCAAGGATGGTCTCCTCTTCCGTGCCTGCCAGCACCCGTTCGATTTGAACAGGCGGATCCAGGAAGATGGGATTGGGCGCCGCGAGCTGCAGGTTGAAGGCCATCTGCTCGGCAGTGATCTGGAGTTCGGGCCGGGTGAGGCGGGTGATGATGATGTGGTCCCCGCTGGTGGTGGCCGCGGATTGATAGCTCACCTGATAGATATTGCGCAGCGGATCCAGATGGCTTTCCGGATTCGGGAAGTCCTCCGAACCGTTGTACAGGAATATTTCCCCGCCGCTGGTATCGGCAAGCTGGCGGAGCGGTTCAACCTCAGCAGATTCGAGTGTATAGTCAGGGGCTACCAGCCAGATAAACACGCGCGTACCCAGTTGAGCGGCGCGTTGAGCAATATCCGGCAGAGAGGCGCGCTGGGTAGAATCCAGCATGGGGGTGATGTACAGGATGGCCCGTTTCATGTAGGGATTGGGCAACGGATCGGTGGTCATATCCAGCGCCATGGTCAGGCTGGTTAAGCCGGGTTTGGCATTGACCAGATCCGGCTCGTAGGCCGCCATAAGCTGCGCAAAGCCGGCTGTGTCCGTCATCTGGTTGATCTGTATACCGGCGTTGGTGATGTAGCTGTAATTGTCACTGGCGTTTGACGGCAGCGCGGCCGCCCAGGTATCCAGAGTTTGGTGGAAAATGCGGTAGTACGATACCCCGTTGACTTGATTGGTGAGAACCGGCGATTCGTTCACCGCCAGCAGCACCTGCAGGCCTGGCTGCACCCGCGCCAGCTCGCTGATCGGGCGGACATAGCCGTCTTCCATGATCTCCAGTTCATCGGGCTGCAGATCGCTGACGATTTTTCCATTGGCATCAGTGACCTGCAGGAAGAATTGGATCAGCGGAAAAGCAGTGATCTCGAGATCGGTCACATGAATTGTGCCTGAGGTTTGAGCAGATACAAAGAAGGACGGCGCTGTCCCAACCAGGAAAGCGAGAGCCAGTATGATTCCCCCCAATGCCTTTTTAAACCGAAGAGGAGCGGGTCGATTGTTCAACATTATTCGTTTGATTGATTCCTGTTCCCTTCTCCTTCTCCTAGTGGTAATTATAAGGGATTTTCGTAATATGGAGTCCTATCAACAAATACAGGAAGTAGATCAGTTCCATAAGCGAACTTTAGCTTTATTATATTTTTGGAAGAAATTGTGATTGGGTTACCTCAATAAAGGGAAAACTAAAATATGGATAAGGAGGGAGGAAATTATGAAAGAACCGCACAGCTTTTCATTTGAAGGCGGAGAAATATTGACAAAAATGGGTGCAACATGGTTTGTTTCATATTCATATTACGTATATATTGATAAGACTCACTTGAACTGGAAGAAAGTGAAAACCTTTAGCTCTCGAGCTTCCATTTTTGAAAGTTCCAAGAAATTTCATAAATTTTGGTTGGAAAGAGTACTTGAAATGGACGACGAACGGCTCAAAACGAACACCATTGAGGTTAAGCCGTTAATGACCAAACAAATGGCAAAAGCGCTCTTAAATGGGACAGCTAATAATAAATGAGACTTATGAGCACCGATCGGCGTTGATAATTATTTGATTGTTCTACATTTTTCTATATCAAACTCATCACATTTATAATTGCGAATTTTAATCGTCGGTGGGTTACGGGGCAGGAGGCTTACCAGACGGATCGGTTGTTTTGTGCCCCTTCACCCACCCTACGCGGGCTTGAGGTCTGAGGGTTCACGGGAATCACCTGGTTTTTATTCGTTATCCCCCAAAAACCATATTCGAAGTTTGGCACGATGGGTGAAGGACGGAAATATCACCATTAGTCAAGGTTGTTCTTCCGTCCGGAACCCCCCGATACCATTGATTATTAATTATGGTGGGTTTCGAGGCGAAAAATTGGCGGAAGGCGGAAATTGCGCCGTTGGAAAAAATCAAAAGACCAGGCGGTTCCTGAACAATTCCGGGGAACCGCCTGGCTTTCTGCCTGTGTCTTTCAGGATACTCGCCGGTATGTCTTCATGGCGAAGAAATATGCAACCACCAGGATCCCGATGCACCACGCAAGCGCAACCCAGATCTCATTGCCAGCCGGCTGATTGGTCAGCAGCGCGCGGATGGTTTCCACAATGGAGGTCACCGGTTGATTTTCGGCAAACGCCCGCACAAGCGCTGGCATAGAATCAGTTGGTACAAACGCCGAACTGATAAACGGAAGGAAGATCAACGGGTATGAAAATGCACCTGCTCCGTCTACTGACTTCGCGGACAATCCGGCAATTGCCGCGAGCCATGTTAAGGCCAGGGTGAACAGCGCCAGGATGCCCGCTACCGCCAGCCATTGCAACACGCCTGCCTGCGGGCGAAAACCGATCAATACCGCGACAAGGATGATGATCACGATCGTCATCGCATTGGAAACCAGTGAAGTCAGCACATGGCCCCACAGGGCTGCAGACCGCGCAACTGGCATGGAGCGAAATCGTTCAAAAATGCCCCTTTGCATATCCATGAACAACCGGTATGCCGTATAGGCGGTTCCGCTGGCGATGGCAACCAGCAGAATACCGGGTAGCTGGTAATTCACATAGTTATCCCCACCGGTTTGTATCGCGCCCCCCAGCACGTAAACGAACAGCAGCATCATCAGAATGGGTGTAATCGCCACCGTGATAATAGTATCCATACTGCGAAAAATGTGCCACATGGTCCGCCCCAACATCACGAACATATCACCCCAAAAGTGTTTTTGTACCGTATCCATTATTTCTCTGTTCCCTTGCCGATGATGGACAGAAAGATTTCTTCCAACGTCGGCTGTTTTTCTACATATTCCACCTTTGCAGGTGGAAATAATTGTTTCAATTGACTAAATGTTCCTTTTGCGATGATTTTTCCTTCATGCAAAATGGCAATCTGATCCGCCAGACGCTCGGCTTCATCGAGATACTGTGTGGTCAGAAACACAGTCGTACCGTTGTGGGCAAGCTCTTTGATCATGTTCCAGACCTCAAGACGCCCTTCCGGGTCAAGCCCGGTGGTGGGCTCGTCAAGGAAAATGATCTGCGGTGCGCCAATCAGGCTCATGGCAATATCGAGTCTGCGGCGCATACCGCCGGAGTAAGTGGAAACCCTGCGGTCAGCCGAGTCGGTCAGACCGAAACGCTTCAGCAGATCGTCGGCGATCTGTTGTGGATTTCTCAAATGCCGCAGTCTGGCGATCAACACGATATTTTCCCGCCCGGTCAATATTTCGTCGACGGCAGCATATTGCCCGGTCAGGCTGATAGATTGCCGTACCTGGTCGGGTTTTGATGAGACATCAAAACCGTTTACAACCGCGGTGCCCGTGTCCTGTTTGAGCAGCGTGGTCAGAATTTTGACAATCGTGGTTTTGCCTGCGCCGTTGGAGCCCAGCAGAGCAAAAATGCTGCCTTTTCGCACATCGAAATTCACGCCCTTCAGGATATGAAGCTGTTTGTAAGATTTTTCCAACCTGTTTACTTGAATCGCGTTTTCAATCACAATAATCCTCAATCACTTTTTTTGAGTCACATCTTTACGGGCGGCTTTATCCGCTTTCCGGTCAATCGATTCCTGATAGAGATCGGCATAGGTTTTGGAATCTTTGATCAGGTCGTCGCAAAAAGCAGCCACATCGTCACCGGTCACTTCGAGAACCCCTTTACCCAGGGCCGCGCCTTCTACAAAAAGATCGACGATCCCTGTGAGCAAATCCGTGCTCTTCGTTAATTCAACGGGACCCACCTTGAAGAGATATTTTTGAATCTCTTTGTACACAATTTGATAATCCTGCGGGAGGGCGTTGACGCGCGACATGTGCGCCCGCCATTGTTTTTTGCCCTCGATCAAATCCCTGATACTCATGGTTATTTTCCCAATCTGCCCAATTTTCTGGCAATATTTCGGTTGAGTTCCTTCCGCCATCTGTCACGATAGGATTCAGCTCCCTCGTCACCCACCAGGGCCGAGCAGAAGCCATCAATATCGTCCCCCAAAACTTCCCCGATCCTCTGGCCGTCCAGCGCGGATTCTTCGAGCAAGCCCAGCACGCCGTCAAAAATCGGCATGAGATTGCGACCGGAAAAATCCGAGTGCAGCCAGAGTCTGGCTTTGATTTTTTCCCATGCCGCCTGATATTCAGCCGGCAGCTTTTTGGCTCGTGATTCAAAGGATGTAAATTCTTTCTTCAAATCACCGCCTGTGATCTTTTCCCAAAAATTCATTTTTCTTTCTCCATCAGTGTGTCGATCCTTGACGAAACAAATTCCCATTTTTGCCAGAAGTTTTGCAGTTCCTTACGGCCTGCCTCGTTGAGGGCGAAAAATTTACGCGGAGGGCCCAGATCCGAGGGTTTCTTTTCGATGTCAACAAGGTGGTTCTTTTCCAGTCGCACCAGAATGGTATACACGGTTCCGTCAACAACCTCTGTGAAGCCCAGGGCATTCAATCGCCGAGTGATTTCGTAGCCATAGGTCTGCCCACGGTTGATGATCTCAAGCACACAACCTTCCAGCACACCTTTGAGCATTTCAGTCAGATCTTCCTGCACAAATCACCTCCTGCTATTCTGTAATACATGTATGCAGTAATACTTATTACTGCTATATAGTACTGCTTAGTAGTGTGGTTGTCAAGAGGGTAAAATGAGGAGATCAGGAGATTCTTGGAAAACTATGTCAGGGTGGGTGAAGGGCGGAAATTGCGCCGTTAATCGACATCATTTATCCGCCCGTAACCTACCGATACTCACCCATAATCAATCACGGTGGGTTACGGGGCAGGCGGAATGATGGATTAATTTGCCTTCTTGTGCCCCTTCACCCACTCTACGCGAGTGCGAAAATGAATGGATCACATTTAATAATTGCGGGTTGGGTTGAGATCGTTTGGTAAAGCCAAACGCCACGAAACCCAACAATCCAATGTTCCAGATCGAGGATCCTGATCACATGCTTATGGGCGGATCTCTGCGAGATGACAGGATTAAACTGGTTGTGCAAACATGGAATGCGTGAGATTGCTGTACAAAATAACAACCGCCCGCATCGCGGGCGGTTGTGTAACTTATCTTTATTCCCACTCGATGGTCGAGGGGGGTTTGCTGGTGATGTCATACACCACACGGTTGACGCCTTTTACCTCATTCACAATGCGGTTCGAGATGCGCGCCAACAGGTCGTGGGGCAGGGGAGTCCAATCGGCGGTCATAAAATCTTCGGTCGAGACCGCACGGAGGGCGATGGTCTCATCATAGGTGCGGCTGTCGCCCATCACACCCACCGAGCGTACCGGCAGCAGCACAGCAAACGCCTGAGCGCTACCGCCCTGATCGGAGAATAACAGACCGGCGCGGTCGAGTTCTTCGGTAAAGATGGCATCCGCGGCGCGGAGACGCTCCAACCGCTCAAAGGTGATCTCACCCAGGCAGCGTAC
>DAISXR010000030.1:15519-33535 GCA_036825755.1 Anaerolineaceae bacterium
TTGGTGACGCCTTTGAGCAGATCCATAAAGGTATCCACCGCATCCACCGTCACCAGATTCACGCCAAGCACACCTTTCAACGCGGTTTCCACCTGCTCAGGCTCATTTTTACGAAGCAGACCGTGATTGACAAACACGGCGGTCAGTTGATTTCCAACCGCTTTTTGCACCAGGGCCGTAGCCACGCTGGAATCGACCCCGCCGCTGACGGCCGAGAGAACACGTTCTTTACCCACCTGCGCGCGGATTTTTTCGACAGCCTGCTGGATGATCGATTCAGGCGTCCATTCCTGTTTCGCTCCGCAAATATCCACCACGAAGCGGCGCAATATTTCTCTGCCGCCCGGGGTATGGTTGACCTCCGGGTGGAACTGCAGGGCGTAATAACGGCGTTTCACATCTGCCATGGCTGCCACCGGGCTGTTACCGCTGCGCCCCAGCACGCTGAAGCCCTGCGGAGCCTGTTCGGTGCGGTCGCCGTGTGACATCCACACCTGCTGCGGGCCGGCAGAAAACAACGGGTTGTCTTCAACCGCTTCAAACTGGGCCAGGCCGTATTCGCGTTCACCGGAGGGCGTCACCTTGCCGTTCAGCGCATGGGTGAGTAGATGCATGCCATAGCAGATCCCCAACACCGGCAGGCCGCTCTGTAAAACATAATCGGGCAGGGTAGGCGCTCCGGGGTCATACACCGAGCAGGGACTGCCGGACAGGATGATGCCTTTGGGCTGGTAGGCCATGGCTTTTTCAGCCGGGGCATCCCATGGCAGCAGTTCACAATACACGTGGTTCTCGCGTACACGGCGGGCGATCAACTGCGTATACTGCGAACCGTAGTCCAGAATAATAATGGTATCCATGCCTTGTTTTATCCTTAACCCTTTATACGCCCGCCTGCTCGGCGAACTGAATATTTCCATCTTCCATGGAGGTGATACAGCACAGTGTTTCGATCGGTACATTTAGCGATTGCAGCCGCTCCCGACCGCCCTCGAAGGATTTTTCCACCAAAGCGCCGATGCCCACCAGCTGCGCGCCGGCGGCATCCACCAGACGCGCCAGCCCTAAAATGGTTTCACCGGAGGCCAGAAAGTCATCGATAATCAATACCGGCACATCACGCGGCAGATATTCCGGCGAGACAATCAATTCAACCTGAACGCCTTTGGTATGCGAGGGGGCGGTGGTGAGATATACCTTGCTGGGCATGGTAACCGGTTTATGCTTACGGGCATACACCACCGGCAGGTTCAGGCTGCGCCCGGCCATCAGCGCCGGAGCGATGCCGGAAATCTCGGCGGTCAGAATCAGTTTTGCACCTAAATGGCCAAACAGGCGGCCGAATTCCTTGCCGCATTCATCCATCAACACCGGATCTACCATGTGATTGATAAACCCGTCCACTTTGAGAATACCGTTTCCCAAATAGCGGCCGTCCTTGCGGATACGTTCCTGCAATAACTGCATATTCCCTCCATGGGGATCAAGATTAATGGAACATTTTACAACGGACTAAATGAGAATCATAGGGCCAAAAATCAGTTGTATAGACCAGTTTTGACTTGAATTGGACGAGGATTGTCAATGCGTCAGGAAATTAGTGCGAAGTTGTCATTTATCCAGATTGATCCTGCTTGGTGGTTCAACTGAAACCATAAACCGACACATGGGCTTTGCTGTCTGCATTAAAAACAGATTTCTGCCAGTTGGCGTATCGCTGGATAAGACGCATACCGGCGATACGGGCCATCAGATCCATTTCACCGGGGGTGATCAGGCGGCATACGATGGGATTCATTTTGATCCCGTCTGGCGAAACCGTGATGTGGTTTTCTTCCAGTAACTGAGTGACCGGGTCATAGCGGGCAACGTCAAACCGAATTTCATTGGTTGACACATATTCGGTATGTACATAATCGGTTTGATCCGGAGCAATCCAGGCGTGCGGCAGTGCAGTTTCCACCACAAAGTATCCATCGGGATCGAGATGCTGGGCCGCATTTTGAAAACATCGAATCTGATCCTCGGCTGTGAGAAGGTTAAAAATGGTATTGAATACCAGATAAACCAGACCATAACGACGACCTGTTGCGATACGGCTCATATCACCCATCGTGACGTTGATCTGTTGACCGCCAGGCTTGCTCCGTAGTTTTTCGATCATATGAGGTGATAATTCAATTCCATCCACCGCAACACCCCTGGCAGCCAATGGAAGCGCGATTCGCCCGGTACCGACTGCGAATTCAAGCGCAGGACGCTTTCCCGCGATTTCAGCAAGAAATATCACGGCTGCTTCCTCATCGCCGCGTGGAAAATTATCGTAGCCAGCCGCTACATCCGGTCCAAAACTTGAATCTGGCCGAAAATCTTGCATTTTTTATCCATTCATTATGTTTCATTTTTTATTATATACCAGCCAAATCATTCATCCGGTGGATGTGTTAGAATCGCACATTATGCCCATGATGCCCGTGATTGCTTTGGCTTCCGGCTCTCCGCGCCGGCGTGAAATGCTGGAATGGACCGGTTTTGATTTCATCACCTGCCCTGCGGATATAGATGAAAGCTGGTATGCGGGAGAAGCGCCGGATGTGTATGTGGCCCGTCTGGCCAAGACCAAAGCAGAAACCGCCATCCGGTTATACCCCGATGCGAAGGCTGATTTTTTTCTGGCCGCGGACACCACCGTAGCCGACCGGGGCGAGGTACTGGGAAAGCCTGTGGATGATGTTGAAGCACGCCGGATGCTGGTTCAACTGCGCGGGAAGGCGCATGAAGCCTTCACTGCCCTGGCGCTGTACCGCGTAAGCAGCGGAGAGTGGCTGTTTGACCGCTGTCATTCGTGGGTGACCATGCGTGATTATACAGATGAAGAAATGGAAGCCTATATCCGTTCTGGAGATCCGCTGGATAAAGCCGGCGCTTACGCCATCCAGAACGCGGGATTTCATCCGGTGATCGGCTTCAATGGTTGTTTTGCCAATGTGAAGGGCCTGCCGCTCTGTCACCTGGTCCGAAATATGAGAAAATTCGGGGTGGATTCACCCATTGACACTGCTCTTTCCTGCCAGCAGCATCTTGATTACAACTGCCCCGTAACCCGGGCAGTGCTGGCGGGGGAGGATGTGGGTTGAGACCCGCGAAGGCGATCCTTTCGCAGATCAACACACAGGCAGTGGGAGGAATGATGATGAAAATGAGAGTTGGCGTCTTATTTCTTTTTGTGTTGATCAGTGTTCTGATGTATTCCTGCAATCCCGGGGCAGGCCCCGCGGCCACCCAGGAGATACAACCCACTGCCACACTGCCAGGGCCCCAGGTGAGCACCACCCGCGTGCCCGATACTCAAAAAACAGCGGAGAAGTTTTTGCAGACCTGGAAGGAGGAAAACTACGAGTTGTTGTATTCGTATTTATCCCCGCTCACCCAGCAGGCCATTACACTGGAAGATTTCACCAAAAAATATTCTGATGCCGCCATCAACCTGACCCTGCAAACCTTTGACTATGAGATCCTTTCTTCGCTCACCAATCCCACCACGGCTCAGGTGGCATACCGGGTCACCTATCACACCTCGGCCATTGGCGATTTGCCACGCGATATGGTCATGAACCTGGTTTTGGAAGGCGGTCAGTGGCTGGTGCAATGGCAGGAGAACATGATCCTGCCCGAACTGGTAGACGGCAACTATCTGGCCATTGATTATTCGGTACCGGCGCGCGGAAATATCTATGATCGCGATGGTGACGCCATCGCCGCGGAAACAGACGCCGTATCACTGGGTGTGATCCCGGGTCAGATTGACCCAAATGAAGAGGGCACGCTGCTGGTCAATCTTTCGTTGTTGACCGGCAAAACCACCGAGGCAATCTACGCGTTGTACGAAAACGCCGGCGCTGACTGGTATGTATCCATCGGCGAAGCCACCCGCCAGGCAGTGGACGAGCGCATGTCGGTGCTGTCCACGCTGGATGGGTTGATGATGACGGATTACCGCGCCCGTTTTTACTATGATCAGGTAGCTCCGCAAACCGTAGGATACGTGCAGTCCATCTACGCGGAGGATCTGGATGAATACCGCCGTTTGGGCTACCGCGGCGATGAGAAGGTGGGCACCACCGGGCTGGAAAAGTGGGGAGAAGAATATCTGGCCGGCAAACGGGGCGTGTCGATTTTTGTGGTTAATAACGCCGGTCAGGTGGTTACCCGTCTGGCGCAAACAGAATCCCAACCGGCCTCTTCCATCTACACCACCTTTGATTCCACCTTTCAATATAATGTACAGCGCTCCCTGGAGGGATTTGTGGGCGCGGCGGTCGTAATTGAGGTGGACACCGGGCGCGTACTGGCCATTGCTTCATCACCCAGCTACGACCCCAATCTGTTCCAGGCCGAAAATATCAACAGTAGTTACTCGCTTGGGGATTTGCTTTCTTCCTATGATTATCCACTGCTCAACCGGGCCGCGCAGGGCACCTACCCGTTGGGTTCGGTCTCCAAGATTATCACCATGGCGGCGGCCCTGGAAAGCGGTGTATATACCCCCGAAACCACCTATGACTGTCAGCACACCTTCACCGAGTTGGCCGGAACCACCCTGTATGACTGGACTTATGATTACCACGGCAGAACGCTGACCCCCAGCGGGATTGTGAATCTCGAGGAAGGCCTGATGCGTTCCTGCAATCCCTATTTCTGGCATATCGGATTGGATCTTTATCATCAGGGTATGCCCAATTTGCTGTCCGAGATGGCGCGTTCCTTTGGTTTGGGAAGTGTGACCGGCATCGGCCAGATCGACGAGGACAGCGGCTCCTTCCCGGATCCGCAGACCGATGGTGATGCGGTGCAGCTTGCCATTGGACAGGGCACCATGCTGGCCACCCCGCTGCAGGCGGCGTACTTCACCGCCGCACTGGGCAATGGTGGAACCCAATACCAGCCTCAGCTTGTAGAAAAAATTGTCGATCCGAATGACAAAGTGACCTACGAGTTTGAGCCGATTAAAAAAGGGACTTTACCCGTCTCGGAAGAAAATTTAGCCTCCATTAAAGAAGCCATGCACATGGTGGTGGCGGACCCACGTGGGACTGCTTATCGCACCTTCTCCAGCCTGAACCTGGATGTTTATGGTAAAACCGGTACCGCTGATGCGAGCTGCAGCGATCCGCATGCCTGGTTTGCCGGATACACCGATATGAACAGCGAAACACGGCCCGATATTGCCGTGGTGGTGCTGGCTGAATGCTCCGGACAGGGGTCGGATATCGCCGCTCCCATTTTCCGCCGTATTCTGGAATATTATTTCTTTGATAAACCCAGCCGGCTGTACCCGTGGGAATCAAACTTCTTTGTCACCAGCACAGCCACCTCGGAACCCACCGAGACGCCTTATGGGGCTGATGAAGCGCAGACACCGGAGGCTGGTAACTGAGCAATGGCATCTGAAAGCGGGCTCGTCATCCGATTACAGGGTGGTTTTTACCACGTCCAAACAGATACGGGTCTGTATATGTGCAATCTGCGCGGCAAGTTCAAGCGCGGAGCTGCTGAAGAAGATCTGGTGGCTGTGGGAGACCATGTCACATTCCAGGTGATCTCCCCAACCACCGGCGTCATCGAAAAAATTCATGACCGCACGCGTGCTTTTATCCGCAAGGCCACCGGCACGCGTTATGACTATAAACAGATCCTGCTGGCGAACCCCGATCAACTGATTCTCATTTTTGCCTGCGCCGAACCTGCTCCGCGGCTGCGTATGCTGGATCGCTTTCTGGTCATATCCGAAAAGGAAGATATCCCGGCCATGATCGTGGCCAATAAGGTTGATCTGGTCGATCAGGACGCGGCGCGCCGCATGTTTGAAATGTATCCCCCGCTCGGGTACGATGTGTTGTTTACCTCCACCAAAACCGGGCAAGGGTTGGATGAACTGCATCAACGCTTGATTGGAAAGATCTCCGTTTTTACCGGCCCATCCGGGGTGGGTAAATCGAGTCTGCTGAACACCATTCAACCACACCTGGGGCTGGCTGTAGGGAAGGTAAGTGAATTAACCTCCAAAGGCCGGCATACCACCGTGGTGCGCGAGCTCTTTCCACTGGCTGAAGGTGGTTACGTGGCCGATATGCCCGGCATCCGCAGCCTGTCATTGTGGGATACCCAGCCGGAAGAACTGGATGGGTATTTTCCGGAGCTGCGCGGTCTGGTTTCACAATGTCGCTTTAATGACTGCACCCATCAGATGGAACCGGATTGTGCAGTAAAAAAAGCGGTTGAAGAAGGGCGTGTACATCCGCAGCGTTATGAATCGTATCTACGGCTGAGAACCGGAGAAGAAGAGGAGGAAAACACAGAATAAAATGCGACAAGTCAGAAATGATGAACAGAAAATCGTGCGATTACATTTGACAAGTGTACTAAACAAAGGTATACTCTTTTCTACATTGTAAAAGATGGCAATTGCTCCCAATGCATAAGCAAAAATCATAATTGTAGAGGACCTCTTATATGGCTGAACTCTTAAATTTAAAGGGCCTAGAAACCCGCTTCAGAACAAGAGAAGGCACCGTACATGCTGTTAATGGTGTCTCTTTCTCTCTTAAAGAGGGCGAGACATTGGGGATCGTTGGCGAAAGCGGTTGTGGTAAAACCGTTTCCGTCATGTCAATGCTGCGTTTGATCCCCATGCCGCCCGGTGAGATTGCTGCAGGACAGGCCTTATATCAGGGCAAGGATTTACTCAAGATGACCGACGAGGAAATCCGTCATGTCCGTGGAGCTCAAATCAGCATGGTCTTCCAGGATCCGATGACCTCGTTCAATCCCGTTTTGACCATCGGACGACAGGTTTCTGAGCCCCTTGAAGTTCACATGGGAATGACACCAAAACAAGCTGAAGACCGTGTTGTCGAAACGCTTGAACTCGTGGGTATTCCCAATTCCCGTGACCGCCTGAAAGACTATCCTCATCAATTCTCCGGTGGTATGCGCCAGCGTGTGATGATCGCTATGGCGCTTACCTGTACTCCTCAGATTCTCATCGCCGATGAACCCACCACCGCCCTGGATGTGACCATTCAG
This sequence comes from Anaerolineaceae bacterium, assembly GCA_036825755.1. GTDB lineage: Bacteria > Chloroflexota > Anaerolineae > Anaerolineales > Anaerolineaceae > JAJFTV01. The sequence continues at coordinate 22,606 of DAISXR010000030.1, forward strand.
GCTCAGATCATTGAACTGGTGAAACGCCTGCGCGATGAACTGGGTATGTCCATGATCTGGATCACCCACGACCTGGGTGTCATCGCCGGTCTGGCACACCGCATGGCTGTGATGTATGCCGGTTATATTATTGAAGAAGCCGGTGTAAAAGATCTGTATGCTCTTCCGGAACACCCGTATACACTGGGCCTGCTCGGCAGCCTGCCGCGTTTGGATGCTGAACGTGTGACCGAACGGCTTGTTTCCATCGAAGGCTTACCCCCTGTACTGTATGAGACACCTTCTTACTGCCCATTTGCCCCACGGTGCAAGTACCAGGTTGAACACTGCCTGCATGAGAATCCTCCATTGATTCCGGTTGGCACTGGCCATAATGTAGCATGCTGGGTAGATACCAAAACCGGGAAGGAACGTTTATGAACCAGAAAAACGTGTTGCTTAATGTAGAAAACCTGATGATGCACTTCCCCATCAAACGCGGAGTCTTCCAGCGGACGGTTGGTTATGTGCACGCAGTGGATGGTGTAAGCTTTGACATCCGTAAAGGCGAAACCCTGGGTCTGGTGGGTGAATCCGGCTGCGGTAAATCGACCACCGGCCGAACCATTTTACAGCTCTACAAGCCGACCGCGGGACATGTTTATTTTGACAATACCGATCTGACCACGCTCAAAGGTGAAGAATTGCGCGTCCTGCGCCGCAAGATGCAGATGATCTTCCAGGATCCCTACGCCTCCCTGAACCCCCGCATGACCGTGGAAGAGATCGTCGGTGAGCCCCTCATCGTTCACAACCTGGCCAAAGGCCGCGAAGTTCGCGAACGTGTGAAGGACCTGCTGGGCCTGGTAGGCCTGAACCCCGCTTATGTTGACCGCTACCCGCACGAGTTTTCCGGCGGACAGCGCCAGCGTATCGGCGTTGCGCGCGCCCTTTCACTGCAACCTGATTTGATCGTCTGCGATGAGCCGATCTCGGCTCTGGACGTCTCCATTCAGGCGCAGGTGGTCAACCTGCTGGAAGACCTGCAGGCAAAATTCGGCCTGACCTATCTGTTCATCGCGCACGACCTTTCCATGGTCCGCCACATCAGCGACCGCGTGGCCGTGATGTACCTGGGTGTCATCATGGAACTGGCTGTCCGCCGTGATCTGTATGAACACCCCCTGCATCCGTATACTCAGGCTCTCCTTTCCGCCGTTCCGATCCCGGATCCCGTAGTGGAAGAGACCCGTAAACGGATCATTCTGACCGGCGACGTGCCCTCCCCCATCAATCCGCCTTCAGGCTGCCGCTTCCGCACCCGCTGCCCCATCGCTGCACAGATCTGCGCCGAGCAAAAACCTGAATTCCGTGAGCTGCTGCCGGATCACTTTGTGGCCTGTCATTACGCTGAAAGATTCATCTAGTCATTCAATAATAAAAATAGACCAAACCACCTCACAAATGGGTGGTTTGGTCTGATCCTTCAGGTTTTCGTTACCAGCTTTTTTCAGGTTCCATCTTCATTCAAGTTACTCTGTTACAGGTTATTGTTTGATCCTGAAGGCGCATTGTCTGTTTGTGTGATTCGGGGAATTCAACACAAGGACATTCCGACCTTCTCACCGCTGCAACATTTTTTCGCCGCACCGCACATCGTCGCACCATCGCCGCACCATTTCATCGCTGTTGCATTGACTTTAATTTATCAGTATTCGGACTGATTTTTCACCCGCATCCTTTCGGGATATGGGGATGCATGACTGAATTCTGAATTTCGTTTCTCTCTTCCGGCCCCGGTTGTCGCTTGTCATTGGGCTGAAAGATTTATATAATGATAAGAAGTAAATAGGATAAAAAGCATAGAATTGTCCTGAATTCATAAAGGAGGTGCTTATATCTTAGGGGAAAAATAATCAAAAAAGCGTTCAATTTGTTTGTCAACTCATTCAGATTCAAGCCGTTTTTGAGGAGAAAAAAATGAGATCCAAATTGTATCTTGCGCTTGGCATGCTGGTGGTCATTTCGATGATCTTCGCTGCCTGTGGTCCTACTGCAACCCCTGAACCCATTACCATCATTGAAACCGTTGTGGTGGAAGCCGAAGGCGGAACAGTAATCGAAACCCGTGAGGTGGTTGTGACTGCAACCCCCGAACCGGTTGTGCCAGTGGAATTCAAATCCAAGGACCCCACCACCTTCATTGAACCGACTTTTGGTGATGTGGATACCCTGGATAACGGCTACGCCTATGACTCAGCTTCCGGTGATATCCTGCAGAACCTGTATGATAAACTGGTGTGGTTCAAAGGCGACAGCCCGACCGAATTTGTTCCCCAACTGGCCGAAAGCTGGGAAATGTCAGAGGATGGTACAGTTTACACCTTTAAACTCCGCGAAGGCGTTACCTTCCATGATGGAAGCCCTCTGACCGCTGAAGATGTTGCTTTCACCTTTATTCGCAACCTGCTTCAGGGCGGTACCAACTCACCGCAGTTGCTCTTCACCGAGCCCATCCTGGGCGCTGGCATTTATGACATCACCGAAATTGTCGATCCCGAAAATGCCCCCTATGATGACATCGATGCTCTTTCAGCTTATCCCGCCGAAGACCTGGTAGCAGCCTGCGAACTGGTGAAATCCAAGATCCAGTTCGATAATGATGCCAACACCGTTACCTTCACGTTGGCGCAGCCTTGGGCTCCGTTTATCCCCACCCTGGCTGGTTATTGGGGCGGCGTCCGCAGCAAGCCGTGGGTTATGGCCAATGGCGGTTGGGATGATGACTGCGGAACCTGGCAGAATTTCTATGGCTTCACCCCCGAGACACTGAACACCCTGGGCGTTGGTAACAGTGAAATGGGTACCGGTCCTTATATGATGGATCACTGGACCCCCGGTGAAGAGTTTGTGCTGACTGCTTATGAAAACTACTGGAAGACCGAACCCCTCTTTGAGGGCGACGTGGTTGGCCCCGCTCAACTGAAGACCGTTGTAATCACCCAGGTGGAAGAGTTCAACACCCGTCTGGCGATGGTGCAGGCCGGTGATGCTGATGTCATCACAGTTGGCTCCATGGAACAATGGCCGATCCTGGACGAGCTGGTTGGCGAGGAATGCCAGGTAACCAACACCAATGAGTGCAAACTGATTGAGGGTCAGGAAGACCAGCCTCTGCGCCGTGTCATGAATCTGCCCAATGCAACCCGTACTGATGTTTACTTCAACTTCGTGGTTGACACCGAAGGCGGCAACCCGTATATTGGCAGCGGTACCATTGACGGTAATGGTATCCCGGCTGACTTCTTCTCCGATGTTCACATCCGCAAGGCGTTTGCCTACTGCTTCGACTATGATGCCTACCTGAACGATGTGATGCAGGGCGAAGGCGAACGCTCACTGGGCGTCATGCTGCCCGGCATGGTTGGCTATCCGACGGACGAGAGCACCACTTACCTGTATGACCCTGCCAAATGCGAGGAAGAATTCAAAGCCTCAACCTGGAAGGGCCCGAACGGTGAAGCGCTGTGGGATATCGGTTTCCGTCTGACCGCCGCATACAACACCGGCAATGATCAGCGCCAGTCCATTTCACAGATCATCCAGGCTGGTATCACCGCCATCAATGAGAAGTTCATCATTGAGGTGACCGGTCTGCCGTGGCCTGCCTTCTTGGCTGACATCCGCGCCCGCCGCGTACCAATCTACCTGGTTGGTTGGTCTGCCGACTACTATGACACCCACAACTGGGCGCCAATCTTCACCAACTCATACTATGGTCCTCGCCAGAACGTACCGCAGGAAATTCTGGACCAGTATGAAGAGATCAACACCCGCGCTGTGTTGGAAACTGATCCCGTGAAACGCGCCGAGATCTATCAGGAATTCAACCAGCTGTACTTCGACACCTGCCATGGTCTGACGCTGCATGTGGCCAAGCCCCGCAGCTATCAACCACGCTACATCACTGGCGGTGAATCGAACCCGATGATCGATAGCTTCTACTACGTTTGGGGAAAGAAATAACCCTGAAACTGTAGCAAAGCGCTGACAAACCAGGCTGGTGGGGACCTGAAAAGGCAACCCCATCAGCCTGATTTTCCCGGATTGTCGATCACAACACTCCTTACTGCCTGACAATCGCTGAGAACACAAATATTCGACATTCCTCATGACGCCAGATTGATCCCAAATGACTCTCTGGCGACGAGTGAAAGTCCACCACAGCAGGAGGTGGCAATGGGTAGTTACATTATTAGAAGACTTTTGATCATGCCGTTAATCCTTTTGGGGGTTACATTACTGATTTTCGGTATGATTTCATTTCTCGGCCCCAATCAGCGCGTGGCCATGTATGTGCGAGATTTACCCCGTTCAGATCTGCAAATGGATAACCTTATCAAGCGCTACGGTCTGGATCAACCGTTCCTGGTGCAATACTGGACATGGTTGTGGGGAAGGCATCATGAAACGGCCGATACATATGAAGGGGGTATCCTGCGGGGAAATTTTGGTTATTCACGCAGCGCCTCGCAGCCCATTAATGATCTCATCGCTCGCCGGTTTCCGGCCACAGCCGAACTGGCATTGTTAGCAGCAGGACCAATCATCTTAATTGGCATCTGGCTGGGGATGATTGCGGCAAAGAACCATAACAAGTTTATTGACCAGGCTTTACGCGTGTTCAGTATCATCGGGTATTCTTTTCCCACCTTTGTGTTTGCACTGCTGGTGTTGATGATTCTGTATGCTAAATTGCAGTGGTTCCCGCCCGGAAGAATGTCGATCTGGGCGTCACTGGCAACCAGCGCACCTGATTGGACCTGGTATACCAATTTTCTGACCATCGATTCGCTTTTGAATGGACGGTTCGACATATTCCTGGATGCTTTACGGCACCTGATCCTCCCGATCATCACACTCTCTTACCTGAACTGGGCTCTGTATCTGCGGGTTACACGCTCATCCATGCTGGAAACGCTGCGGCAGGACTATATTACAACCGCCCGGGCAAAAGGGATTGTGGAACGCCAGGTGGTGAACCGGCACGCTCTGCCAAACGCATTGATCCCGGTAGTCACACTAGGCGGGTTAACGGTGGCGGGTTTACTGGGGGGCGTGGTGATTACCGAAACGATTTTTGACTACCCCGGTATCGGGTCGGCAGCCGCCAGAGCTGCCAGCAACCTGGATGTGATCACCGTGCTGGTGTTTACATTGCTGACAGGTGCAATCCTCATCGTGGCCAACTTGATTGTTGATGTCGCGTATGCGTTCCTTGATCCGCGCGTACGTTTGAGTTAGGAGGAAACCATGGCAACAATCATAGAAGAGTCAGATGCAAAAGGCGCCGCAGCAGTCACCACGCTGTATGATCTGCCTGAAAGAAAAGTAACCCGTCTTGAATCCGCGCTGGGTCCTGAAACGTATCGATTGATTACCGGCATCTTCAAAAACCCGCTGTCCATCGTTGGGTTGATACTGATCGTGTTCTTTGTTCTTGTGGCTGTATTAGCCCCTGTGATTGCCCCCACACCGGAAGGTTATCGCGATCCGTACCAGATCCCGCGTGACGGCTTCAGCCCCATTCCGCGCCCTCCGGGAACAACCTGGGAAAAAGGCGCGCCGGGTATTCCTTTCTGGTGGGCTATCACCGGTCAACCGCAGTGGACGCACCTGTTTGGCACCGCGGCCGGCTCATGGGATATCTTTTTTGGGGTCGTCTGGGGAACGCGGACGGCTTTGAAGGTAGGTGTTGTGATCACCGCCGTTACCCTGTTGATCGGCGTGCTCGTTGGCGCTGTTTCAGGATTTTACGGAGGAGCGGTCGATAACATTCTGATGCGCATCACGGAAATTTTCATGACCTTTCCGTTTTTGATGTCTGCTCTGACGTTATCGGCCATTCTGACACCGGTGATTGGAAAGGGCATCTGGCCGGCTACCATTGCGCTGGTGGCATTTGGCTGGATGACCTATGCCCGTCTGGTTCGCGGTGATGTACTTTCATTGAAAGAGCGCGAGTTTATCATGGCAGCCCGGCTCACCGGCGCTACCGATATGCGTATCCTGGGCAAGCACATCGTCCCCAACGCCATTTATCCCACTTTGGTGCTGGCATCGATGAACGTTGGTGATGTGGTCATGTCCTTTGCCGCGCTCAGTTTCCTGGGTGTGGGCGTTGAAGTGGGTTACGCTGACTGGGGCCAGATCATCAGCTTTGCCCGCAATTACATTCCGCAGTTGTACAAGTATTGGTACATCCTGGTTTACCCTGGGATCACCCTGATCATGTTTGTGATGGGTTTCAACCTGATGGGCGACGCTCTGCGCGACATCATGGATCCCAAGATGCGCGGGCGCGGAGCGTAACAATTTTTCTGATCTGCTAACGGGGCGGAGGAGGCCGATCGGCAACCGCCGCCCCGTTTCCTTTGGTATATAATTGGGCTCATGATGAGCCTATTCCCTATCAACGATCCAACCCGAAAGAAATTATTACTCACCGCTTTGGTGAGCGTAAGCTTACTGGTATCTTCATGCAGTGCTCCCACTCAACTGGAAAGCGGCACACAGACGCCAACCCTTCCGGCAGCCACTGTCACACCGGAACCCACCCCAACTGCCACCGATGTACCGGCGCGAAACCTGGTTGTTTGCCTTGAGCAGGAACCCTCCAGCCTGTATCTGTATGGAAGCGGCAGCCGCAGTTCACTCAGCGTGCTGGAAGCCCTTTATGATGGGCCATTTGACGTGGTCAACTACGAGGTGCGCCCGGTAATTATGGAAAGCACACCCTCTGTCGCCGCCGGCGATGTAACCGTTCAGCCGGTTGCGATGATGGACGGCGACCAGGTGGTGGATATCAACGGCAACCTGGGGGTGCTCAAAGCCGGCTCGCGTGTGATGCCAAGCGGCTGCACCAGCGCCGATTGCGCCATCACCTGGGATGGCGTGTCCACCCTGCAAATGGATCAACAAACGATCGTTTTCAGCCTGCGTTCCGGTATCACCTGGTCTGATGGCGCTCCGTTGACTGCAGGCGATTCGGTTTATTCATTCCAGTTAGCTGCCAGTGAAGATACGCCGGTTTCGCACCAAATGGTGTATCGCACCGCTGCTTATACCGCCCCGGATGACACGCATGTGCAATGGACAGGTGTACCGGGTTATTTCCCGGAGAGGGTAGATCTGGTGTTCTGGTCGCCACTCCCACAGCATGCCTGGGAGATTTATACGCCCGCCGATCTTATCACCAACGATGTTTCCTCACGCAACCCCATCGGTTGGGGACCGTATGTGATTGAGGAATGGGTGACAGGCGATCATATCCGATTGAAGAAAAACCCGGCTTACTTCCGCGCCGGTGAGGGATTGCCGTATTTTGATAACCTGGTGTTCCGTTTTCTGGGACAGGAAGGCGACTCGCTGATCGCCGCTTTGCAGAGCAAGGAATGTGATGTGATTGACCAGAGCTCTTCTCTGGAGAGCCGGTTGACGGAAATTCAGGATCTTGAGGCGCAGGGTCAGCTCAAAACCCATGTGGCGCTTGGACCCGAGTGGGAACAGTTGATCTTCGGGATCAAACCCGCCAGTTATGACGACGGTCAATCTATTTTTTCAGATGACCGCGCGGATTTCTTTTCGGATGTACGCACACGTCAGGCGATGGCTAACTGTATCAACCGGCAGCAGATTATCGATGAACTATTGAAGGGCATTTCGTATATCCCATCCACCTATCTACCCAAAGATCACCCTCTGTTTGCGGAGGGCGCTCAGGAATACCCGTATGATCCTGAAACCGGCCGTCAGTTGCTGGATCAGGTGGGCTGGAAGGATTGGGATGGTGATCCTGAAACGCCGCTGCAATCGGTGGGGGTTGCCAATGTGCTGGATGGCACCTTCTTCCGCATCAATTACTTCACCACCCAGGCCAGTCTGCGGCAGCAGATCGCCGGCATCATCAGTGCGTCACTGGCCGACTGCGGCATTGAGGTGACTGTTTCGCAGCTCACACCCGACGAATTGTATGCCGAAGGCCCGGAGGGGCGTCTGTTTGGGCGAAATTTTGACCTGGCGCAGTTTGCCTGGAGTTCAGGGTTGATGCCGCAATGCGAGTTTTATGCCAGCGATCAGATCCCCACTGCGGGTAACCGCTGGTTGACGCTCAACATCGGCGGGCTCAGCAATGCCGAATATGACGCGGCCTGTCAATCCTCGTTATCCATCCGACCAGACGGGTCTGAGGCGTATACCCAAGCCCAGAAGGAGGCCCAGCGTTTGTTTGCTGCTGATCTGCCGGCGGTTCCATTGTACTTCCGCATCAAAATTGCCCTTACCCGGCCTGATCTGTGCGGGCTGTCCGATGAGACATCCTCCGGCAGCATCTTTTGGAATATTGAGGGGCTTGACTTTGGTGAAAATTGCCAGCCATGAGTGATTTTCAGCATTTTCACAAAAATAGATTCATGTGGTATGATATTATTCGTAATTTGAAACTTCTCCAACACGCATGAAAACGATTGCATATAATATCTTGCCTTGCAAAAGAATTGGGTAACTTATATTAAGAGGAGAACAAGTGGCAGAAAAAACAAATCAACCTTTACTGGAGGTTAAGGGCCTCAAGACCTATTTTTTCACCGAAGACGGCGTCGTTAAAGCAGTAGACGGCGTGGATTTTGAAGTCTATCCTGGTGAGGTTTTGGGACTGGTAGGTGAATCAGGGTGTGGTAAAAGCGTAACCTCCTTTTCGATCTTAAGGCTGGTTGGCAGCCCCGGAAGAATTGTGGACGGGCAAATTTTGTTTGAAGGCAAAGATTTGCTCAAAGTCTCCAAATCGGAGATGGTTGATATCCGGGGGAATCGCATCTCCATGATTTTCCAGCAACCTCAATCCAGTCTAAACCCCGTCTTTCAGGTTGGGGCTCAAATTGGCGAAGTTTTCCAGATTCACGAAAAATTCTCCAAAGAAAAATCTGTAAAAGAAGCTGTTGAGCTTTTACAACTGGTGGGCATTCCGGATCCGGGAAGCAAAGCCAAAGCCTATCCGCATGAAATGTCAGGCGGTCAGGCCCAGCGTGTGATGATTGCCATGGCGCTGGCGCTGAAACCCCGTCTGTTGATCGCCGATGAGCCAACCACCGCTCTCGATGTCACCATTCAGGCTCAGATTCTCGACCTGATGCGCGGCCTGCGCGAGAAGATGGGCACATCGGTCATTCTGATTACCCATGACCTGGGTGTCATCGCTGAAATGGCCGACCGCGTGGCGGTGATGTACGCCGGGCGTATCGTGGAAGAAGCCAAAGTGGATGAACTGTTCGAGCGACCGCTGATGCCTTACACACAGGGTCTGCTGGGTTCCATCCCCGTTCTGGGTAAAGTGTTGGATCGCCTGGATGTCATTCCGGGTTCAGTCCCCAACCTGGTCAACCTGCCCCCGGGATGCCGGTTTGCTCCGCGCTGTCGTTCACGGGTCAAGTTTAGTCTGGCCAAATGCCAGCAAAAAGAGCCGAGTTTGATCGAGCCGATTCCAGGTCACAAGGTACGCTGCTGGCTGTACCAGGATGATGAAGACTTCAAGGCGCCATTGAACCCTGAAAATGTTACGCGCGAGAACCCTTTTTGATAGAGGCGAAGAATGACGATTGCACAACCTGTAGACAAGACGAATAAAAAAGATCTGATTCAGGTCAATAACCTGAAGAAATATTTCCCCGTGCGCGGCGGTCTGCTTCAAAAAACCGTTGCATGGGTCCAGGCGGTCGATGACGTCAGCTTCACGATCAAAGAAGGCGAGACGCTGGGTATGGTGGGTGAATCCGGCTGCGGTAAAACCACCGTTGGGCGGACCATGCTACGCTTGATCGAACCGAGCGGCGGCAGCGTGAAATTTGGCGACACCGATGTGTTCAAACTGCACGGCAAAGAGTTGAAGGATCTGCGCCGCAAAATGCAGATCATCTTCCAGGATCCCTATTCCTCACTGGATCCCAGAATGCCGATCGGCGAATCCGTCATGGAAGGGCTCAAAATCCATGGTATCGGCACCCAGCGCGAACGTTTTGAACTGGTCATTGAAACCCTGCGCAAAGTGGGTTTGGAAGATTACCATGCCCGCCGCTACCCGCACGAGTTTTCGGGCGGCCAGCGACAGCGTATTGGTATTGCCCGCGCCCTGGCTTTGAACCCCGATTTCATCGTTTGCGATGAGCCTGTATCGGCGCTGGATGTGTCCATTCAGTCTCAGGTGCTGAACATCCTCAAGGATTTGCAGCAGAATCTGAACCTGACCTATTTGTTCATTGCCCACAACCTGAGCGTGGTGGAGCATATCTCTGACCGTGTAGCCGTGATGTACCTGGGTAAAATGGTAGAGTTGTCAGATCGTGTTGAGCTGTTCCGCAACCCGATGCACCCCTACACTCAGGCTCTCATGTCAGCCATCCCGGTGGCCGACCCCAAGGTGAAACGCACCCGCATGATCCTGAAGGGTGATGTACCCAGCCCGCTCAACCCGCCCAAGGGTTGCCGCTTCCATCCCCGCTGCCCCATCGCGGTGGATATTTGCAGCCAGGAAGAACCCAAGTTCCTGGAAAAACGGCCGGGTCATTTTGTGGCCTGCTGGCGCGCCGAGTAAACGCAGTAAATAAACATTGATTGAGAAGTGAGAGGCTGTCTGTCAAAAGACAGCCTCTTTTTGTAATTTGGTTTCGTGCCAGTCTGCCAGGATTTGGTAGGGTGGGTGGAGGGGCAAACGCCGGCGGATGAATCAGGATATTCTCCTGCCCCGCAACCCACCGAGCAGGTCGATCTTATCGGTGGGTTACGGGCGGATTGACGATTTGTATCAACCGCGCGGTTTTCGCCCTCCACCCACCCTACCATGTGAAGATAGATTGGCAGAGACAGGGCTAGGTGAGGTGCGTTCGATTTTTGAACGCAC
>DAISXR010000031.1:0-30891 GCA_036825755.1 Anaerolineaceae bacterium
CGATATTTTCAGGGTTGGTGATGATAGCCTGTTTGCCGCCGGCTTCCAGGAACCAAATAATTGCCTGGATCTTGGGCGCCATGGAACCCTTTGAGAAGTGAATACCCTCTTCCAGATATCCCTTCGCTTCGGCAAGCGTCATGCGGTCTATCCATTTTTGATCGGGTTTCCCAAAGTTAAGTGCCACTTTTTGAACAGCAGTAGAGATCAGCAGTAAATCGGCGTGAATGGTGCGAGCCAGCAGGCTGCTGGCGTAGTCTTTATCGATCACCGCAGCGCAGCCCTGGTAAACGTTTGGACCTGTCTCCACCACGGGAATGCCGCCGCCGCCCACGGTAATCACCACGTGCCCGGCGTTGATTAACGCATGTACCGATTCAAGTTCCACCACCTTGCGCGGCAACGGTGAGGGTACCACCCTGCGCCAGCCGCGTCCGGCGTCTTCCACCACACTCCAACCCATTTCTTTGGCGCGTTTTTTCGCTTCGGCTTCATCCATAAATCCCCCAATGGGTTTGGAAGGGTTCTGGAAAGCCGGGTCATTCTGATCAACAACCACCTGGGTGATCACCGTTGCAACCGGTTTGTTGATCCCGCGACGGGTAAATTCATTTTGAAGGTTCTGCTGCAAGGAGTAACCAATTGCGCCCTGACTGTCAGCGCCGCAAACCTCGAGGGGAACCTCATGCATACCCTCCACTCTTGCAGCGATTTCCGAACGGCGCAGGATAAAGCCCACCTGCGGACCGTTTCCATGACCGATGGCGACATCCCAGCCGGATTCGATCATGTCTGCAATGTGATATGTGGTTTCGGACGCGGCTTTGTATTGATCTTCGACGGTTTGATGTTGCTTGTCTTTGATCAACGAATTCCCGCCAATGGCAACGACGGCAACTTTTTTCTCCATGACACTCTCTTTTTCTTTGTTTCGCTTGAACTACGCCATGGTTAAGGCCATGATGGATGATGCGATGTAGAGCTTGTTTTCAGCTTCATCAAAGACGACCGATTGAGGACCGTCGATAACACTGTCAGTCACTTCAATATTCCGGTCGGCAGGGAGCGGGTGCATGTAAATGGCATCTTCTTTCGCCAGCGCCATCTTTCGATCATCGACAATCCAGTGTTTGTACTGGTCGATGATTCGCTTGCCCTCTTCAGGGTCGCTGGTGGTTTCCAGCGCGCCCCATGATTTGGGGTAGATGATGTCGGCGTCCTTGAATGCCGCTTCCATATCATCGGTCACTTCAAAGGAAGAACCGTTCTTGCGGGCAAATTCCGCAGCCTGGTCAAGATATTCCTGACGCAGTTTAAATTCCGGCGGGTGGGCAAGCACCACATCCATACCGAAGCGCGGCATCTGAAGTACCATACTGTTGGGGATGGAAATGGGTTTCTGATACGATTTCGCGTACGCCCAGGAAATCACCATCTTCTTCTTGCGTAAATTGCGGCCCTTCTTCTCCATGATCGTCATCAGATCGGTGAGGATCTGGAACGGATGGTACAGATCACACTGCATATTGAAAACCGGCGCGGGTGAGGCTTCAGCCACCATATTGATGTACCGGTTGCCAATGCCCCAATCGCAATAGCGGATGGCGATGCCGTCATAGATACGGCCCAAAATCTGGCCCATCTCCCGTTCGGTGTCGCCATGGGAAATCTGCGTGGTACGGTCCTCAATAAAGGCGGGGTGAGCCCCCAGGTGAATGGCCGCTGTTTCAAAAGCGGAACGGGTACGCGTGCTGCTGAAGAAAAACAGCATGGCAAGCGCTTTGTCGCGCAGGTAAGGAGTGGGTTCTCTTAATGCGCGCTTTTTCTTCAGATCCCAGGCAAGATCCAGAACGGTCTCAATTTCTTCAACGCTGAAATCAAGATCACAGATGAAGTCTCTACCACGAAGATCGCTGATCATAATTACTCCTTTCGCTCATTTCTTTCGAATACTTGTATTTTTGGGTGTTTATACATTGTCGCGGCGAAGGCTGCGAACGACATGGAACTGGAAATAACCGGGCAGGAAGTAACTGGTGGAATAGTCCACCACTTTTCCGCCGGCATCAAACAAACGGGCCAGGAACACCAGCATCACATCACCGCGCTGAATATGCAGCGCGCGGGCAACCTCGGTGCTGGCTGCTTCAGCCTGGATATTAGCGATGGATTTGGTCAGCATGGGGGTGCCGCGGCGCAGCAGCAGATCCAGCACCGATCCGGTAAAACCGGCCGGCAGGTCGGCTGGCTGCAGAACGTTTTCCGGAAGGATATCCACCAGGAATGCTACCGGCCGATTTTCGGCCAGGATTGTACGGCGTACCCGTACCAGTGTCGTTCCGGGATCGAGTTCAAAAACCTCCGCGAGCTCTCCCTGAGCCTTGATCTGATCAATATTCAGATCGCCCATGGAAACAATCAGGCCAATTTTTTTGGCCAGGGTTTCGATGCTTTCCAGAACCTCGAGGCCGCTGGCGATGATCTGGGGATGGCTGACGACAAAAGTGCCGATCCCCTGCCGGCGCAAGATGAGACCCTGGCTTTCAAAATCACGCATGGCTTCCCGCAGGGTGGCACGTGATACGCCTAAGGTTTTTGCCAGAACAGGTTCGGCCTGCAATTTTTGACCAGGTGGAGTGGTTTCAATGATTCTGCGCAGAGATGACTGCAATTTATGAAAATGGGGTTGATTTTCCATCGGGTATCCGTGATCTGGATTGAATACGAGGATAGTCTTGCGATAACCAAAAGGAGGTGGTTGCTCCAATTGTATAAACAAGTTTACTAAGAAACCTCAGGAATGTCAATTGTCTGACAAATGTTATGTCTGACAATTGTTCATTCTGAAAGATATTAAACCTGCCAGATCCCGGTTTGGCGGATTGGTTTCACTCTGAATGAATATCAAATCGTGATGTGATCGATTGGTAAACATTGGCTATGCGAATTATTTCTTTGATACCTGTTAAGTGGTTTTGATTTACCGCTTTACAAAAAAAGACTGCCCCTTTCAGGGCAGTCCTGTCAATCAACACTGTAAAAATTACTTCATTCCTGCAGCCATCTGTCCAGCCCGCAGAGTGTTCTGCAACAGCATGGCGATGGTCATGGGGCCTACTCCACCGGGCACCGGTGTGATGGCTCCCGCCACTTCCAAAGCCTCGTCATAAGCCACATCGCCAACCAGGCGGAAACCGCGTTTCTTGGTGGCATCATCCTTGCGGTTTGTGCCCACATCTATCACCACGGCACCGGGTTTGATCCAGTCACCGCGCACCATTTCAGTCCGACCCACAGCAGCCACCAGAATATCGGCATTGCGGACGATGGAGGCCAAGTCGCGAGACCGGGAGTGGCAGATGGTGACGGTGGCGTTTTCGCGCACCAGCAGCAGGGCTACAGGCATTCCCACAATATTGGACCGTCCCAGAACCACCGCATTGGCGCCTTCCAGGGTGGGCAGTTGTGTTTTCAGCAGGTGAATCACACCGGCCGGGGTAGCCGGAACAAACAACGGTTCACGTCCTTTTTGTGCCAGTCGGCCAATGTTAAGCGGGTGAAAACCATCGACGTCTTTTTCAATATTAATCGCGCTTAAAACACGCTCTTCATCCAGTCCGTTGGGCAGCGGCAACTGCACCAGAATACCATTAATACGCGGGTCAGCATTGAGATCTTTGACAAGTCCTTCCACCTCAGCCTGGGTAGCCGTGGCGGATAATACCTGCCCGTAAGATTCAATCCCTACTTCATTGCAGGCTTTTTGTTTCATGCTTACATAAACCTGGGAGGCAGGATTTTCACCGACCAATACGGTCGCCAGTCCCGGGCGAGATTTACCTGCTTTTACCAGTTCTTCTACACCTTTCATTACGCCTGCTCTTACATCATCCGCAACTGCTTTACCATCGATAATTCTAGCTGTCATGGGATTTCCCTTTCTCGAGATAGGATATGATAAAATTCACACAGTGAAAGACTGATTTCGATACATGGATTTTCTGCATAAATTATACACCAATCAATTTGGGGGTTGATTGCGTCGCGAAATGATTTCTCAAACATTATTCCCATTCACAGGAGCAGCTTAATGAGCAATATTTGTGTAATCGGAACCGGGTATGTTGGTCTGGTCACAGGCACCTGTTTTGCCGATTTAGGTAACCGTGTTGTCTGCATGGATGTCAGCGAGGATCGCATCCAGAAGCTGAAGAACGGCATTATGCCCATTTTTGAACCCGGTCTGGAACAGCTTGTCAATATTAACCACAAATCCGGCCGCCTGATCTTCACCACCGATCCGGCTGAGGCGTTGAAAGATGCTGAATTTGCCTTCATCGCGGTGGGCACACCCTCCGGCGTGGATGGTGAAGCGGATTTGCAGTATGTGCGGAACGCCGCCGAGTCAATTGCAGAACATGTTAATCACCGCATCATCGTGGTGAATAAATCCACCGTCCCGGTCGGCACCGGTGATTGGGTAACCGATATCATCCGGAAAAAGAGCAACGGAAATTCGCTGGATTTCGATGTGGTTTCCAATCCCGAATTCCTGCGCGAGGGTTCAGCCATCAACGACTTTATGATCCCGGACCGCGTTGTGCTGGGTTGCACCAACCGTGATGCGGCCAATCAGGTGGGTAAACTGTACCAGCCGCTGCGCTGCGCTGTACAGATCACCGATCTGCGCACCGCTGAAATGATTAAATACGCCTCCAATGCATTCTTAGCCACACGCATTTCATTCATTAATGAAATTGCCAATGTTTGCGAGGAAATGGGTGCTGATGTACGTGAGGTGGCTTATGGAATGGGTCTTGATAAACGTATCGGCAGCGCGTTTCTGGATGCCGGTCTGGGCTGGGGCGGAAGCTGCTTCCCCAAAGATGTAAAAGCCCTGGCTCACATGGCAGTACTGCATGGAACGCATCCGCAGCTATTGCAGGCCGTGATGGAGATTAACCGCAACCAGCGCCGTAAAGTGATCGTCAAACTGCGCCGTGCGCTTGGCAGCCTGAATGATAAGGTGATCGGCGTACTGGGTCTGTCCTTCAAACCCAACACCGATGATATCCGTGAAGCACCAGCGTTGGAAGTCATCCACCTGTTGCTCAATGAGGGCGCAACGGTACGCGCTTATGATCCGCAAGCCATGGAGAACGTAGCCCAGGAGTTTTCGGGAGTCGCGCTGTGCCAGAACCCCTACGAAGTGGCCGAAGGCGCCGATGCGCTGGTACTGGCAACCGAATGGAATGAATTCAAGCAAATCGATTTTTCGCGCATCGCCACAGCCATGCGTTCAAAAATCATCGTGGACGGCAGAAACCTGTGGGATCCCGACCGCATGAAAGAGATGGGCTTCAGGTATTACGGCGTTGGTCGAGCCATGGGCAACCATTACGACCAGAGCAGTCAATAATTACCGCCAATCAGAACCATGTGATTTGATCGTACATGATATAATTTTCAAAACACTTACTTTGGAGGAAACCGATGGAGATTATCACCCGTGAGTTCAAGCATTGTGACCTGATCGAAATCAAAGGCCGTCTGGATAGCGCCTCTGCACCGCAGTTAAGTGAAAAATTGAACGAAGTGATGGAAAAGGGCCATTATAAACTGGTCCTTGACCTGGCTGGTCTGGATTTCATCTCCAGCGCCGGTCTGCGTGTGCTTGTGAACACCCAAAAAACATGCAAACGCTACAACCGCGGTGAAGTAATTCTCACCAGGGTGCCTGCCAACATCAAAGAATCCCTGGATTTAGTCGGTTTTACCATGATTTTCAAGATCTTTGATGATGTGATTACTGCCGTCGGTAATTTTTAGTTTGCCATGGCCGTTTTTCAGGACAAAGCAATTTTCCCGGGTCTGTATTCCAGCCTGGTCGAGGTTGCCGAGTTTGTGAAAAAAGGCGCTCAGGCAGCCGAATTTGACAGCGCGGTATCATATCATATCGAACTTGCTCTGGACGAAGCCGTATCAAATGTCATCGAACATGCCTACGGGGGCGAAGGCAAAGGTGACATCGAACTGGAGTATATTGCGGAACCCCAAAGGCTGACCTATGTGATCATCGATCATGGTCAGCCTTTTCAACCAGAAAATGTAGACAAACCGGATATCAAAGCCCCACTCAACAACCGTAAGGGTCATGGGTGGGGGCTTTATTTGGTCAACTGCCTGATGGATGAGGTTCATTTCGAATTCGATGACGTTGCAGGCAACAGGCTCATCCTCGTAAAGTACAGGGAGTGACTGGAATGGTGCAACATCCCGGGATTGCGATAGAGCCTGAGTGGAAACAGTATCTTCATTTGGGAGAACAAATTCTCAATTTGCCTGCGGTAAAGCAGCGTTTTGAATTTGTTGAAGAGATTATTTCCAAAAAACTAAACTGTACCGCTAAACTATGGCCGGTAGAGCCGCTTTATCCATTGCCCAGTGAAGAAGATATACAAAGTATCCCTTCCTCGCGTGCCCCCGAAATTGTGATGAAATCCTACCAATCCAGGCAGATCATGTTCCGTCTGGATGGTTCCAACGAAATCCTTCCGTTCAGCGAACCCTGTGAAGCCAAAGCGATCGCTTATCCCATTGTCGCCAAAGATATGCTGATGGCAGTACTGTACACAGAGCGGGAAGAAGGTGTTTTCTGCCCGGATGATTGGGGCTTCCTGGATGGTTTTCTCTCAATGGCGGCCCTCTCGCTTGAGGTGGCCCGCCAGGTGAGCCTCAAGAATTGGCGCGCCAGCCAGCTTGCGTTGGTCCAATCCGTCAGCGAGCAAATTGCCAACATGACCGATCTGGATGACCTGTGTCTGAAGGTCACCGATCTGATCCATCAGTTGTTTGAGTTTTATTATGTTGCCATTTATATCCGACAGGATGATACCAACACGGTCAGCCTGAAAGGTATGCAGCACAATTCACAGTGCAATGATTTCGAGCCCGCTACAGAAATTTTACCCGGACGCGGAATCATTGGCACGGTGTTCGAGACTGGTGAGGAACTGCAGGCCGCCGATGTACAGCATGAACCCCGTTACCGCTACATCGATTGCCTGCCCGAGACCCGCTCCGAACTGGCGCTTCCGCTGAAAACCGAGGATGTCATTTACGGCGTGCTGGATTTACAGAGCGACCGCCTGAACGGTTTCCACGAAAACGACGTGGTGGTATTGCGCGCACTGGCCAACAATATCGCCCTGGCGATTGAGAGCGCTCATTTTTACAACGACCTGCAGCAGCGCGTGAAGCAGGTGGAAACCATCACCCAGGTGAGCCATGCACTCACATCCGTTCTGGATCTGGACAAGCTTACCCGCATGGTGACACAGTTGATTCACAACCGTTTCGGGTATCCCTTTGTGCATCTGTTCACCATCCATCCGGTTCAGCACAAGATCCTGTTTGCCACGGGTGTAGGTGAACGCAGTGAGGCTATGCGCGCCCACGAAGTTGCCTATGATATGGATTCTCCGACCGGCATCATCCCCTGGGTGGCACGTTACGGGCAAACTTACTGCGCCAACGATATTTCCATCGACCCGTTGTACACCAGACCGGATGACATCCCGCATGCCTCACAGGCCGAGCTGACCATTCCGTTGATGTTTGCCGGCGAGGTGCTGGGTGTCCTCGATTTGCAGAGCGAGAAAAAGAACGCTTTCAAGGAAAATGACATCGAGCTGCTGGAAGCGCTGGCTTCCAGTATGGCGATTGCGCTGCGCAACGCGTTTCTGTATCGGTCGGATAAATGGCGCGTACAGGTAGCAGACAGCTTCCGCGAGGTGTCGGAACTGATCTCAGCCAATAAACCGCTGAATGAAGTGCTGGAAATTATTTTGCTTAAACTGGAGCAAAACCTGCCCTGCGACGGATCTGCTCTTTGGTTGGCAACAGATTCTGAGGAAGACGGTAGTCCTCGAACCCTTGAACTGGCAGCCGCTCGTAGTGTGGATTCGGAACGAATCGTGGCCTCATTCAACGATCCCGCGGTGCGCGAATGGCTGGAAAGTGCAATGGATGAACCTCACCCCAGCATCCGCAACCCCGGTGATCCGCTGGGGCCTTTGGGAGTGGCCATGGGCTTCCCGAAGGATTATTCGTCCATCGCGGCGCCCCTGCGGGCCGGAAACAAACCGCTCGGCATCATGGCTCTGGCACATCACACACCCGGCCGGTACGGCAATGAAGCCTATGATATGACCTCCACCTTTGCCAGTTACGCAGCGGTAGCCATCCAGAATGCGCGCCTGTTTGAAGAAGCACAGAGTCAGGCCTGGGTCTCCACCGTGCTGTTGCAGGTGGCGGAGGCCATTCAGTCCGCCGAAACCATCGACGAACTGCTCACCACCATGGTACGCCTGCCACCTCTTCTGATCGGTGTTCGCATGAGCGCCATCTTCCTGTGGGCTGATGATTCACAGTCTTTTGAATTGAAGAACTGGTACGGCTTAAAGCAGGATCCGGAAAGAATGCAATATCACCCGGAGGATACACCGGCTTTTGCCAGCCTGGAGAGCACGCATACTTCCGTCTACATCGAGGATCCCCTCGGTGAGTTGAACTTCCCGGAAGAGATCATCCCGGATGGCACCGGAACACTGGTGATGGTGCCTCTGCTGTCTCGCGGCAACCTGCTGGGCAGTATTCTCATCGGGTACCGTTTGCGCCCATACAGCAGCAACGAATCTGAAGTTGACCAACAAATTCAGGCCATCATGCAGGGCATCAGCCAGCAGACCTCGGTAGCGTTGGAAAACCTGCGTCTGGCAGAGAACCAGGAAGAAGAGGCTTACGTCACCGCAGTTCTGTTGGAGGTGGCGCAGGCTGTGGTGAGCCAGAACGAACTGAACGATGTGCTGGAAACCATTGTTCACCTGATGCCCATCCTGATCGGCATCGACACCTGCGTGATCTACTCATGGGATAAAGAACGGCGCGTGTTTACGCCGGTGCAGGCATATGCCGGGAATGATGAGGATGAGATCCAGTTGATCGCAAAGGAATATGCCGAAGGTGAATTCCCATTGCTGGACACCACCCTTTCCAGCGATTCGCTGCATTTCAGCACATCCTGCAAGAACATTTTGCCCATCGACCAGTGGCTCCAGAATGCCATTCAACCTGAAAATCAGCTTTCCAGAGAGACCATCATCCCCGGCGGCAGTATTTTGCTGTCCGTCCCGCTCTCCGCCAAAGGTGAAGGGTTTGGCATCATGCTGGCGAAAGAGGCCATGAATACCTATGCCTTCCAGGAAAAACGGATGGAGATCATCAACGGCATCGGGCAGCAGGTAGCACTGGCGATTCAGAACGATAAATATACCCGGAACCTGGTGGAAACTCAGCGCATGGAACAGGAGATGGAACTGGCCCGTCAGAGCCAGCGCACCTTCCTGCCCAGCGAACTGCCGCGCCTGTTCCGCTGGGATCTTGCCGCGCGCTGGACGCCTGCGCGGCAGGTGGGCGGTGACTTTTACGATATCATCCAACTGGATAAAGATCATGTGGGGCTGGTGATCGCCGATGTGGCTGATAAAGGCATGGCTGCTGCCCTTTACATGACCGTGACACGCACGCTGATCCGCGCCTATTCACAAGGTGAACCCTCGCCCGCGCAGGTGCTCGAAAAAGTGAACAATCTGCTCCTGCCGGATTCGCAGGACGGGTTGTTTGTGACCGCCGTGTATGCCATTCTCAACAAGCGCACCAACAAGCTGGTATATTCGAATGCCGGACATAACCTGCCGCTCATCTTCCGGCATGCCGATAATAAAATCACCCCCCTGAAGAAGGGCGGCATGTCACTGGGCGTGATGGAAAATATTCAGCTAATCGATCATGAAGTTGCCATTTTACCGAGCGATATCCTGCTGCTGTATACCGACGGCGTCACCGAGGCCTTCAATGCGGCCGGGCAGGTGTACGGAATCGAACGTTTCCAGCAATTCATCATTGAAGAACATGAACTCCCTGCAGAAGAATTCCTCAAGCGGCTGGAATCCACATTAAAGAGCTTTTCCGCCGGCATACCCGCTTCGGATGACATTACCGTGGTGTGCCTGAAACGGCAGAGTTAATTTCTTCTACTCTTCGGGGAAAATTAACGCCCACCATACCTGCCACTGTTCTGCCGGAACGGGGGTGCTTACCTGTGTTGGAATGGTTGTGGGGGTAGCCTCGCCAGACCCAAGCGGCACAACGCGCACATCCCCATCCTGCCCGGCATTCAGATCTACCCGGGCAAACTGTTCCACCATCGCTTCAGATCTGGCATAGTCCAGCTCACCTTCAAGCGCCTGCTGGGTTTGTTTCAACTGCACCACGCTTTCTTCTACAATATTGCGTTGAATTTCAATTTCATGCAGTTGTTTGAGACGCGACTGGTAATCAAGCAGCATCAACACAGCCAGGATAATCCCGGCAACAAGCAGAATTTGTTTTGCGTGGGTTCGGATGGTTTCCATAGCAGTATCTTACGCCAATGGGATGCAACTTTCAAGCCAGAAAAAAACGAGCCCGGGGAATCAAAAAACTCCCGAAGGGAGTTCTTGTTCTGTGCCGAAGGAGGGATTTGAACCCTCACGAGCGCAATGCTCACTAAGCCCTGAACCTAGCGTGTCTGCCAGTTCCACCACTTCGGCTTGCACAGATAAGCTATTTTACCGGATTTCAGGCGCTTGTCAACCTTTTTGAGGCCTCATTTTAGGGTCAATATCCGGCATTCCTGTACTCAAACGATCTCACCAAACATATTATCCTTCTCAATCCGAGCGATTCTCACCCGGTCAATCCGGTTCCAGCGATCCACGGGCGACGTACTCACTACCTTCAGATAATTATCGCTCAACCCCCTTAATTGCCACATTCCATCTCCGGTCTGTTTCGAGCTCTCCCACAGCACCTGCAATTCCGAGCCAATAAATGACTGCCGGTATTCACGCCCCTGCTCCGCCAGCACAGCCCGCAGCCGCTGGGATCGACGTTTCAATTCCTGGTCGGGTACCCGGCCGGGCAGCAGCGCCGCCGGTGTGCCCGGGCGCGGTGAGTAGGCAAACACATGCCCGCTCTCAAAGCGCATCTCCTGTATAAATTGGAGACTCTCCTCGAAATGCCGCTCTTCTTCGCCGGGAAACCCCACGATAATATCGGTGCTGACGGCCATATTCGGTTCTGCCTGTCGGGCGGTTTGCACCACCGCTGCAAACTGCTCGCGGTTGGTCAGCCTGCCCATACGTTTGAGTATCGCATCCGACCCCGATTGCAATGGCAGGTGAATGTGCCGGCACATGCGTGGATCTTCCCACAATTGAAAGAAACGTTCGTCCAGGTTCCACGGCTCCAGCGATGACAAACGCAACCGTTCGATGCTGGTTTTCTGTAAAATGGTCTGCACCAGGTCTGCCAGACGCAGTTTCGGTTGAAAATCCATCCCCCATGAACTGAGGTTGACTCCGGTCAGCACCGCTTCTCTGGCTCCGCCCTCCGCAGCCCAATGAATATCCTGCAATACTTCTTCCGCCGTGCGACTGTGCGCCTTGCCACGGGCAATTCGGGTGATGCAGAAGGTACAGTGATTATCACAGCCATCTTGCACCTTGATAAACGCCCGCGTCCGGAAACGCTCACCGGGCAACGGTGAGCGTCCGGTGATGGCCGGGTGCAGCGCCTGTTCAGCAGGAAACAAAAGCCCGATACCAGATTTTTCCTGGTTGCCCACCACCTGAACACGGTTGGAAAGCCCGGTGATCTCCCCCGGTTCCAGTTCCGCCCAGCAGCCGGTAGCAATCACCTGTACGCCCTCCCGTTCCGCGGCATGCCGGATCAAATGCCTTGAATCCGCCACGGCCTTGCCGGTCACGGCGCAGGTATTGATGACCACGATTTGCGCATCTTCCACACGGGTTACCAGTTCGTGCCCCTGGTTGCGGAACTGGGCGGCGATCCCCTCAATTTCACTCTGGTTCAGCCGGCATCCGACCGAATCAACATATACTCTCATCCATCATCCAAATTCTAGTGTTCCGTCCAATATGATTCTGAAATATAAGATTTACACTGGGCGGAACACTTAAATCTTTGTCCAGGCATGTGACCTGTGAAATCACTTCCAGTATGAGTCTGGACAAAGCACTACGGCTGGCTGACCTGAAAATCGGTAAACAGGATATCCACACCCTTCTCGGTATTGCTGCCGGCGGTCAACCCCACCTTGCCGTGATCCAGGTCGGTATCAAAAGCCGATGCCAGCAGCACATCATTGACCGACAGCGTCAGGCTGGAGCCCAGACAGACTGCCTGAAGATGGTTGACCCCGCCGGTTCCCTGTGTGATCACATCCGTAAACCGGAGCTGGTCACTGCTGATCAAATAAGGCTGTCCATCCAGTACCTTGACGATCCCATAATAGCCGTCGCTGCTGATCATGAACTGATAATAATTCTTTTCATCCTGATACCGGCACAGAACCCCAAAACGGTTGTCATCCGGGCCGTTGATCTTGGTGACATCCACATCAATGGTGGTATCCAGAAAATATTCATCCACGATGGACCAGTAATCATAGCCGGTCTGGTTGATAAAAAACCGCAGTCCCCCGGTACTGTAATCAACAATGGAGCTGTCATCACTCCAGGTATCCCACGAACCTCTGGCCGAGAAATCATCCGAATACAACACCTCGCCGGACGCTGGCGGATCGGTTACATAGCGGATCTGCGAAGACAGCCCGCAGGCAGACGCGGTCATCATCATCCATATCATCATGAGAAAAATCGGTATGACTCTTTTCATCCTCGCCAGCCTTTCTCTCAGGGTGTTTCCGGTGCACCGTCCGGGAAGTATTTTTCCATCAGACGCACGGCCATTTTAGCAGTTTCAGATTGCGATGAAGTCTGGTTGAGCACTGCGTTAAGGTGATTGTAAGCCTGAACGGGTTTCGAATCCATCAAATATACCTGGGCCAGGGTCAGGTGCGTATCCGCATTCCCCGAGTCCAGCTTCAGGGCGCGGGTCAGGTATCGTTCAGCGCTGAGTGTATCTTGCAGGTTGAGCATCACCGCGCCCATGATGCTCAACGCGTCGGCGCTCTCCTGAGAAAGCCGCAGATATTCACGCGCTGCCGGCAGACCCAGAGTTCGGATTTCATAGTTATTCTCCAGACAGAAGGCAACCAACGCTCTGCGCCACTGCGGGTTCTGCGGTTCGGCTTCGATGGCCTGCGTGATATACGTTAGCGCCGTGTCCAGATCACCCCCATCGGCGGTGATATTGCCCATCTCGATCAACCAGATGTATTCACCAGGCCGCGAATCTGCGATTTCCTGCATGATTTGCAGGGCCAGTTCCGGCTTGTTCTGGCGCTGCCAGTACATGGCGGTGAGCGTTTTTACGCCGATCGAATCGGGTGAGAGTTCGTTGGCGGTTTCAATCGCCTTTAATGCCGGTTTACCAAGCTGCTGCAGGCTTTCTGCCAGGAAAGCCCATGCATCGCCATACTCGGGGTCCAGATCTACGGCTTTCTGAAAAGCCTGGTTGGCAATGGCCCATTCGCCCAAATTGCCTAAAGTTCGTCCGACCATCACCAGACGATAACGTTCATCGGCTTCCTGCATACTGGCTAGAACATCCAGAACCTCATCCACCGGTTCCGCCAGGGAGCTGTCAAGGGATTTGGCCAGACTTAAGAAGCTCACCGCCTGCAACGGGTCGTAGACTGACTGAAGCAGGCCCAGTCGGTACACAGCGCGTGAGTTATCCGGGTCGTTTACGACCCACTGGCTGTACACCGCTGTTTGATCTTCCACCAACCCGGCTGCGGCCAGTTTTTCGGTCACATCCTCGTAAAAAGCCGAATCGATAGCAGGGTCCTGCAGTAGAGAGGTCCATATTTCCATGGCTTGCGGATAAGCGCCGGTCTGGTAATATGCATTCCCCAGCGCGACCTGTCCCGTTTCGGAAAGCTGCTCCCGGTCCAGTGCCCCCTGCAGAGCCAGTGCTGCCTGGGGGTCATCACCGCCCTCATAAAATAACAGCCCGGCTTTTTCAAGCAATCCTTCACGCCAGGGTTGAGCTTCAGCGGCGGCAGCATAATGTTCGGCCGCTTCCAGGCTGTTACCGGCCTGCTCGGCTTTACGGCCTGCCTTCAAATTGGTCTGCAGCAAATCGGGCAGCGGCTGTAACTGTAAAACGACTGCCACTACACAGGGCAGCGCAATTCTCGCCAGAACAGACAGCCAATCACTCGATTGCATGGTTTGACCTTTTCAACGCCTGCCGTCAGATGCGAATTATGATCCGTTTTCCGGCGGCTGGCTCTTCCGTCCACGCCCTAATTCCAGAGAGCGCTCGTAGGCAGCCCAGATGGCGCGCGAAATGGCGGTGCGGAAACCCGCTTTTTCCAGATAATACAACGCCGCCGCGGTGGTACCGCCCGGTGAGGTGACCTCGTTGCGAAGCTCGGCCGGGTGCGCTTTCTTGGAATCATAGTACTCCACCGAGCCGCGCATGGTCTGGATCACCAGTTTTTCGGCAATCCGGCGCGGAAAACCCATATGCACACCCGCGTCGATCATGGCTTCCATGAACATGAATGCATAAGCGGGGCCAGTTCCGGAAAGAGCCGTTGCCATATCCAGATAGACCTCATCATCCATAAAGACATCCGGCCCCAGCGAGGTCAGGATCTCATGCGCGTTTTGTTTTTGTTCATCGGTTACGGTCGCGGAAGCGGTCCACACGGAAATCCCCTCACCAATCTGGGCCGGGGTATTCGGCATCACACGGATGATGCTGGCATGCGCGAACCCATCCTGTAAGTATTGAAGAGGGATACCCGCCACGATGGAGAGTACCAGCGTTCGGTCCGGGATGTTGCCATGCAGATCGGAGATCACCTTATCGACGTGCTGCGGTTTGACTGCCAGAATGAGCACATCGGCAGTTGAAACAGCCTCGACATTTCTCGCGGCGGTACGGATACCGTATTTTTCTTCCAGAGCCTGCCGGCGTTCCTTGAGCGGATCGCTGGCCACGATTTGTTTTGCATCCGCGAGTTTATTCCTCAGCAAACCGGCGATGAACGCCTCTCCCATTACACCTGAACCGATCAATGCAATTTCCATGATTTCCTTCCAAACCTTGTTTTATTTGGTGCTGCTCCAACGGGTAAAAATTGCCGTACTTAACAACCGGCCGGCGCTCTGTTCTTCGAGCACCAGTTCACCGGATTCTGTCGTTCCGCTCCAGGGCTGCATCAGTTCCGAGATAGCATTATACAATGTAATCGAAGATGCTTTTACCGCATAAGCCGTCAGGATTAAAAAGAGCGGTTGGTCGGTCAGAATATCCTTGCAGGCTTGCAGCAGAGATGAGATCAGATCGTAGAACTCCCATACCTCGCCCTGCGGTCCACGCCCAAATTTGGGTGGGTCCAGCATGATGCCGTCATAGCGGGAATCCCGCCGGGCTTCGCGTTTGACAAACTTGAGCGCGTCATCCTTAATCCAGCGGATCGGTTTCGCGTCCAGACCTGAGAGGCTCTGGTTCTCACGCCCCCACTGGATCACCCGAGGGGCGGCGTCCAGATGGGTCACCTGAGCGCCGGCGTGCGCCGCTGCCAGACTGGCTGCCCCGGTGTAGCCGAACAGATTCAGCACCTTCACCGGACGATTAGCCTGTTTGATTTTCTCTTCCAGCCAATCCCAATGCGAAGCCTGTTCGGGGAAGATGCCCACATGCCGGGATGCGCTCGGTTGCACCCAGAAGCGCAAATCCTGATATTCCACCTTCCAGCGTTCCGGCAGTTTGCTCCTGGTTTTCCAGTGCCCGCCGTGCGTCTCGGACCCCGATTCAAAAACAGCGGCCGCGCGGTCCCACTCCGTTTTGGGCAGGGCGGGGTTCCAGAAGGCTTCGGGCTCCGGGCGGATCAGTGTGTAAGGACCGTATTTCTCCAGCTTTTGCCCGCCGCCGCTGTCAAGCAGCGCATAATCGCGCCAACCCTGGGGCGCTGAAAGCTGAATACCAGCCGGTCGGGATGATTTCTGAGGAAGGCTGCTTTTCATTATCTTGATATTGTTTACCATTCCAGTCTTTAATGATTCTGGTTCCATCTAAAACCCAATTATAATGGTTAGGTTGGCATCCAACCAAATAACATTTTCCGGAGAGGCGCGAGTATGAAATGCAATTTCGACGAACTGATTGACCGGCGGAACAGCGACAGTGTGAAGTGGAGTCATTTTGACGAAGATGTGCTACCCATGTGGGTAGCCGATATGGATTTCCCTTCTGCTGAACCCATTGTTGAGGCATTGCACAAACGGGTCGATCACCGCGTATTCGGTTATCCCTGCGATTCCGTTGAGGTAACCGAGGCAATCGTTAACTGGCTCGAAACCCGGCACAACTGGAAAGTAAGCCCGGATGATCTGCTGCTGGTGCCAGGGGTGGTGAGCGGGTTCAACCTGGTGGGTCACGCCGTCACCCAACCCGGTGATGGGGTGCTCTTGCAGACCCCCGCCTACCCGCCTTTCTTCGGAGTTTCGCGAAATGCCAACCTGGTACAGCAGGAAGCTGCACTGGTGCGCAACCAGGATGGCACCTATGAGATTGATTTTGACCTGTTTGAACAAAGCATCCGCGATAACACGCGCGTGTTCATGCTGTGCAATCCCCAAAACCCCACTGGTCGCGTTTTCAGCCGAAATGAGCTGGAAAAGCTGGCCCAGATCTGCCTGCGTAATAACGTGATCATCTGTTCCGATGAAATTCACCATGATCTGGTGTATTCCGGTAGCAAGCACACCCCCATTGCCTCACTCTCCCCTGAAATTTCGAAAAACACCGTTACCCTGCTGGCTCCCAGTAAAACCTTCAATATTGCCGGTCTGGAAGCATCGGTTCTGGTTTGCACCGATCCCGATCTGCGCAAGCAAATTGACCAATCCCGCCAGGGCCTGCTCGGATGGGTGAATGCGTTGGCGCAAACCGCCATGCTGGCCGCCTACCGCGATTGCGCCGGATGGTTGGATGAAATGCTGGTCTATCTGGAGGGCAACCGCGATTTGGTGTACGAGACAGTCAAAAATGAGATGCCCGGCGCGGTGATGGGCAAGCCTCAGGGTACCTATCTGGCCTGGATTGACTTTACCGGCATGGGCCTGGGTGAGTCACCCTACCAGTTCTTCCTGGATAGGGGCCGGGTGGGCTTCAATGACGGTGCGCGCTTCGGAAAAGAAGGTGAAGGCTTTATCCGCATGAACTACGGCTGCCCGCGCAGCCTGCTGGAAGACGGTCTGGAGCGCATGAAGAAGGCCCTGGCGCATCGCACGGAGGCTCAGCTCGCGTAAGATGTCTGAGGAGAACCGCCCGACTGTCCGGCAAATCAGCCCGCATCGGAAGCCTCGATCCTGCCTGCTGGTGAGTGTGTTCAGCGTGGCAGTGTTGCTGATCACCGAGGCGATTTTGCTGCGACTGGCCGGCGCCATTCTGGTGACTGCCGACCCCATCCATCCCTCTGACGCCGCCGTTGTGCTCAGCGGAGGTGACAACACCCGCATTGATGAAGCCGTGCGGCTTTATGAAGAGCAGTACATGGATTACATCATCCTGACCGAAACGGAGATCCCCATACCGGAAAAGGGAGCCGAGTATTCTACGCTGATGCGGTACATCACCATGCAAAAGGGCGTGCCGGGTAATCAGGTGCTGATCACCAAACAGCAATCGGAAAGCACCCTGGACGAAGCCCGGGCAGTGCTGACGCTGATGAAACAACGTGGCATGGATTCACTGATCGTGGTGACCGATCCGTACCACACCTTCCGCACACGCCTGATTTTCCGACAGGTTTTCAAAGATCAAGGGATCACCTTTGCGGTTCACCCGGTGCGCGATCACTGGTATACCTCATCCGGTTGGTGGCTTCATCGGCAGGGTTGGAAGGTCACCATTCAGGAGTACGTCAAACTGTTCGGTTATCTGAGTTTACAAAGAGAATAATCTGAAGAAGAAATAACGGCTGCCCTATGGGCAGCCGTTTCTATTAAATTGTCGTGATGCTGGTAAAGCGACTTTGTTTTCAGTGCGACAAGACGGGGGTTACTCTTTAATCACAACGTCTGCGGCCTGCAGGCCTTTCGGACCATCTTCAATAGAAAACTCAACACTCTGATCCTGCGCCAGGCGGCGATACCCTTCCATATTAATTGCTGAGAAATGCACAAAAACATCCTCACCATCCTCGCGGCCAATAAAGCCATAGCCTTTTGCGGCATTGAACCACTTGACGGTTCCTACGTAACGTTCTGACATTTTATTCTCTCCACTCTAATAAAAAATTCTTGCGGGAGCACGGCATCCATTAAATAAAATGTGTGGAAGACCGAATCCCCACACATTTTCCCGGCTCGTCACGCCCTAGGGTATCACCAGTCAAAATGACTGTCAAGGAAGGTTGTGACAGGTTACTTCATTTTTGATGCAGAAAATCTTAATTCACTATAATGAGGTACCCCGGATTCGCAGCAGGATTGCTGTTGATCCGAGGGAATTTATCTTATTGAGGCAGCAAATCCGCCAACAGAATCCAGCCGATGATGGTGCCGCTGTCACCGGCGTACTCTACCAGCACGCACTCGCGGCTGAAGTTGTCAAACCGACGGCCGTCCGGCAGGAAACGCACGGATGCGTTTTCCGGGATGCGTCCGATGGCTTCATAAGTCTCATAACAACCGCTGCGGGCAAACACCGAGCGGGCCGTCATACCGCTGATGGGGGTGGGGGTGAGCGTGGGTGTGGCGGTTGAGGTGGGCGTCATGGTGGGTGTAGCTGTCAGCGTGGCGGTGGCCGTGGCAGTAGCTGTCGCAGTGGGGGTTGCAGTAGCGGTGGGGGTTAACGCCTTGAGATAATCAGCCACTTTCCCGCCGCCCCACATGGCCAGAAGAGCCAGCAGACCAATGATGACCACCACGCCCAGCACACGCGCTCCAGCTTTGGCAGTGTGATAGCTGCCCAGTGCGCGGTTCAACTCGACCACGCGCGGATCGTTGGGGAAACGCCGGCGCACATCTTCACTTAACCGTGAAGCGCCCACCGGCAGGCCCTTCGACCGTTTGGCTGTATCCAGCGCCTGCGCCAGTTCATCTTCCAGTTTGACCAGTTCACGGGTCAATCCCTCGATTGAGTTCTGCAGCTCATCCAGGGTTTCATCGCTGCCTTCCAGATTGCGCACCTGATCCACATACTGGCGCGCCTGGCGAGCCAGGTTTTGCGCGGATTCAAGGGTCTGCGAGCGTTCCGCCTGGTTCTTGTTGGCCTTGGCCTGCTCGCGCAGCGGGCTGGTGATTCGGGGGATCACCGAATCCAATCGCGAACGCAGCCGCTGCAGAGCCATATTCTCGCCGTATTCGCCGATCAGGATTTCCAGATCGTTCTTGGCCTGCTGAATCGAGCGCACATCTGGGGTGGTGGCAAACAGTGCGTCATTGATGGCGCGGATGGATTCTTTGGTCTTTCGCAGTTCCTGGGCTTTATCCTTGTACTTGGGCAGTCCGGTGGCCTGACCGGCTGTCTCCACCCGGTCGATGCCTTCTTCCAGGCGCCCGTTTTGAAACAGCTTGATGCCCTCATGATAGACGCTCTCGGCGTCCACATTTTGCTGCAGTTTCTGCTCAAAATCCTGCCCCTCCTGCCAGCGCTGGATGCCCAGCTCACGCAGGATGGATTGCGCCTTGCTCAACAGAGCCTGTGCGTCGCCATAGCGGCCCACACGAGCGGCAGATTGAGCCTTGCCGTAGGCAGAGGCTGCCTCGGGGGGCAGCGCCACGGCAGGGATGTAGCCGGTGCGCAAATACTCATCCGATTCCGCGCGGTGCTGCTGGGCGCGATCCCAGTCCGGTTCGATTTGCATCACCTGGTCATACAGCCGCATCGATTCAGCATAGCGCCCGCCATAGAACATCTTCTCGGCGTCTTCCATGAGCTGTTCCGCTTTGACATTGTGACGCCGTTTATCGGAAGGCACATTCTCTTCACCGCGCATCGCGGGTGCGGAGGCTGCCGGTTCGGGGTTCGACCACGCAGCCGGCTGGGGCACAAAGGTATCCGAAGGTCCATCGGATGTTTCGAGTTGCCGGATTTTTCGCTTGAGGTCGCGGTGGATATTCTGCAGTTGTTCCTGCCGTTCGGGTTCAAGTCCCTGAAATTCATCGCCATGCAGCAGTTCATCCACATCAACCAGCATCTGGCTTAATTCCAGTGCCGAAGCGTTCTGGCTGCTCAGAAGCCGATTTGCTTTATTCTCCAACGAATCTACGTTCACCATTCGTCAATTTCTCCATTTTCCGGGCAGAAACCTCAGAGGTCTCTGTCATCAGGTTCTCTTTCGATTACTTTACGGAGTATCGTGGTACACCAGCAGCAGATCCTGTTTGAGCTGCTTTGCCTGAATGTACCCTCCGCATAATGTTTGTTCGATAATCTGCTTGATCCGCTCACCCAGGCGTTGATCGTCATACGACCATTGCACATTGTAACTGTGCGAGGCAGCTTCGATCTCATCCGGGCGGGTTGGACCGGCTGGCAAAGCGCCGGGGGCAGGCCGGCCGGTAAAAATGTGATGCAGCGCCCGTGCGCCAAATTGCACCAGATCAAACTGCGTTTCCGCGTCGGTCAGCGGTTTATCTGAAAGTTTAGCCACATTCCAGTCGATCATGAACACGCCGTTGTACACCTGCTGCCAGTAGTAATGCAGGATTTTATGATCCCGGTACATGATCTGATTGGCATGCGCCCTGGCAAGGATATCACAGATTTGGGCGGAAATCAGCAAACCCAACCGCACCGGCATGAGCATGCCCTGGTTGTGACCCGCATCGCACAGCAGCAGCAGGTTCGATTCATAATTCTTCTTTTCCATAGCCAGGTAGGGCAGCCAGCCCTCATGCGAATAGCGTGGCAGGCTGTCAACGTATTCATCGGCGTTTTCCCAGCCGTAACGCAATAACTGGCCGGATAACTGATCCGGTTCCAGAAATACACGCTCAGCCGGCAGTTCAGGCTCCGGTTTTAGAAATCCAAACTCAAACAGAGGGGTGATACCGGCAAACTGCTGCATGATTTTCATCACCCGTACCTCTTCGATAAAGAGCGGGAGGGCGTATTCCACCTGGTTGGGGCGCATGATCTTGATGGCGCGCTGCCTGAGCTGGTCATCACCCAGGCGCACAAAACCCAGGAACACGCGCGCCGATGAACCCTGCGCTTCCGGTTTCCACAAATCCAGCGGTTCGTTCAGTGTCAGGTCTCCGTCCGGCCCAAAAGTGGTTTCTTTAAAACCGTGAAAGAACTGCTCAGCCATGTGATTCTTGGGTTTGCGTTCCAGGCTGTATTTTACCGAGCCTTCACTGGCAAACTGGCGGTTTCGTTTGGCTGCTTCCACACTGGGCGGATTGGGCATGGAGCCGGCAATATGATCCCGCAGCCAGGTCATCTCGCGGAATACTTCCGTCTGTTCACGGGCAGCTTGAGCCGCGCTTCCGCCCTGCCGAAGCAGTTTGAGGACGCCTAGTACCCGGTCGAGCCAGGCGGTCGGGCCAATTCGGCTGCGCAGATCGCGTGCGATGACTTCATGACGGGTACCATAGGCCAGCACACCTTCCGATCCTGCCGGTCCTTCGGCCAACGCATCCAGCCAGGGTTGAAGGGTGTCCATTAACTCAATTACCCGCAGCACGCGCAGCCGTTGAGGGTCCCAGAGCAGCAGACGCCGCAGGGCGCGGTTCATGACGTCAAATTCCTTACGATCCCATGCGTCCAGAATGATATGGATTTGCGCGGAAGGCTGGTAGATGCTGCGTTCCAGATAGCGCGCTGCGGCCGGGTAGACCGCCCCAATCTCCTGGGCCAGTAAAGTGACATCGCGGTAATCCAACCCGCTGAAAGGCGGGGGCGGTTCCACCTCCGTCCAACGCGGCAGAATTTCGTTGCGCAATTTGTTCAGCCAGGCCTGCATCAGGCGGTTTCTCTCATTGGTGCCAACAAAGACAATCGGCTCGCTGAACAGCGAGGATTCTTCCACGTCAAAGCTCTCACGGATCGGGCGTAGTTCGCTCTCCAGAACCTTGCTGAACAACTGCGCGGCTTCCAGCGGCGCCGGGGTGCGGGGGTCGATCTCAAGCTGCATCACGCGCAGCATTTTACTCACCTCAGGATACCAGTCCGGCAACGCGGAGGTTTTGGTCTCCCGCATCAGCAGCCACAGGATATCGGTCCAGTTGTTCTGGAACGCCTCCTCGATGGCCCGTAAAAATCCCACCTGGTTTTCCGCAGAGTATGACATGCCGATGCCGCTGAGTGTATTCAACAACCGCCAGGTGGTGCCATCACCGCCAGGCAGGTCCTGGGCCTGTTCGGCCAGCCAGCGAAACTCCACCATTTTACGGTCCGCTGCCAGGCTTTGCCCAAGCCGGCCAAGTAAAACCATGGCGGCTTTGTAATCCGGGTAGACTCCCTGATGGAGTAACCGGGTATGGATCTTTTGCAGATCGCGGATCTGTCCAATGCGCGGTGGATCACCGGCCAGCAGGCCGCGTTCTTTTTCACGCAGTTGCAGCAGCGGTTCTTCGGCCGCTCTCAGTCGCTCCTCAAGGTTCATGCGGATGGTTTGCGCGGCCGGGATGGCTGTAGCGGGCGATAGGCCCTGTTCAGGCCACTCAAGCTGTTTTTGCAGCTCGGGGTTCGCCCGTTTGAGGAATTTGCCCATGCCATCCAGCATTTGCAGATAATCGTCGGTGGCGGTGAAAAGCCGGTCGCGGGTGGTGCCGTCCATCTCAAGAAATTGTGCGTTACCCCAATCGATTACCGTGCAGGTGTTGCTGCCCGGATCCCAAAAGATATGATCGGGCTTGACATCGTTCCACAGCACGCCGCCCTTTTCCACGCCCTCCCATTCAACCGGATAATGATGGATTTCCTCCAGCAGCGTCACCAGGGCATCCAGACAGCGCAGAAAGATTAAATCGGGCTGCTTCTTACTTTCGTTCAGATGGGTCAGAAAATAACGGTCCTCGGGAGAGCAGGATTCTAATTTTGCTGCCAGTTCGGCCGGCTGCAAATGCGGTACACGGCTGAGCAGATCCAGATCAAACCCGCCCGCTTTTTCGATGACGATAAAGTAATCGGCTGAGTCTTCGTATTCGGGTTTGGCCTGGTCGAGCAGGCGCGGGATGGTCAGTGAGCCGTTGTTCAGCTTCACCTTAAAACCCTTCAACCCGGCCAGTATGCGGCCTTCCGACTCAATCTGGCTGGATTGACGCAAGATATCGGCCTGAAAGGCGGAGCGGCGCGGGCGCTTTAAAATAGCCCGGCGGCCGTCGGTGATGCTGTGCACGATGTACACCTCACCGGCGTCGCCCTCACCCAGCTTGCTGACCAGATTCCAGGCGGTCGATTGGCCTGTGACCGCATTTCGCTCATCCACAGCATATCCCCAAAGGGGCGTCGCTTAACAGGAAACAGATTCCCCGAAACGGTACCGAAGAGAATGAAGAGTAATTGACTACCATGTACTGGCACAATTATAAGGGAAATTTAAGATTGTCAAGTGAGGTACTGGCTGACGATCACCCTACGATGACCGAAAATTAAGCATTCAAGCGGACAAATTCTTTCGATTATGATGATTGAGGAGGGGTTTTCCGGTGAATGATCTCATTCAGCTCATTTTGTTTCCTTGCCAGCGCCGAGCGGTACGGAGTAATCATCTCTTCCAGTTTGAGCCCCTGCTCTTTCGCCTCTTTGGCCTGCAGCCTCACCGCCGCGGCGGTGGCTATAGACACAAATATACCCACAAATGCAAACACGGCCCATATGACTACGTCATAGGCGATGAACGCGGAGAGACTCGCCACGGTAAAGATCACGCACACCACCAGTGCTAACGGGTAAAAAGCGTGTTTATGATATCCATCCTCGCGAATGGTTTGCTCGATTACCTGCTCGAGATCACGTATCTCTTTTTGCAGTTTTTCGGATCCGGTCTGTCCGGCAGCGGTGTTGGTTGAATCTGGATTGGGGGAAGTCATAAACCCTCCTGGGGGTGGGATTTACTCTGTCATCATTATCAAACAAACTCGCCAGAAAATCAACAGCCGACCCTACCGCACCCATATCGCGGCGACTTAGTCTGTCAGCCGGATATCACCTGTTATCCATGACATTCTGTACTGAAATGTAGCCTGTCACCGTACTATAGTAGGTTCAAACGTTATAACATTACTACATTGGAATGTTATAGAGAGCAAAAAAGAAAAGCGAGCCCCCGTGAAACAAAATCCATTTGATCGAAACAGTGGTTTTCCCATCTACCGGCAGCTTGCCGAACATATCAAAAAACAAATCGCCAGTGGCGCTTACAAACCCGGTGATCTGCTCCCCAGCGAATCCGATTACATCCGCGAATACAATCTCAGCCGCACCACCGTTCGCCTGGCGTTTGGGCTGGTCACCAATGCAGGCCTGATCCGGCGCGAGCAGGGCAAAGGCACGGTGGTGGTTGAACAGGTTCGCAGTAAACTTCCCTCCCTGGTCAGCTTTACAGAAGAGGCTCACCGCATCGGGCGTACCCCCAGCATCGATTTTCTGGGCGCCCGTGAAGAGCCCGCTCCCTTTGAGGTCTGCCAGGCATTTCAGCTTCCCGAAGGTACCCCCCTGCTGAAGGTCATCCGCCTGCGAAAAGTGGACGGTGAACCGATTGGCCTGACCACCTCGTGGATGAACATCGTTCAATTCCCTGCACTGCGGCAGTTCGATTATGCCCGCCTGTCAATGTATGAGGGTTTCGAAAAGGCCATGCAGCTCAAGATTCAAAATGCGCGTGAGACTATCTACGCGGACCTGATCCGCGAAGACGAAACCGGTTATCTCAACGTGAAACACGGATCGCCGGTTCTGCGCATGATCCGTACCACTTACATTCAATCCGATCAGCAGGGTGGAACGCCCATTGAATATGTCGATTGTGTGTTCAACAGTGCTGCCTACTCTGTGGAAGTGGAACTGTATCGATAGATCGGTCACCTAAAAATTCGTTATTTTTCGTCGCGTCTGCCCAAGGGTCTGCGCGACGATCATTCTGAAAGGATCTTTATGAGAATAGTAGACAAGTTTGCAGAGTTCGAAAGGATCTTTGGAACCCGGAAACCGGTAATCGGTATGGTTCATTTAGCCCCGCTGCCGGGTTCCCCGCGTTATGAAGGCATGAGTATGCACGAAATCACCGATCAGGCCCTGAGTGATGCTCGTTTATTGGAGCAGGCCGGGGTAGACGGCGCCATTATTGAGAATTTTGGCGATGTGATGTTTTACAAGCGCGTTCCTCCTGAAACCATCGCAGCCATGACCTATGTTTCTGCGGCGATCGCCCGTGAGGTACCCAAACTCACACTGGGCCTGTGCGTGCTGCAATCGGATGCCATCGCTGGTCTGGCGATTGCCCATGTGATCGGCGCAAAATTCATCCGCGTACCCTACTATACCGAAACCTATGTGGTGGACGCCGGCTTGATGGACAGCATCGCCGCTGAAACACTGCGCTACCGCAAATTCCTCAACGCCGATGTGAAGATCTTTGCCGATGTGCATATCAAACACGGCTATCCCCTCTCACAGCGCCCCATCGGCCAGGCTGCCAATGACCTGGAACACCGCGGGCTGGCGGATGCCATTCTGGTTACCGGTGTTGCCACCGGCGCAGAAACCAACAGCGTTGATGTGAAAGAAGTGAAAGAATCCGTTCATTACACACCTGTTCTGGTAGCCAGCGGAGCTGATGAAACAAATCTGCCCCATTACAAAGCGATCGCCGACGGCGTGATTCTGGGCACCCGCATCAAGTTTGACAACGATACGGAAAACCCCATCGATCC
This sequence comes from Anaerolineaceae bacterium, assembly GCA_036825755.1. Classification (GTDB taxonomy): domain Bacteria; phylum Chloroflexota; class Anaerolineae; order Anaerolineales; family Anaerolineaceae; genus JAJFTV01. The sequence goes on from DAISXR010000031.1 coordinate 25,935, forward strand.
CAAAAAACTGGCTTCTTTCATGAAGGTTGCCCGCAGCGTGTGGCCCAAATAGGAGAAATAAAATGAGCATGTACCCTGACGATACCCGTTTGCAGAACTTCCATGATCTGTTTGGCGTCAAAAAACCCATCATCGGAATGCTGCACCTGCCCCCGCTTCCCGGTTCACCGGTATACAACGGCGAAGGACTCAAAGCGGTCATCGAACGCGCCCTGTATGATCTGAATGAATTGCAGGAAGGCGGCGTAAACGCTGTGGAAGTTGAAAACTTCTCCGATCCTACCTATTACCCCATGGAAGTTGGCCCGGAGCTTACCGCCGCGATGGCCGTGATCAGCGAGCACGTTATGCAGGCCGCTAAAGTACCGGTGGGTATCTGCATTCTGGCCGACCCCAAGGCTTCATTGGGTGTGGCCCATGCGGTAGGCGCAAAATTTATGCGCGCCACCTTCTTCACCGAAGCGTCGGTAGATGTAAGCGGTCTGGTTCTGCCGAAACCCCACGAACTGCTGCGTTTCCGCAAATTCCTGGATCCCTCCATCAAAATCTTCACCGATGTGCATATCAAACACTCCGCTCCGCTGGTCAACCGCCCGTTGTGTGATTCGGCGCTGGATGCCAAATACTTCCTTTCGGATGCGATCATCATCAGCGGAACGCATACCGGCAAGGAAACCAAACTGGCGGATATTGAAGAAGCAAAACAGGCCGTGGAAGATTTTCCGGTGTTGGTGGGCAGCGGGTTCAGCAAAAATAATGCCGAAAAGATATTCAAATATGCCGACGGTGCCATCGTGGGAACCTCGTTGAAAAAAGACGGCGTCAGTTCCAATGTGGTGGACCGGAAACGGGTGCAGGAACTGATGGAAGTGGTCAAAGAAATTAGAGCACACCGCTAATCAACATCAATCATCCTTTGACAGGTCTTTTCAGGAGGTGACAGGGGTCCATTCACAAGAGCAAGGCAAGTTGAGAGATTTCACCTGGTTGAATACTTTGTTCAATTTGTTTGCATCGATAAAGGAGTATTATGTTCAAGAAAAGATTGTTCGTCACTGTATGCATCATTGCGATCGTTGCGATGATGGCTGCCTGTTCACCGGCAGCTACCGAAGCTCCGGCTACCGAAGCCCCTGTTGTTGAAGAAGCAGCCGCAACCACGGCTCCTGCTGCAGCCATCAAAGTGGCTGTGGTGGCAGGTGGTGAAATTGGCGATATGGGTTTCATCGACTCAGCCAACGGCGGCCTGGAGCGCATGGTCAATGAACTTGGCCTGGAAACCATGATCATCACCAACCATGATGACAACAATAACAACCTCGATATTCTCCTGTCTGCTGCTGAAGAAGCCGACCTGATCTTTGTGATCCCCGGCTATTTCTTCGATGAACAGCTCAAAGAGGTCGTGCCCCAGTTCCCCGATAAAACCTTCGTGTATGTTGATGGTGCCAGCTCGATCGAAGGCATGATGTCCGTTTCGTTCAAGCAGAACGAGGGCGCATTCCTGGCTGGCGCACTGGCTGCCCTTATGACCACCCAGACCGAAGCATTGGCCAATGCCGATGACGCGACCGTGGTAGGCTTCATGGGCGGTGCGGATATGCCCGTGATCCATGACTACCAGGTTGGTTTTGACCAGGGTGCAAAATACGCCGTGGAAGGCATCACGCTGGTTGACCAGTATGCCGGCACGCATTACGATGCCGCCATCGGCAAAGAAACTGCACTGGCCATGTATGGACAGGGCGCCGACATCATCTTCCAGGCTGCCGGCCCGACCGGTTTAGGTCTGTTCGAAGCTGCCAAAGAAGCTGAACGCTATGCCATCGGTGTGGATACCAACCAGAAGGGTCTCGCCCCGGAATGGGTACTGGCCTCCATGCGCAAGAACGTAGGCGATTCGATCTTCCAGTTCACCCAGGCCTTCATCGCCGGTGATCTTGAAGCCGGCGCCGCCCTTTCTTACGGCCTGGCCGAGAATGGTGTAGGAATCGACTACGGCGATATGGATCCTGACCTGGTTCCCCAGGAGATCAAAGACAAAGTAGCTGAATATGCCCAAATGATTATCGATGGTGAGATTGTCGTCGATACATACACCGCAGCAGAGTAAACCTTAGTTTTTCAACAGGGTGAGGGGGAAACCTCTCACCCTGTCTTTTTGAGCCGGTATGAGTTCGCGGAGAGACACAAGTGAAGTACGCAATTGAAACGCAGAAAATCACCAAGGTCTTCGGCAGCACCATCGCAAATGATCAAATCGACCTGGCTGTGATCGAGGGGCATATCCATGCTGTGCTGGGTGAAAACGGAGCAGGCAAAACCACCCTGATGCGCATCCTGTTTGGTGAAGAAGCCCCTACATCAGGCGAGATAAAAGTAAACGGCACACCGGTGGTCATTCACAATCCCGCTGAGGCGCTCAAGCTGTCCATCGGGTTTATCCACCAGAACTTTACGCTGGTCAATGAATTTACCATCGCTCAAAACTTTGCGCTGGGGATCGAACCGCGCAAAAATTTGTTCTTTTGCGACTATGAAACCGTCAACAAACGGGCGAAAGAAATTTTGGCTCTGCTGGACATGCCGTTGGATCTGACGGTGCCGGTGGGTTCGCTGTCAGTAGAAGAGCGGCAAATTGTTGAAATTGGCAAGGCTTTGTATCGCGGGGCGCAAATTCTCATTCTCGATGAGCCGACCTCGGTGCTGACCCCGCAAAAGATTGAAAAATTGCTCAATATCCTGCGCAAACTGCGCCAGGAAGGCAAGACCATCATCATCATTACCCATAAACTGGAAGAAGCGCTGGCCATTTCGGATGAAATCAGCGTGCTGCGCAAGGGCGCCCTCAAAGCAACCCTGCCGCGGGCCGAGATGGACCGGGATAAATTGATTCGCCTGATGGTAGGCGATGAACCGCTGAATGTGATTGATAAAAAGAAACACACGTACGGAAACGCCATGCTGGAGGTGCTGGATTTATGTATCAGCAGCCGCGAGCGGCAAATCATCAAGCATGTCAGCTTTTCTGTCAACCGGGGCGAGATTTTTGGTCTCACCGGGGTGGGCGGCAACGGGCAGGCTGAAGTGGTAGAGGCACTGTCAGGGATGCGCCCGGTGACGAACGGGAAGATCGTTTTTGACGGACAGGATGTGACTCGCTGGGATGTGCGTCAGCGCCGGTTGGCCGGTATGGCTTATGTGCCTGAAAACCGAATCACCCGCGGTACGGCTGTGGGATTATCCATTCTGGATAATGCGGTGATGGGTCACCATTACCTGCCCGGGTTTCACCAGGGCATCGTGCTAAAGCAGAAAAAGATGCGCTCATTCGCTCAAGAAATCATTCACAAGTACGATGTGGTAGCCAGTTCGCTGGAGATCAACGCAGGCAGTCTTTCGGGCGGAAATCTGCAAAAACTGGTGATCGGGCGTGAGTTCTCAAAGGATACTCCCTTCATGATTGTGGCTTATCCCAGCCAGGGTATCGATATCCGCACCACCCGGTTTGTCCAATCTGAGTTGATACGCCGGCGCGATGAGGGCTGCGCCATCCTGTTGATTTCCGGTGATATGGATGAGATCTTCGGGCTGTGCGATCGGATTGGCGTGATGTATTCGGGTGAACTGGTTGCCATCACCCGCCCGGAAGAGATTGATCGGTTTGAACTGGGCAAATACATGGTTGGATCAAAGAGGATGTAATATGGACGAGAAAAAGAACATCCGCCGGGAGATCTTTCAACAGAGTTTTGGTTTTATTGCAGCCATTCTGGTGGCCATTTTGTTTGGTCTGGCCATTTTGTTGCTGGATGGATCGAACATCGCCGACATTTTCACGAGCGCCGTTTCCAGCACATTTTCATCGACGTTCCGGTTTGCCAATATGATTTCACGGCTGGTGTTGATTGTGCTGGTGGCGTTGGCGGCTGCCATCCCGTTCAAAGCCGGTATCTGGAATATCGGTGGTGATGGGCAGCTTCTGGTAGGGGCGTTGTGTTCAGCCCTGGCCGGTGTCTACATCACCGGTTTGCCGCCGGTGCTGCATATTCTGCTGTGCGTATTGGCCGGTATGGCGGGCGGAGCGCTGTGGGCGCTGGTACCGGCCCTGCTGCGCCTGAAATACAACGCCAATGAGATTGTGACCACCATTATGATGAATTACCTGGCCACATTATTCACCAACTACATGGTCAACTACCCCTTTCGGGCTGCGGGTGCTTCCAACGCAGAAACCGAACTGATCCAGAAATCAGCATACCTCCAACAGCTTGTTCCACTCTCCAATCTTAGTGTAGGGCTCTTTATCGCGGCAGCCGTTTTTCTGGTGATCTGGTTCCTGGATGCCAAAACCAGTTGGGGGTACGAATGGAAGGTACTGGGCGCTAATGAAGAATTTGCCCGCTATGGCGGTGTGCGTGATCAACAAAAACGTTTGCTGGCCATGCTGATTGGCGGCGCACTGGCGGGGCTGGCGGGTACCATCCTGGTGCTGGGCGTGAACCACAAATTCCTCTCCGGTCTGGGCGGCGGGATTGGCTTTACCGGTGTGCTGATTGCCATCATCGCCACCAACAGTCCCATCCTGATTCTGGTGGTATCGGCCATTTTTGCCTTCATCCAGAGCAGCATGATTGGCCTGGAAGCCAAACTGGGAATTGCCCCCGAGTTCAATGATATTCTGCAAAGTGTGATCATCCTGGTGGTCATTATCCGTTCACGCATCGGATCTACCCTTTCCAAACTGTTCACCCACAGGAAGAATTATGGAAAATCTCGTTGAGTTTTTGCGCGCGTCAATCCGCCTTGCCACACCACTTCTGCTGGCAGCGTTAGGCGGCGCCTATATGCAGGTAGCCGGCGTGCCCAATGTAGGCATGGAAGGTATGATGCTGCTGGCAGCCCTGGTGGGTTATATCGCGAGCTTCACCACCGGAAGCTGGCTGATCGGGCTGGT
>DAISXR010000031.1:30991-33135 GCA_036825755.1 Anaerolineaceae bacterium
CCCTGGTGGGTTATATCGCGAGCTTCACCACCGGAAGCTGGCTGATCGGGCTGGTGTGTGGTATCCTCGCATCCGTTCTGCTGAGCCTGTTTTATGCGTATTTTGTGCTCAAGCTCAAAGCTGATATCTTCGCAGTGGGAATCACCATCAACATCCTGATGAGCGGTGTGACCGCCTACATTATCCGACGCTATTATCATCAGGAGGCAGTGCTTTCCTCACAAGATATCGCGTTGCTGCCGGATGTGGGGCTCAAGTTTCTGCAAAAGTACCCCCTGCTGAATGGTCTCTTGAATGACTATTCCATATTGATCCCTATCGGCTTTTTGCTGGTGCTGGTCACCTACCTGGTATTTTACAAAACGCCGTTCGGTTTCTGGCTCAGAGCCACCGGCTCCAACCCGCTGGCGGTCAGCGCCTCCGGCAAGAGCATCCAGGGGATGCAGCTCAGCTCATTTATCATCAGCGCCGTGTTCTGCGGTCTGGCGGGTGTGCATCTTTCGATGGGCTATCTGGGCATCTTCACCCTCACCATTGTGTCGGGACGCGGTTTCATTGCCCTGGCTATTGTACTGTTCGGCAGCGGGAACCCCATCACTGTGCTGATCGCCAGTCTCATTTTTGGCATGGCCAACGCCGCCAGCCTGCGCATCCCATCGGAGATCATCCCCTCGCAGATCCCGCAGATGTTGCCGTACATCTTAACCATCATCGCCATCGCCCTGATGAGCCGGTATGCCAAATCGTTTACGCGTGCAGAACAATGATATACCAGAGAAAATGAACATGGAAACGAACAGGAATGTCACGGTAGATGTAATGGGGATCGGCGATGCCATGGTGGATTTGCTCACCCATGCCGCTACGCTCCCTCCCCGCGGCGGAAACATCTGGAGTTCGGCAGTCAGTCTGAGCCCGGGCGGCACCACAGCCAATGTGGCTGCCAATGCTGCCACCCTGGGCATCCGCTCCGGGTTCATAGGCTGCGTGGGGGATGATCCATACGGGCAGTACACCATTCAGGAATTTCAAAAGGCCGGCGTGGATACCACCGGCGTGATTGTGAGACCCGGTGATTTCACCGGCATCGTACTGGCCATCATCGACGATACCGGCGAACGCACCTTTATCGCCTGCGCCAGGGGAGCCTCGCACACCGACCTGCAAAAGACGGATATTGACCGGATCAAGCCTCTCCTTCCAGCCGTGATCCATACCAGTGGTGTATGCCTTGTGGAAGAACCTTCCCGCTCAGCCCTGCTGTATGCCCTGGAGTTTGCGCATGATCGCGGACATCTCATTTATTACGACCCCAACCTGCGTCTGGAGGGCGATTATTTTCCGCCGGAACTGCGCGCTGCTCAAATGAAAGCCATCGCCTGTTCGGATGTGGTTTTGATCGGCGACGAGGAAATGCGGCTGCTGTTCCCCCATATGAGCTTCTCAGAGGGTGTGGAGCATATGTTTGAAACCGGTGTACGGCTGGTGGTGCTCAAACAGGGTGAACAGGGAGCCTCGGTGTTCAGCGATGACTTTGACGAACACTGTCCGGCTTTCAAGGTACCCGTGCTCAGCACCGCCGGCGCCGGTGATTCTTTTGACGCCGGGTTTATCGCCGCCCGCTGTCGGGGCGCCGATCTGCACGATGCGCTGGTGTACGCCTGCGCAGTGGGTGCGCTCAAGGTCACCCGCCAGGGAGCGCGTGCTGTTCCGAATCACGCCGAAACGATGGCATTTCTGAAAGAACGCGATATTCACTTGCCCAGCTTATTGGGAGAATAAATCGGATTGGCTGAAATCAACTGGCCGGTGAAATCTCACACATGTATGAGATCTCACCGGCCGGCTGCTTTTATGATTAATCTACTCGATCTTTGGTTCTTCCAGTTCACTCACTAACAATTTCAGCATGTCTTCGTCAATCGAGAAGGTATGCTCCTGAGCCGGAAAAACCCTGCCACGCACTTCCGTGCCGTAATCGGTCAGAGCTTTTACCATTTCGCGGCGGATCTCGGCAAAGCGTTTGACAAATTTCGGCTTGAAACCCTCAAACATGCCGATGGCGTCGTGTGTCACCAGGACCTGGCCATCGCAGCCCGCCCCGGCGCCAATCCCGATGGTGGGAATGGTCAACCGCTGCGTGA
>DAISXR010000032.1:0-12892 GCA_036825755.1 Anaerolineaceae bacterium
CATGTGTTACCGATGTCCCCGAACACCTGTTACCTATGTGCCCAGTCTATACACCCATTGGGAAGGGGGCCAGGGGGTTAGGGCTTACAATTTGCACCCCACCCCCTTTATCCCCGCCCCTCCAGGGGCGGGGAAATGTTTTTAATGCAAACAATTGAGCTGTCCGCAGCTCAATTGTTTGCTACTGCGGGCAAACACGGGGAGCTGTTTGCGTTTTCGTGGAAGTATGGCAGGAAAATCGGTGTTCGTGTTTTCCAACACATTAGCGAAGCTGAGCAGTCTTCTGCTCAGCTTCGCTAACAATAAATTCTTCCCCCTTTCCCCTTGGGGAAAGGGGATGTTTGGCATTGCCAAACGCGGGGAATGGGGCTTTATCTTCAGCGCAGCTTTGCCCGTGCGGTGGTCCAGATCTCGTCAAACATCGCTTGCGTCAGCCGGCCGGTCTGTGTATTCTGCCGGCTGGGGTGATATGACGCCAGCAGCCAGGGCAGCCCGTTTTTCAACTCATACAACGCGCCGTGGGCAAATTTTGCCGTTTTGGGTACCGAACCTCCCAGGATGGTCAGTATCTGGTCAAAGGCGATCTTGCCCAGCAGCACAATGCCCTGAACATTGGGCAAAAACGTCATCTCTTTAAGAAGATACCTGCGGCAGTTGCGGATCTCTTCCGGCAGCGGTTTATTATCGGGCGGGGCACAGCGCGCCGTGGCTGAAACAAACACATCCGTGAGGGTAAGGTCATCTTCACGGCGTATCGATTCAGGCTGGTTCGCAAAGCCGGCTCGATATAAGGCCGGGTAGAAAAAGTCGCCTGAGGCATCGCCGGTGAACATACGCCCGGTGCGGTTGGAGCCATGCGCACCGGGAGCCAATCCCACCACCAGCAGGCGTGCCAGCGGATCACCAAAACCGGGCACCGGTCTGCCCCAGTACTCCCAATCGGCATAGGCGCGCCGTTTGACCGCCGCCACACTCTCACGCCACGCAACCAGACGCGGACACAACCGGCAGGTGACGATCTGCTCGTTCAGTTCATCCCAACCGGCTGCATGTACATCATTTTGCCGGTTGATTTCCTCGGGAAGCATTTCATTCAGGTTCATACGGTTCCTGTCTTTCCAGAATTGCACCCATTATCGGGGAAAAGCTGAATTTTATCAAGTTGGAGGAATAAGGTCGTAATTGGGAAAGAAACCGGAATGTGGTGTAAAACACACAACCTTACAGGATCAGCATGGCATCGCCAAAGGAGTAAAAGCGGTAATTCATCTCCACGGCGGTGCGATAAGCTTCCAGCACACGCTCGCGACCGGCAAAAGCGCTCACCAGCATGATGAGGGTGGAATGCGGCAGGTGAAAGTTGGTGATCATGGCATCCACTGCCTTGAACGTGTACCCGGGTGTGATAAAGATGTTGGTGGGTCCTTCAAAGGCGCCCACCCGCTGCCCGGGGACGGCGTGCTGCGCGGCCGTTTCCAGCGTGCGTACGCTGGTGGTGCCCACCGCTACAACCCGTCCGCCGTTTTGAGCGGCGCTGTTAATCAAATAAGCGGTTTCAGCGGTGACTTCGCACCACTCGGTGTGGATGTGATGATCCTGAACATTCTCCTCGGTGACCGGGGCGAAGGTATCCAGCCCCACGTGTAAAGTGACGCGCGCAAAGCGGATGCCTTTTCCTTCCAGTTCGGCGATCAACTCAGGTGTGAAATGCAGACCGGCGGTGGGAGCTGCCGCGGAACCGGGTGTTTCCGCATAGACGGTCTGATACCGTTCAGGGTCCTGCAGCGGGGTATGGATGTACGGCGGGAGCGGGATCTGGCCGATTTGCGGCAGGCAGGTCTCAATGGGTTCCTCAAAGCGCACCTGGCGCAGCGTACCGCTGTTCGGTGAGAGGATGACCGCCTGAGTGCCGCCGTCAACCACCAGCTTACTGCCGGCGCGGATGTTTTTACCGCCCACCAGGGCTTCCCAGGTCAGCAGGTCAATCCTGCGCAGCAGTAGAATCTCGGCCTTGCCGCCGCTGGCTTTGTGAGCCGGCAGACGTGCTGGAATGACGCGGGTTTGGTTAATCACCAGCACATCGCCGGGATGCAGATATTCGGTGATGTTCCAGAAGCGAGTATGCTGTAAACCCTCAGCGCTGCGGTCCAGCACCATCAGGCGCGAGGCATGGCGGGGTTCCACCGGGGTCTGGGCAATCCGTTCCGGGGGCAGGTTGTAGTCAAAATCGCTGGTTTTCACTTTTCAAACAGGCCCGGTTGGTTGGGGGGTGTATATGGGATGTTGAGATGCTCGTAGGCCAGGCGGGTGGCGATGCGTCCCTTGGCGGTGCGCTCCAAAAAGCCGAGCTGCAGCAAATACGGCTCCACAACATCCATGATCGTATCCGGTTCTTCGCTGATGGATCCGCCGATGGTGCTGAGACCCACCGGTCCGCCGTTGTATTTTTCGATGATGGTGAGCAGCACGCGGCGGTCTACCTCATCCAGCCCGAGCGAATCCACACTCATCAACTTGAGCGATTCGCTGGCATTTTCATACGTGATGGTGCCGTCACCGCGCACCTGGGCATAATCACGCGCCCGGCGCAGCAGGCGCAGCGCCACACGCGGGGTTCCGCGCGCCCGCCGGGCAATTTCATGGATCCCGCGTTCCTGGGCTTCCACTTTTAAGAGATTGGCAGCCCGATGCACAATTTTTTCCATGGCGGTCTGATCGTAGTAATCCAGGCGGTACACCGCGCCAAAACGGGCCCGCAGCGGCGAGCTGATGAGCGCCAGGCGGGTGGTAGCCCCGATGACGGTAAATCGAGGAAGCTTGAGCCGGATGGAGCGGGCTGAGGGTCCCTTGCCGATGATGATATCCAGTGAAAAATCTTCCATGGCCGGGTAGAGCACCTCTTCAATGGCTTTGCCCAGGCGGTGGATTTCATCGATGAACAGGATATCACCGGCGCGCAGGTTGGTGAGAATGGCCGCCAGATCACCGGCGCGTTCCACCGCCGGTCCGGAGGTCACCTTGATATTCACATTCATTTCGGAGGCCAGCACGTAAGCCAGGGTGGTTTTACCCAGGCCGGGCGGGCCGTAAAACAGCACGTGATCCAGCGGCTCTTTTCGCTGCTGGGCGGCCTGAATGAGGATGGAAAGATTTTCGGTGACGTGATCCTGCCCAATCACCTCGCCCAGTGAATGCGGACGAAGCGCCTGATCGACGCGATCATCGGGTTTGACCTGTGGTGAAATGGGCCGGTCTTCCGGGTTCATCATGAGATTGATTATACATCATCCTCCCCGGCCTTATTGCAGGTAAGCGTGCCGCGTACCGGTTCAGAATGGGACAGACGTCATGTTCCTCACCCATCCAGTTTGGATTAAAATGGATAGCAGGCCGCCGGCCAGTCAAAAGAAACTCGAGGAACTGAAAATGACCGCTCAAAACCCCATGCTGCATGTATCCAACCATCCGTTGGTTTGTCACAAGATATCGCGTTTACGCCGCGCTACCACCGACCCCAAAAAATTTCGCGAACTGGTACGCGAAATTAGCGCACTGCTGGCCTACGAAGCCACACAGGATTTGCAGACTGCCCCGGTGCAGGTGCAGACCCCCATCGGCATTGCCGATGCAGCCGAGTTGAAGGAAGTGATCGGGTTGATCCCCATTCTGCGGGCCGGCCTGGGAATGGTGGAGGGAATCTGGGAACTGATGCCGTCCGCCGAGGTGTGGCACATTGGGCTATACCGGGATGAGAAGACGCTCAAGCCAGTGCAGTACTATAACAAATTGCCGGTTTCGCCCACCGTGGGGGTATGCCTGATCCTGGATCCCATGCTGGCAACCGGCGGATCAGCGGTAGCCACGGTGGATATTCTCAAGCATTGGGGCGTCAAGCGGATCAAGTTTATCGGGCTGATCGCCGCCCCTGAGGGAATCGCCAATTTGCACGAACATCACCCGGATGTCCCCATTCACCTGGCTGCGGTGGACAAAGGGCTGAATGAGCACGGTTATATTGTGCCCGGGCTCGGAGATGCCGGAGATCGGCAGTTTGGGACGGCGTAATTTTTATTTTCACCCAGCCCTGACCCCTCCCATCCGGGAGGGGAATTTCTTTTAATTTACATAATTGTGCAGAGGACTGCATTAATATGTAAATCTGCGGAGAAAAAACGCGGAGCGGGCTGCTGCGCCCGGGGATTTGGAAAGACACGGGTTGGGGTGAGCACGTCTGACGGGACCAAACACGACAAAACCTTCCTGTTTCACCCACCGCTTTTCATTTGGGAAGGGAGGAGGTTAGTCTGTTCTTAACCGCCGATATCTTTCATCTTGCGTTTTTCAGGGGTATCGTCGTCTTCAATGTGATGGCTGTCAGGCTTAAGTGCCACAGCGCGCTGGATCAGCGGCAGGATGGGTTCGCCTTTGCGAACTTCTTCAAGCAGCGGAACTTCCACATCACTGAACAGGCAGGGCCGCAGATTGCCGTCGGCGGTCAGGCGCAGGCGGTTGCATGAAGCGCAGAAATGATCGCTCAGGGCGGTGATGAAACCCACCGTGCCCTGTGCGCCGGTCAGTCGAAATTCGCGCGCCGGGCCGTAACCGATTTTTTGCTGCACCGGTTCCAACCCGTACGGCTCCAACTGTGAGCGGATTTCAGCGGCGGAGATGAAGGCGTCTTCCGGTTCCGGAAAACCCTCGCCCCAATGCACCTGATTACCAATGGGCATCAACTCGATAAAGCGCACCGACCAGGGATGCTGCAGGGTCAGGCGGGCCATATCGAGGAATTCATCGTCATTTAAACCGCGCACGGCTACCACATTGATTTTGATGGGGCTGAAACCAACCTTTTCGGCAGCCTCAAGACCACGCCACACATCGTCGATGGAGCCGAAACGGGTGATTTTTCGGAATCTGTCATCCCGCAGGGTATCCAGGCTGACGTTGATGCGCTGCAAACCGGCGTCGGCCAGCTTTTTGGCCTGGCTTGCTAGCAGCACAGCGTTGGTAGTCATGCTGATATCCTCAATGCCCTCCACCCCCGCGATCATGGCGACCAGTTTATGAAGCTCGGGGCGCACCAGCGGCTCACCGCCGGTGATGCGAACCGCTTTCACCCCCAAACCGGCAAAAGCGCGCACCAGTTCGGTGATCTCTTCATAGCGCAGGATGCTGCTGTGCGGGTGTTTTTCCACGCCGAGTTCCGGCATGCAGTACACACAGCGCAAATTACAGCGGTCAGTGACCGAAACGCGCAGGTAAGAAATAGTGTGGCCAAAAGTATCGGTAAGCATACCCGTCCATTTTACCATACTGGCAATCCGGAGATTGGGTAAGATAAAAATAGTGATCCTTGACCGGATTTTTTGTGCTATTCGATTTTTGATCTCTATCTGGTATGATTGGCCTGTCATGTCTGAAGGGTGAGAGAACCAGTAAGGATGGAGGAAATATTGAACAAGGACCTGACACAGGAAGAAGTTTTCCGATATGCACGTCATCTGACCATACCGGAAGTGGGATTGGAAGGCCAGCGTAAACTGAAGAACGCCTCAGCCCTGGTGGTGGGCACCGGAGGGCTGGGATCTCCCATTGCTTTGTATCTGGCCGGAGCAGGATTGGGCCGTATCGGCCTGATAGATTTTGACGTGGTGGATACATCCAATTTGCAGCGACAGGTGATCCACGACACCGAACAACTCGGCAAGCCAAAGGTGGAATCAGCCCGCGACCGTTTGCATGCATTAAATCCACTGGTACAGGTGGATATTTATGATGAACGCCTGACCCCCGAGAACGCTGAACGCATCATCGGCAAATATGATCTGGTTCTGGACGGAACCGATAACCTGCCCAGCCGCTATCTCATCAACGATACCTGTGTGCTGCTGAAGAAACCGTATATCTACGGCTCGGTATACCAGTTTGAGGGGCAGATCTCGGTGCTGGATGCCGCGAAAGGGCCGTGTTACCGCTGTATCTTCAAAGACCCGCCCCCTGAAACCTCCATGCCTTCCGGGGTGCAACTGGGCGTCTTTGGAGCGCTGCCGGGCACCATCGGCACCATCCAGGTGGCTGAAGCGATTAAGCTGATCATCGGCGCGGGCGAACCACTCATCGGTCAACTGGTGTTGTATGATGCCCTCAACGTGGAATTTCACAAACTGCAGGTGGGCAAAGATCCCAACTGCCGCATCTGCGGCGACCACCCGGTCATTCATTCTCTCAAGGATCGCCCGGCAGATTATCAGCGCGAGCAGCCGGTTAACCTGGAGGAGCGCTTTTTTATCAAACCGGGCGAATTAAAGGGTAAGATCGATGCCGGAGAGCCCATCCAATTGATTGACGTTCGCAGTACGGTGGAGCGGAAAATTTCGGTGATCCCCAACTCGCGCCTGATCCCGCTGGGGCAACTGGCCGGGCGGCTCTCGGAACTGGATCTCACCCGACTGGTGGTGGTGTATGGGCGCGGCGATCAGCAGGCATCCATCGCGGCCAACATACTGCTCAATGCGGGATACAATCAGGTAAAAGTGCTGCGCGGCGGCATCAACTCCTGGGCTGCCGAGATCGACCGCTCGCAGTTTCAATACTAAGGAAGTATTCTCGGAAGCAGCAACTCTGCCGCAGTGAAACTGCCCAGTAACGCTGACAGCAACGCTGCTCCGATCAAACAGGATCGCATAACAGGTATGGATAATTATTCAAATAAAAAAATACTTGCCGTTCTGGCCCACCCGGACGACGAAACCTTTGCAATCGGTGGGACGCTGGCCTTTTACACCAGCCGTGGCGCGCAGGTGGATTTGATCTGCACCACCCACGGTGAATCGGGCGATGTGAGCCCTGAGTATCTTGAAAATTATTCGTCGATCGCCGAGCTGCGCGAAGCCGAGTTGCGCTGCGCTGCGGAAACGCTGGGTATCCACCAGGTAATATTCCTGAAGTACCGTGATTCGGGCATGCCCGATACCCCTTCCAACCAGCATCCGGATGCTTTAATGAACGCCCCGGTGGAACAGGTGGCTGCAGAAATCGCCTTGTATATCCGACAGTTCCAGCCGGATGTGGTCATCACCCATGATCCGCTGGGAAATTACTTCCACCCGGATCACATTGCCACCAACAAAGCCACCGAACTGGCCTTCAAACTGGCTGCAGACACAGGCGTATCTCTGGATGGCGGGATCGCCGCTTTCCAGCCACAGGGGTTATATAATTACACCATGGCCCGCAAGCGGATGCGCTGGCTGTTGTGGGTGATGCCTTTGCTGGGCATGGATCCCAAACGCACCGGCCGCAATGGCGATATTGACATGGAAAAGATCTTGAAAACGGATTTTCCGGTGCATGTGGAGATCAATTTCCGAGAAGCTGACCTCATCCGCGAGAAAGCCTCAAAGTGCCATGCCAGCCAGGGGGGCGGACAGCGCACCATGACCATGTATGGCAGGCTGCGGCGAGCTTTGGCTGCCTCAACCGATGCGTACATGCAGATTTATCCGCGTCCTCAAAACGGACATGTGCGGCGGGATTTTTTTGACCCGAACTAAATTTTTCATCCATTAATACATTCTTCATCGAAGCGGAACCGGAGGGACCATGTTGTCTCACACTCTGACAGATTACATCAAGCGGTTTATCGAAGCAAACCAACTGCCCGGGTTATCGGTGGCAGTGGTCAAAGATGGCGGGATTGTCCTGGCCGAAGGATTTGGGGTGCGCTCGGTGGTCGACGGGCAGCCGGTGACCCCGAACTGCCTGTATCACATGGCTTCTGTGTCCAAACCGTTTTCTGCAACGGCGTTGATGCAGCTTGCCGAACAGGGCAAAGTGGATCTGGATGCGCGCCTGGTGGAATATCTGCCCTGGTTTACCATGGACGATCCGCGGGTGAATAGCATTACCCTGCGCCAGATGCTCAACCATATCTCTGGTATGCCGGATGTGCACGATTACGAGTGGGGCAACCCATATACCGAAGATGATGCGCTGGAAGTATATGCCCGTTCCTTGAGCAGCGAGAAGCTGCTCAGCGATCCGGGCACCCAGTTTGCTTACTCCAACATCGCCTTTGAACTGCTGGGCACGGTGATTGCTCGTGTGAGCGGACTGACTTTTGAAGAATATATGCGCCGCAACATTTTTGATCCGCTGGGAATGAAGACCAGCACCTTCCTGCGCGGCGAGGTGCCGGATGAACTGGCCATGACCCCGCACAATAATCTGTTCGGCAATGAAGTGCTGCCGTACTACCCTTACAATCGCGCTCACGCCCCCAGTTCCACCTTTCATACCAGCGCCAATGAAGCCTGCCGCTGGATGCAGGTTAACCTCAATCGCGGTGAGCTGGACGGTGTGCGGATTTTACAGGATGCCAGCTATGACCTGTTGTGGAAGCCGTATTTCCCCATTGATGATGGGCGGCAGATCGGACTGAGCTGGTTTTTGCAGGATCTGCACGGTTTCAGGGCAGTTGGCCACGGCGGCAGCGATGACGGTTTCCGCTCGATGATCATGCTGGTGCCGGAAATGAACCTGGGCGTGACGGTGATGAGCAATGCGAACGGCGCGCCGATGCTGCAACTGGCCACCGCCCTGGTAGAAATCGGCCTGGGTTTCGAACCTGAACAACCGCGCCCCTCGGTTTACTTTCCGGTCATGAAAGCCTATCTGGAAGAAGGTTTTGACTCGGCGCTGGATTGCATTCATTCTCTGCGCGGAAAAGAGACTTATCAAATGACGGCAGACCGGTTTGCCAATGCCGCAGATCAATTATTTGATCAATCCAGCACGCAAACGGTGGATGTGATCAAGCTGGGGTTGAGCGTGGATCCAAAATCTGCAGCGCTGCATGCCATCATGGCGCTGGAATACGGCCGCTCGGGGGATGTTGAAAAGGCTTCAGCCTGGCTGGATCAGGCAGAAAACCTGGAGCCGGATAATTTTGTGGTCAAGTATGTGAAACAGCACCTGAAGGATTACGCACCTGACGCTCAAAGTGCTTCTCTTTGATGGAACGGAAACGATGAACATTGAAATACGTCAACTGACGGCGGATCTCGTGGATGACTATATTCATTTTTTTGATACCACACCGCATGCGGATCAAAAAGAGGACCACAAATGTTATTGCGTGTGGTGGTGCAATGATGACAGCGAGGGGAAAGATTTTACCTCGTCGCTGGAGAAAAGAAGGGATTACGCCATCCAATACGTGAAGGGGAACAACATACAGGGCTATCTCGCATACAGCGATGATCATGTGGTGGGGTGGTGCAATACCAATACAAAATCCGATTGCCTGAAGTGTTACTGCTGGCGACGGTTTATGGGTTCCATCCCTGTCGATGAGGTATCACAGGGTATCCGCGTCAAATCCATTTTCTGTTTTGCGATTGCGCCCGAGATGAAGAGAAAGGGCATTTCCCGGCTGTTTCTGGAACGGGTCTGTCAGGATGCGGCTCGAGATGGATTTGATTATGTGGAAGCCTATCCGAACAAGGCTTTCATTGACGATACCGAGGATTTTATGGGACCTGCTGAAATGTTTATGAAAAGCGGTTTTACGGTGTTTTGCGAAACAGAAAACAAGTTCGTGATGAGAAAGCCGCTGAAGTAGCTGAACCGGTCACATTATTCTATGATATATATGAAAAGTGAATGCCGTTGGAAGTCATCCAACGGCATTTTTTATCTCATCTTGCACCAACCCGGCGCGGATTTACTGATACGCTACAAACTGACTCGTCAGGCTTCCTCGCCGATCACCTCACCATCGATCACGGCGGTAAATTCCAGACCTTCCGGTCCGCGATCTACCTGGATGGTTTCACCGGGGTGGAACTCACCGGACAGGATTTTCATCGCCAGTGGGTCCTGCAATTCGCGCTGGATGGCGCGCTTGAGCGGCCGCGCACCGAAATCAGGATCATAACCCACCTCAGCCAGATACTCGCGGGCATCGCCGGTCACATCCAGGGTGTAGCCCTGGTTCTTCAGCAGCGCGGTCAGATGGCGGAGCTGGATCTCCACAATTTCGGCCAGGTGCTCGCGGCCCAGTGAGTGGAACACCACAATTTCATCAATCCGGTTGAGGAACTCGGGCCGGAAATGAGCCTGCAAGATTTGTGTGATCTGTTCCCGGCTGACCCCGCCGGATTGCTTGAACCACAGCTCACTGCCCAGGTTGCTGGTCATGATGACCACCACATTGCGGAAGTCCACCGTGCGGCCGTGACCATCGGTCAGGCGGCCATCATCCAGCAGTTGCAGCAGGACATTGAAGACTTCCGGGTGTGCTTTTTCGATCTCATCGAACAGCACCACGCTGTACGGGCGGCGGCGTACCGCTTCGGTGAGCTGGCCGCCTTCCTCATAGCCCACATAGCCGGGAGGAGCGCCCACCAGCCGCGAGACGGTGTGCTTTTCCTGATACTCGCTCATGTCGATGCGGATCATGGCGCGTTCATCGTCAAACATGAATTCTGCCAGGCTGCGGGCCAGTTCCGTTTTGCCGACACCGGTGGGGCCCAGGAAGATAAACGAGCCGATCGGACGGTTGGGATCCTGCAGGCCGGCGCGTGTGCGGCGCACCGCGTTGGCTACCGCACGGATGGCTTCATCCTGCCCCACCACGCGCTGGTGCAGGCGTTCTTCCATGTGCACCAGTTTTTCAATCTCGCCTTCCAGCAGCTTGCTGACCGGGATATGCGTCCAGCGTGAGATCACCTCGGCGATCTCCTGGGCATCCACCTCTTCCTTCAACAGGGGCTGCTCAGATTGAATAGCGCGCAACTGCTCATCGGCTTTGTTCAGACGCTGCTGCAACTGGGGCAGTTCCCCGTATTTCAGGCGCGACGCCTCGGCCAGATCCTGATTGCGCTCGGCCTGTTCCATGCGGGTGTGGATCTGATCAATCTGTTCCTTAAGCGAACGCAGTTCCGAGATGGCCAGCTTTTCGCTTTGCCAGCGGGCGTTCAATTCAGCGGTCTGGCTTTTCAGGGCGGTGATTTCTTCTTCCAGCTTTTCCAGCCGGTCGCGCGAGCCTTTGTCTTTTTCCTTTTGCAGCGCCTGGCGCTCCATTTCAAGCTGCATGATCTGGCGGTCCACCACATCCAACTCCTGCGGTTTCGAGTCGATCTCGGTGCGCAGGCGCGCGGCCGCCTCGTCGATCAGGTCGATGGCCTTGTCGGGCAGGTGCCGGTCGGTGATGTAGCGGTTCGAGAGGGTGGCGGCAGCAATCACGGCTGCGTCAGTGATACGCACGCCGTGGTGAACCTCATAACGCTGTTTCAACCCGCGCAGGATACTGATGGTGTCTTCCACGCTGGGCTCTTCGATCAGGACCGGTTGGAAGCGTCGTTCCAGGGCGGCGTCTTTTTCGATATATTTGCGATATTCATCCAGAGTGGTTGCCCCGATCATATGCAATTCGCCGCGCGCCAGCATGGGTTTGAGCATGTTACCGGCATCCATGGCGCCTTCGGCTGCACCGGCGCCTACCACGGTGTGCATTTCATCCACGAACAGGATGATCTCGCCGTCTGATTCGGTCACTTCCTTGAGCACGGCCTTCAGACGCTCTTCGAACTCACCGCGGTATTTTGCACCTGCCACCAACGCGCCCATGTCCAGTTGGACGATACGTTTGCGTTTCAGACCTTCGGGCACATCGCCGTTGACAATCCGCTGGGCCAGGCCTTCGGCGACGGCGGTCTTACCGACACCCGGATCGCCGATCAGGGCGGGATTGTTCTTGGTGCGGCGTGAAAGGATCTGGATGATGCGCCGGATTTCTTCATCCCGGCCAATGACCGGATCGATTTTCCCGCGCCGGGCAAAATCGGTCAGATCGCGGCCGTATTTTTCCAGGGCCTGGTAGGTATCTTCCGGATTTTCAGAGGTAACGCGCTGCGAGCCGCGCACGCTGGCCAGAGCCTTGAGGATGGCATCTTTGGTGATGCCGTACCCGGCCAGGCGTTTTCGTTCCACACTCTCGGTAAGGCCCAGCAGGATGTGCTCAGTGGAAACAAAATCATCCTGCATGCCTTTGGCGTAGCGTTCGGCGGCGTCGAATACATCGGCTGCCGGCCGGGAAAGACTGACCTGGGTGTTCCCGCCATACACTTTGGGCTGGTTTTGCAGATCGGTCTGCAATTCATTCAGGATAGCCTGCGTGCTCCCGGCAATGCGCGTCACCAGGGCGGGGATGATCCCATCGGATTGCTGAAGCAGCGCCAGTAGAATGTGCGCCGGTTCAATGGTCTGATGGTTCAACTCACCGGCAATTTTTTGTGAAGCCAGAACGGCTTCCTGTGCTTTTTTCGTATATTTCTCAAGATCCATACCTGTCTTCTCCCTCATGACGGGCTGCCAGACTATGAAAGATAATTTATGCGTTCAGCATGGAGCAGCCTGTCGAATTGCAATCAGTCATGGCGCAAGAACTGCGCCATGTTTATGGTAACGCTGGTATGTTGGAATCAGGTCAGAATTACATTAAAAATTTATCAACTGACGGAGAGGGATTATTCTTTGAATACGTTGTAGGTGTGGATCGGGGCGCTTTCTTTGACCCAACCCCGCGTTTGGCAATGCCAAACGTCCCCTTTCAGCAATAGCATGGTGGTTGGCTATCTCCTCAGGCGCGGGAAGGGGGTGTCTTAATTATGGGTGATGTTGTGCAGAGGACTGTACAACATCACCCATGGGCGGGGAAAACACGAAGACGTATTTTCTACACGTGAAAATTTATCCTGAAGCACTACTCATTTTCACAGCCGACCACCCCGGCGCTACGCGCCACCCCTCCCAGGAGGGGAATGAGGGCTTTGCGCCGAAAATGGTTTGTTTCAATTTTGAACATTATTCGGCAGAAAAAACCGCT
>DAISXR010000032.1:12992-17351 GCA_036825755.1 Anaerolineaceae bacterium
AAAACACTTTCCCCGCACCTTGAGGGGCGGGGATAATAGAGGTGGGGTGATTTACTTCCCTAACTCACTCACCAACCCCCAATAGCCTTCTGCGCCCTGCAGCAACTCGGAAACCTCAATGTACTCATCCTGGCAGTGAGCCAGCATACCGGAGGACGGGCCAAAGATCATGGTAGGCACCCCGGCCACACCGGCGCTGTAGCTGCCATTGGTGCAGAACTGGGCCGTGCCAAAAACAGGCTCAACGCCGGCCTTCCGTAGACCGGTTTGCGCTTTCTGAATCCAGGGTGACTTTGTATCGATCACCCAGGCAGGATGAAAATCAACTTCCGTCAACTCAACACCGGTATAAGCCGGCATATGGATCATCTGATAATCGGCTTTCCAATCCGGCAGGTCTATCAGACCGTTTTGGATCAGCCCCATCACGCTGTCCTGGGTTTCATTTTGTACCAATCGGCGGTCATAATGCATAAAGAACTCCACCGGGATGGTCGAGCGGCTGGGATACGGGTGCGACATTCCGTCGATCACCACCATGATGGCATCACCGAGGATTTTATCTTTGGGGAGGGGCATATCTTCCAGCCGTTCCATCACCTGGCAGGCTTTCAACATGGCGTTATCACCCAGATGCGGCACGCTGGAGTGAGCCGGTGTACCGGTCACGCTCACAGTAATGCCTGCGCGGCCTTTTTGTCCAATTCCCAGGCGGGCGCCATTGGGCTCGCAGATCACCACAAAATCAGGTTGGGTCAGCTCCATGACTTTGGCCAGGGCGGCGCCTTCGTGCTTTTCTTCATTCACGCTGGCTGAAAGGATGATGGTACCGTAAATCTCAGAGCGGGGAACGAGACCCAGTGTGACCACCGCAGCAGCCAGCGGGCCTTTCATATCCGAAGCACCGCGCCCCCAGATTTTTCCGTCCTGGATAGCGCCTGAAAACGGCGGAACTGCCCAGGCATCCGGGTTCTGCACTTCCACCACATCCATATGGCCGTCAAACAGAATACGCGGGCCGGGATGTCTTCCTTTACGAATGCCGATCACACTGCCGTAGGGATCGAATTTGACTTCATCATAATCAAGAGAACGCATTTTTGCCGCGATGGCATTCGCCACCTCTTTCTCATGGCCGGACAGGCTGTTGATACGAATAATTTCCTGTGCAAAGGAGATCACCATTTGCTGCTGCTGAGCCGATAACATGTTTTCACCTCTTCCAATAAAGGATACGACAACCAGGATTGTACCACCATGGCCGCATGGCATGCGTCGTAGAAAAGACTGACGTCTGTCAGATGAGAAAAGAACGTTATAATCCATGGGACTTTTATACGAGCGGAGATATTTAAAAATGACCAAAGCGCAGCCTGGGACGAAATTACAATCTTTTACCGGTATCGGGTTAACCGCCATGATGCTGATTACCGACAGCATGTATTTTGTGTTCGCCAGACTGCTTCAGCCATTTTTACCGCCCGAACAGGCCACCCTGTACTCCATGACCACCGGTATGCTGCTGGTAGCCGGGTTTGCCGCTTACAAAAAACGTCTGCGGTTTCGCATCCTGTTTGAAAATCTGGGTTTCTTTCTGCTGATCGGGTTTTTAATTGCCTTCGCCAGCAATATGAGTTATACCGCTATGCACTACATCGACCCTGGTACGGCTTCCATTCTGTCACAGACCACCATCGTTTTCGGACTGGTTTGGGGGCTGGTCTGGCTGCGGGAAAAACTCACCTCACGCCAGATTATCGGCGCGGTGATCGCCATTGCCGGCGTGGCAGTGATCACTTTTCAAAAAGGTGACTATTTACGGCTGGGTTCGCTGATTGTTGTGCTCTCCAGCCTGAGCTATTCCTTCCATTCAGCCGTGGTGAAAAAATACGGCGGGAAATTCGATTTCCTGGAATTCTATGCCTTCCGCATGATCTGCAACTGCCTGTGTCTGCTGGTTTGGGCAGTTTTCACCACCGATTTTGTAGTTCCCCCGGCGGGAGCTCTGCCTTATCTTCTGCTGGTAGCGGCTGTAGACATCTGCATCAGCCGGCCGCTGTACTATGCGGTACTGCACCGTTATTCCATCAGCATCCTGTCCATTCTGCTCACCATCAGCCCCATCCTGACCGTTGTGTGGTCGCTGGTGCTGTTTCACACCGTTCCCACCTGGATGCAGCTCGCCGGCGGGGTGGCTGTGCTGAGTGGCGTGGCGGTGATGGCAGGTTTTCCGGTCTGGAAGAAAAAACCGGTTGTTCAACCCGTGGAAATTCCGGAAGCAGCCATCACCGAGGAGACTCAGGGATAATCAACTGTCTGCTTACTCTTTTACCTAATACCGGTTGGGGACTGGCTTCTCCGACCGGTTTTTTCAGCCATAAATCTTCCTGATTTCCACATGAGCATTTTCTCAATTTTGACGAACTCACTCTTGTAGTTTTCGGAATTATATTATAATAAAGACGTCATTTAAATCAGGTGAGAGGGAGAATTCACGAAAATATGGTAAATACAATTGATGACCTGGATAAACAGATTGCAGACCTTTTAGCGGCAGATGGTCGCATGAGCAGCACGCAAATTGCCAGAACCATTGGCCACATCACCGAGCGAACGGTGCGTTACCGGATCGACCGTCTGTTGAAAATGGGCGTGATCGAAATCTGCGCCGTGCCCATCCCCTCCAAACTGGGGTATGTGGTGAATGCGGATGTTTTTGTTGAGGTGGAACCCGGAAGATCGGTGGCTATTGCAGAACAGATTGCAAAATATGATAACGTCCCTTACGTGGCGTGTTCCACAGGTACAAACGATTTGAGCGTACAGGTAGTGGCCCGAACCAATGCAGAATTATTCCTGTTTGTCAATGAGAATATCGGTCAGATTGAAGGCGTTCGCAAGACGGTCACCTCAGTGGTGCCGATCGTGATCAAAGACGTATATCGCTGGCGGATCCCCAATATCGTGGTCGATTCCGCTGAAAAACTCAACCTGGAAGACAGCGAGGAATAACATGACTCAGGAAATGGTCCATCAGAAGCAGGAAAGCGCGCTTTCCGATGCCCAGACGTATGCCGAAAAATGGCTGGGGATAATCCGGCAAGAAAAGGTGAGCGAGGAACTGGGCAAGCAAATCATTGATGAATCCAGACAAAACTTTGCGGAGCACTTCAACCGCGGCTGGCTGGGATACCGTAAATCGGTGACTGAAGCGGGCGATTGGGCCGCCACCGAGTGGACCGGCTCGGGAGCGATGTTTGAGGATGTGCTGGGGCGCAAGTATATTGACTGCCTGGGCGGATATGGTCTGATGGATCTGGGATGGGGTCACCCCGAAGTGGTGCAGGCGGTGATGGGGCAGTTGAAACGCACTCCCATGCCCTCACAGGAATTAATTGACCCACTGCGGGGCGCGCTGGCAAAGCTGCTGGCCATGATCACCCCCGGCGATATTCAGTACAGCTTTTTTGCCGCCAGCGGTACCGAGGCCATTGAAGGCGCGGTCAAACTGGCCAAGATGTACACCAAAAAACCAGCGCTTATCTCGGCTGTAAAGGGTTTCCACGGAAAAACCATGGGATCGCTCAGCCTGATGGGCAAAGCCGATTACCGCATGCCGCCGGGAATTCTGTACGGCGGGCCGGTTTACCATGTACCGTACGGCGATGCGCACGCGGTGGAGCAGCAGTTGGAGATTTGCGATACGGTGGGCATCGGCGTGGCAGCGGTGGTGATGGAACCGATCCAGGGAGAAGCCGGGGCGATTGTTCCGCCGGATGATTTCTGGCCGCGTATCCGCGAGGCGACACGCAAACATGATGTGCTGCTGATCGCCGATGAAGTGCAAACCGGCATGGGACGCACCGGCAAGCTGTGGGGCGTGCAGCATTGGGATGTGGAGCCGGATATCATTTCGGTAGCCAAATCGCTGGGCGGCGGCGTGATGCCCATCTCGGCTTTTATGTCCACCGAGAAAATCTGGAGCGTGATGATGGACCCCAATCCGTTCATCCACACCACCACCACCGGCGGCAATCCGCTGGCCTGCAGCGCGGCCATCGCCGCCATCCGCATCACCCTGCGCGAGCGGCTGTGGGAACAGGCTGCCAAAAAAGGCGAGTATTTCATCGCCAAATTGAAAGAACTGGCCGCTCGCTACCCCGGTATTTTCAAGAGCATCACCGGCAAGGGGCTGCTGATCGGCATGCATTTCCACAACCCGGAAGTGGGCTATCAGGTGGCAGCCGGGTTGTTCAAACGCGGTGTGCTGGTGGCCGGCACACTCACCAGCGCGCATACCATCCGTATTGAACCGCCGCTCATTATTGAGTTAGAGACGATCAATGAGGTGCTCAACCG
>DAISXR010000032.1:17451-20475 GCA_036825755.1 Anaerolineaceae bacterium
GTATTGAACCGCCGCTCATTATTGAGTTAGAGACGATCAATGAGGTGCTCAACCGCCTGGAAGACACCCTGTCTGAAATCAGCCGCAACGGGTGGATAGAAACAACCGAACAGTCAGCATAACAGGTGTACCATGCAACAAAAATCATCACACCCAAGTGTCATTCTGCACAACGGGGTGGTCTTCACCGCTGATCCAAAGCAGGGATGGGGACAGGCCGTGGCAGTGCAGGACAATCAGATCATGGCCGTGGGGACAGATGAAGAAGTCCTGGCCCTGGCCGATCCAAAAACACAGGTGATTAATGTACAGGGCCGGGCGGTTCTGCCCGGCTTCAATGACGCCCATACGCATTACATAGAAGCGGCTATCCGCGAGGCCAGCACCTTCAGCATGTTTAGGGTGGCAGACCGCGAACAGGCTGCCGGGGTGATCCGGCACTACGCGGAGCAGAACCCATCCAATGAGTGGCTGCTAGGCAAGCGCCTGGATCTGGGACGCTTTGAGGGCGGTGTGTTCCCCAACCGGCACATACTGGATGAAATTGAGAACCGGCGCCCCGTGGCCATTACCGATATCGACGGGCATTCCTGCTGGGTGAATACCCGCGCCCTGCAAGAGATGGGTTATACCGTGGGCACACCTGATCCCGTGGGCGGGCGTATTCTGCGTGAAGCAGACGGTACCCCCAACGGAATGCTGCTGGAAGAAGCTTACAACCCGGTACCGGCTCCTGTGCTGCCGGCTGGGATGGATTTCCGGCAGGTGATGCGGGATGCCGGGGCAAGACTGAACCGCATGGGCATCACCAGCCTGTCCAATAACGGCATCGAGCTGGAGCATCTGGATGTGCTGGAGGAGATGGCACGGCAGGGCGAGCTGACCTTCCGGCTCAACGAATGGCCGGCTCTGGAGGAGAACCTGGAATACGCACATTCACTGCGTGAACGATTTGCCGGCAACGAGCAGATCCGCGTGACCGGGCTGAAACTGTTTATGGATGGTGTGCTCAGTTCGCGCACCGCATGGCTGCTGGAACCGTACAGCGATGAAGCGGGCAACTGCGGTTTCCCGATGCAGCCGGTGGAAGAGATGGACGCGCTGGCTCTGCAAGCTGACAGAGCGGGTTTTCAGGTGATCACGCATGCCATCGGGGACCGCGGTGTGCGCGAAATGCTCAATATTTACGAACACGCCGCGCAGATGAATGGCCGGCGAGACAGCCGCCACCGGGTGGAGCACATTGAAATGGCGCACCCGCAGGATCAAATACGCTTTGGCAGTCTGGGTGTCATCGCCAGCATGCAGCCGCTGCACGCCACGGCCTGTATCGATGATTACACCCTGGCGCGTATCGGCGCTGAACGCGGAGCATACTCGTATCCGTGGCAGAGCCTGTTGAACGGGGGCGCCCATCTGTGTTTTGGCACCGATTGGCCTGCCATCGATATGAGCCGGCCCAACCCGCTGGAGAATATCTACGGAGCGGTCACGCGCTGTCATCCGGGCATCAAAGGGATGCCGCCGTTTCACATCGAACAGGGTGTATCCCTGGAGCAGGCCATCATCAGCTACACCACCGAGCCCGCCTATGCCGAATTTATGGAAGCACGCAAAGGCACCCTGACGCCCGGTAAACTGGCGGACGTGTGTGTGCTGGATCGTAACATCTTTTCCATGCCCCCTGAAGATCTGCTTTCCGTTGGGGTATCATTAACAATGGCGAACGGAAACATCGTTTACCAGCAAATTGAATGAAATCAGGGGGTTTGGTTTTGTAAACAGCAAAACCAGCGAATGACACATATGGATATTCAACAGTGTTTTGCCACGCTGCGGCGGCCGGGCAAAGACGATTTCAAGCGCGTACTGGCATTAATGTCAGCCTGCGGAATGGATGAATACGGCGAGAGCGACTCGGACGAACTGGATCTGCAGTATGACTGGGATCAGATGGATCTTTCCCGCGACGTTTGGCTGGGCGAGAATGAGCAGGATGAACTGATCGGATATGCGGCGGCAGTGCCGGGTTCCAACGGGGTACGATATGACATTTTTACCCACCCGGATATCACCGATATCGATCCCAATTTACGACTGCTGGATTTGTTGATCGAGCGATCGCTGGAGGAGCTTACAGCGGACTCGCCTGAGATTTCCGCCACCATGTACATTGCAGCGGTGAACCAGCGCGACCGGATGGCCGCGGAGATGGAAGGTTTCACCCATATCCGCAGTCATTACCAGATGCGCATGGATATGGCTTTCCCTCCTGATGCGGTTTACGCGCCAGGCGGATATGAATTGCGAACCTTTCAGCCTGATATTCCCGGCGAAGCACAGCAGATCCACGAACTGGTGCAAAAAGCCTTTGTGTATCCCGGCCGGCAGCCCCAGTCTTTTGACGATTGGGCTGAAGGCATGATGCGAGATGACATTTTTGATCCGACGCTGTGGTTTGTGCTGCTGCGAAACGGGCAGATGGTGGGCGTTAACCTCAGTTTTATTTATCCCGGTTTGGGCTGGGTACGCCAACTGGCGGTGGATCCCGACTGGCAGGGCAAGGGACTGGGTTCCATCCTGTTGAAAAAGAGTTTCCAGGAGTTTTATGAGCGCGGTTACCCGCAGGTTGGCCTAGGTGTGCGCGCCGATAACAATCACGCGCTCGAGTTTTATTTACGATCGGGTATGAATATCAAACGGCAGTACTGTGAGTACCAACTGACGGTGATGGAGCGGGAAGCCCCTGCCCAATAAACAGGTTTTTCAAGCTGATTTGCCAATAAATAGAAAACCTGCCTAACGGCAGGTTTTTTGATGCGATTCTGGTTTGTAAATTGGTTATTGCGGGCGCGTATATTTTGGCAGCAGAATGGGCGACTGCACGGCACCATCAATCCCGGCGGCGTCCAACTCGCGGTTCCAGGCATCCAGATGCGAGAGGGTGGGTTTGCCGGGATTGGCCGATTCGATATACCCGGCCGCTTCTTTGCCGGCCCGCCTGCCGAACACGGTCACATCCAG
>DAISXR010000032.1:20575-22213 GCA_036825755.1 Anaerolineaceae bacterium
CGATATACCCGGCCGCTTCTTTGCCGGCCCGCCTGCCGAACACGGTCACATCCAGCAGGCTGTTGCCCATCAGGCGGTTGCGCCCGTGGATGCCCCCGGCTGCCTCGCCGGCTACAAACAGCCCCGGTATGTTGGTGCAGCACTGCGCGTTGATGGCCACCCCACCGTTTTGATAATGCAGGGTAGGGTACACCAGAATGGGCAGCTTCACCATGTCGATGTCGAAGCGGCGGTACTGGCGAACCATAGCCGGCAGCGCTTTTTCAATGGTACCCGGCCCCTGGATGATGTCGATCATGGGGGTGTCCAGCCACACGCACGGCTGGCCGGTTTCGGTGACGACACCCAACTTGTGATCAGCGCATTCACGAATGAAGGAGGCTGCTTCCACGTCTCGCGGCTCCAGCGGATAGACAAACTGGTTGCCCTCAATATTGACCGGCTGGGCTCCCAGACCGCGTACCTTCTCGGTGACCAACTGGCCCAGGATCTGCTCGGGGTAAGCCGCTCCGGTAGGGTGATACTGCATGGTATCCAGAAAATCCACCTGTGCGCCGGCGCGGTAGGCCATCACCAGCCCGTCGCCTGTGGCGCCATAATGGTTGGTGGTGGGGAAGCCCTGGTAATGCAGACGGCCGCTGCCGCCGGTTGAAAGGATGACGGCTTTGGCGCGCGCGTAAAACAGGTGATTGGTCTCCAGGTTCTTTAAAACCGCTCCGCAGGCCTGCCCGTTTTCATCCAGCACCACCTCCACGGCGGTGCAGAACTCGATCAGCGTGACATCCGGGCGGTTGTGCACCTCGTCGCGCAGGGTGCGCATGATCTCGGCGCCGGAATAATCTCGGGCGGAGTGCATGCGTTTTCGGCTGGTACCGCCGCCGTGTTCCTGCATCATCGAATGATCGAGGTTCTTGTCAAACATCATGCCCAGGTTTTCCAGCCACTCGATCACCAGCGGGGCATCCAGTACCAGCGCCTCCACCAGATCGGGGTAGTTGGCAAAGTGACCGCCGCCGATCACATCCAGATAGTGAATGGCAGGCGAGTCTTCAGCGCGATCGGCGGCCTGGATGCCGCCCTGGGCCATCATGGTGTTGGCGTCGCCAAAGCGCAGCTTCGTCACCAAAGTCACTTTGGCGCCGTGATCGGTGGCCAGAATGGCTGCGCTGGCTCCGGCCCCGCCACCGCCGATGATGAGGATATCGGTATCAATTTCCGGCTGGCTGAGGTCAAAGCTGGATTGGATGAGCGGGCGTCCTTCCATCACATCGGCCAGTTCATGCGGCATGCGCATGCCCTTGTTGGGACCAACTTTGATTGGGCGCATGGTCGATTGAATATAATCGGGGTGAAACGCCTGCAGAACAGCTTCGCGTTCTTCCATCGACATGGAAGGATAAGTTTCCGCCAGGCGGCGCGGCCGGGTGGCTTCAACGATCTTGATTAAGTCCATCAATTGAGGGGTATAGGTCATGGTGTACCTCGTTACTTCTCGATCACACGCTCTTTATAGCGAGCCTTGAGGGCGGCGGTATCCAGGGCCTTGAGTGCCCGGAGTTCTTCATCAAACTTGTGCTCTTCCAGCTCTTTCACACGCACGGCCAGATGTTCGGAGCGGGGGGCCAGATAGCGCCCGTA
>DAISXR010000032.1:22313-31055 GCA_036825755.1 Anaerolineaceae bacterium
GTCTGGCAGGCCAGACCGAAATACAGTTTGGGGTCATCTTTGATGCGGTACACCGTGGCGCACGCGCCGCAGAACCCGCCCCGGCAGCCCACCCCGCGGATGAGCGTGTACCCGGCCCATTCCATGGCTTTCATGATGGTCAGGCTGGCGGGCACATCGTAGCGCTTGCCCATGATGTAAACGGCAACCATTTCTGTTTGTTCAGCCATTCTGTTTCCTCCAATATCCGGCCGCAGCAGCAGCCGGTCATCTCCAAACCGGTTACTTAACTTCACCCACCTCATTCCACTCATCCGCCTTGAAGGTGATCAGTGGCAGCGGCTCATCCAGACTCCGCCCGGGCAGATAATCAAATTTTGCCTGTACGTTCTGCCCCACAGCCCAGAACACCTGACCCACCGGCAGTTCGGAGGGGCAGGCCTCGGTGCACATGCCGCAGCCCACGCAGGAGAGCACCATGTGGTTCAGGCGTGTCAGGTGGAACAGCATGGTATCGGCGGGCATGCGGAAGGCGCCTTTTTGCTTAACCCAGGTGACGTATTGCATGGGTTCGTGGTCAAAAATTTCGCTCTTGAAGACGCAGGTTTTGCAGTAACATACCGGGCACACGTTCATGCAGTTGTGACAGCGGATGCAGGCTGCAAATAGGCGGGCGATATCCTCGCCGCCGCCCGTGCGCAGGCGAATTTCTTCAAAAACACGGTCGCGCTCGGCGATCCGGTTTTGAACCAGTTTCTCCAGAAGGGCAGCCCGGTTTCCGCCGGTCTCCGCAGGTTGAAGACCCAGTTGCCCGGCCAGATCATCCTTCACCGTCAGATGGATGCCACTGGAAAGATCGCTGCCAATCATCTCAATGATGATATCCGCGCCGTCGTACACCGGCTGCTCGCAGATCTGGCAGGCAGCCCGCTGCTCCACCATGGGTTGGGGAGTGGTCAGCACGTTTGACTGGTAGAAGGTGCGCCAAATTTCGCGGTTGTTGCCGCCTGATTTCTCCTGAAATTCGGCGGCGGCATAGGTGCCGGCGCAATCCAACGAGATGGTTACCAGATCCACCATACTGGCCTGCTGGAGTTTGACCAGTTCCACCAGGGCGCGTATCTCACACGAACGCAGTACCGCACCGACTTTAGGCCGCGGCTCACGCTGGCTGAGTTTTGCCACCTGCATGGCGCTGTTGATCCCCATCACCGGGGCCAGAATATCGGCATGTACCAGCAGAGCAGGCTCGCTCACCAGGGCAGGGGTGACGGTACCGGAGGGGGTGCGCATGGGCAGGTAGAGCATATCCACCGCGCCGGAGGTCAGCAGTGAAGTCAGGAAACCCTGCAGGGCCTGCCGGACATCGCCATTTTCAACGGTCAGCTTTGTTTTCATGCCGGGTCTCCCTATACCGCCCAATCCGATTTGAGCGGATTGGGTCCTTTTTTGCGCATTTCTTCGGTCATCTCCTGGATAGTCTCCGCGAAGCGCTGGCCTTCGCTGGCGCTGATCCAGCGCAGCCAGATGCGGTCTTCGTCAAAACCGGCGCTGTGCAGAATCTCCTTCAAGGCCACCACCCGGCGTCTTTCCTTGTAATTGCCTTCCTGGTAGTGGCAGTCACCGGGGTGACAGCCGCCGATCAACACGCCGTCCGCTCCGGACAGATCGGCTTTGAGCAGGTACATGGGGTCAACCGCACCGCTGCACATCACGCGGATGACCCGCACGTTAGGAGGGTACTGCAGGCGGCTGGTGCCAGCCAGATCCGCGCCGGTATAGGTGCACCAGTTGCACAGGAAGGCGATAATTTTGGGTTCAAACGTTTGATCGGTCATCATCTTCTCCATTGTTCCCGGTTTTTCAAACTTTGATTTCAGCCAGAGCGGCATCCATCATGGAAGAGATCTGCAAGAATTCAAATCCGCGCTGCTGCGAGGCCTTGTTTGGGCAGGCGGCCACGCAGGCTCCGCAACCCTGGCAAAGCACCTCAACCACCTCGGCGTATTTGCTGCCCGGTTCAATCCGGCGGGCATTGTACGGACAAACCTCCACGCAAATCCCGCAGGCGGAACATAAACGCTGGTTAACCTGCGCGATGATCGGTGTGGCGGTCAGTTGCTTTTTGGCCAGCAGCGTAACCGCCCGGATGGAGGCTGCCTGCGCCTGGGCTATGGTTTCTTCAAGGGCGCGCGGTGAATGCGCCAGCCCGCACAGGAAGATACCGTCGGCGGCAAAATCGACTGGGCGCAGTTTGACGTGCGCCTCCAGAAAAAAGCCCTCGGCGGTGAGCGGCAGCTTGAGCAGCCGGCTGAGCGTTTCATTGCCGGGTTCAGCCTCAATACCGGCGCTGAGGATGACGTTGCTGCACCGCAACGTCACCTCTTCGCCGTCGGGCTGGACCAACACCTTCACCTGCAATCCACCGCCGGGCAGATCCGCTGTGCTGCTTACCTGCGGCGGTGTATCGGCATCAAATTCAAGGAACAGCACACCCGCCTCACGCGCCTGGCGGTACAGCTTCTCGCGGAAACCGTATGAGCGGATGTCGCGGTACAAAATGGTCACCGGCGTAGCGGGGCTGCGTTTTTTAATTTCCAGAGCGTTTTTGATGGCCTGGGTGCAGCACACCCGCGAACAGTAAGGGTGTTCTTTGTCGCGGGAGCCCACGCACTGAATCATGACCACCGCGCCAGCCTGCCCATCCGCCGGGATGATCTCATCGATCCGTTCTTCCAGATCATGCTGGGTCATCACGCCGGGGATTTGCCCGTAGGCGTAGCTTTTGGGTTCGATTTCCTGACCACCGCTGGCCACCAAAATCACGCCGTGCTGAATTTCGGTGGTTTCTCCGGCGGTGGATCTCACCTGGCTGGTGTACTGGCCTACATAACCGCTCACGCTGACCACCTCGCTCTCCATCATCACAGTGATGAGCGGCTGGCGGCTGATTTGGTTGATAGTCTCGGCCAGCAGCGTTTGCGGATCGCTACCGTTGATACCGGTTTTGATATGGCGCAGATGGCCGCCCAAAGCGGTAGTTTTCTCCACCAGAAAGACCGGGTAGCCTTGCCCGGCGATGGACAGCGCGGCCGTCATGCCGGCCAGCCCGCCACCGATCACCAGCGCGCGGTGTTCGATGTTGAGCGTACCCCGTTTTAAGGGTCGCAGCCGGCGCGCCTTGGCTACCGCCATGGTGACCAACTGTTTGGCTTTGCGAGTGGCTACCTCGGGCGCTCCACGGTGCACCCATGAGTCCTGCTCGCGGATATTGGCCAGTTCAAACAGGTGCGGGTTGAGCCCGGCCTGGCGGATTGTATCCTGGAAGAGCGGTTCATGGGTGCGGGGGGTGCAGCTTGCCACCACCACGCGGTTGAGGTTGAGGGTCTTCACCACCTCGGTGATCTTTTCCTGCGTATCCTGCGAGCAGGTATACAGGTTACGTTCGGCGTGCACCACGCCGGGTAGATTTTTGGCATACTCGGCCACGTCCGGCACATTCACCACTCCGCCGATGTTGATGCCGCAGTGACACACAAACACGCCCACGCGCGGTTCTTCTTCAGAAACATCGCGTTCAGGCGGGTAGATCATCTCGCGGGTCAATGTACCCCGCCCGGCTGCCAACGAAGCGGACACTTTGGCAGCGGCGCAGCTGGCTTCGATGACCGTCTCGGGGATGTCTTTTGGCTCGGCAAACGCCCCGGCCACAAAGATGCCGCCGCGTGAGCTTTCAGCCGGATGGTACTGATCCGCTTCCGCGAAGCCGTACTCATTTACCTCGATCCCCAGGCGTTGTGCCATCTCCTGCGTGGCGCGGGTAGGTTTCAACCCCACCGAGAGTACCACCAGTTCAAATTCTTCCTCGTGAGGGAGGGGTTTGCCGTTTGTGTCAAAGGTGGCGTAACTTAATCGCAGATTCTGGCTGCCGGGCACTTCTCGGACCGCGGAAACCATACTGTGCATATAGCGGATGCCCTGTTCGTTCTGTGCGCGGTCGATGTAGGCGTCAAATCCCTTGCCAAAGGCGCGGATATCCATGTAGAAGATGGTGGGTTCAATGGAGCTGTCGTGCTCGCGGGCGATGATGGCTTCTTTGGTGGCGTACATGCAGCATACCGAGGAGCAGTAACCCTGATCGCAGCTGATATCGCGCGAACCCACGCATTGAATCCAGGCTACCTTGTGTGGATGCGCTCCGTTGGACGGGCGCTGCACCACCCCGGAAAATGGCCCCGAGGCGCTCAGCATGCGTTCAAACTCGATGCTGGTGACCACGTTGGCATAGCGGCCGTACCCATATTCCGGCCGGATACCCGCCTCTACCGGCTCCAGACCCGGGGTGAGGATGACCGCCCCCACGTCCAGTTCGATCACTTCTTCCTGCATGTTGTGGTCGATGGCTTTGGCCTGGCAGGCGTACACGCACTGCAGGCACTCCGAGCAGATACCGCAGCTCAGGCAACGCGCGGCTTCCTGCACAGCCTGCTCTTCGGTCAGACCGGCGTACACCTCGCTGAAATCGCGCCGGCGCTGCTCCGCCGGGCGAGGGGTCATTTCCACCCGGCGGACCTTTGCCACCTTTTCATCGGCCATTTTATGCAGGATCTCATGCTGTTCCAGCCTAACAGCCGGCGGCATGGGCAGGGCGGGGTTAACTTCCTGCCCGGCCAGGTACTGCCCGATCGAGCGTGCGGCCTTATGCCCGGCCGCGATGCCATCCACGATAAAGGATGTGCCAGTCACCGCGTCACCGCCGGCGAAGATCCCCGGGCGGCTGGTTTCCAGCGTATCCGGGTTGACCTTCACAAATCGCCCGCGGATGGTCTCCACCTGCCCGGCAAGCAGACCCAGATCAGGGTGCTGACCGGTGGCGAAGAGGATCACATCCACGGGAATGCTCTCTTCCGTTTCCGGATATTCGGTGAAATCAGGGCGACCATCCACAAACCCGCGGAAATCCACCGTCACACAGCGGATACCGCTCACCCGGCCGTTCAGCCCGGCGATCTCTTTGAAAGTGCGCGACGGGAACACCTGAATGCCTTCTTCTTCGGCATCCCGAACTTCCCAATCATGGGCGGGCATCTTTTCACGGCTCTCCAGGCAGGCCATACCCACCCAGCCGGCGCCCACCCGCACCGCCGTCATGGCAGTATCGATGGCCACATTCCCACCGCCCAGCACCAGCACGCGTTTGCCCTTCACCAGCGCGGCCACGTCGTCCGATACGGTTTGCCCGGTATCCGCGTGCCAGCCCAAGCTGACCTGCCGCAGGAAGTCGACGCCTGATAGTACACCCGGCAGATCGACCCCTGGAATGGGCAGTTTGACGCCCTTATGCGCGCCGATGGCGGCAAACACGACGTCATATCCCTGTTCCAGCAGGGCGGAGGGATCGTCGACCGGCGAGTTGAGCCGTAAATCCACTCCCTCAGCCAGGATTTGATCGATCTCCTCCTGCACAAGATCATACGGCTGGCGATAGGAGGGTACGCCCACGCGCATCATCCCGCCGGCTACCGGCAGTGCCTCAAACACAGTCACAGCGTGACCCTGGCGCACCAGATCCAGCGCGCAGGTGAGCCCGGCCGGGCCGGCGCCGATCACTGCCACCCGATTGCCGGTGGAAGCGACCTCTGTGCGAGCAGCCGGTTTGAGTTCATCGGGATGTTCGCGCGCCCAATCGGTGACAAAACGTTTGAGCGCCATGATGTTCACCGGCTGGTCGCCTTCACCGCGCGAGCAATCATCTTCACAGCGGTGGTTGCATACGCGCCCGCATACCGAGGGGAAAGGGTTGTCTTCCAGGATGGTGCGGTAAGCATCAGCAAAGCGCTTTTCGCGGATCAGCGCCACATACCCCTGGGCTCGCTGGTGAATGGGGCAGGCATTCCGGCAGGGGGCCACGCCCAGCTTTTCGATGGCGAAGGTATTGGGGATGGC
Organism: Anaerolineaceae bacterium; assembly: GCA_036825755.1. Classification (GTDB taxonomy): domain Bacteria; phylum Chloroflexota; class Anaerolineae; order Anaerolineales; family Anaerolineaceae; genus JAJFTV01. The sequence continues at coordinate 28,239 of DAISXR010000032.1, forward strand.
CTGCGGATACAGTTTATAGATGGCTTTTCGGTCGGATAATTCTTCGTTGAAGGCATCCGGCCGCACAACAGGGCAGGCCGCAGCGCAATCACCGCACGAGGTGCAGGATTCTTTGAGCACATAACGTGGGTGTTTGCGGATTTTGGCTTTGAAATGACCGGGTTCGCCGTTCACCCCCAGCAGTTCAGCGGTGGTAAGGATGTCGATGTTGAGATGGCGGCCCACCTCCACCAGCTTGGGCGACATGATGCACATGGCGCAGTCGTTGGTGGGGAAGGTCTTGTCCAGCTGAGCCATCACCCCGCCGATGGCAGGGGCGCTGTCGAGCAGGTATACCTTGATCCCGGCTTCTGCCAGATCCAGCGAAGCCTGCATGCCGCCGATACCGGCGCCCACCACCAGGGCGGCACCCACGGGCTGGCGCCCGTTGCCTTGTCCGCCTGCCTGGGCTGGGGCCGGTTGTTCTTTAGATATTTGACTGCTGATGAAATCGACTGTTTGTTTCATGCATGTCCCTTGCGGCGGCTAGACTGCCAGGTTGAACTTTTCCAGCAACTCCAGCGGATCGATCAGGTGAAGTTTCCACCAGTTATTGGATTCGGTCAGGCCAAATGCCAGGCCGATCAGTTCGGTGAAGTAGAAGATGGGCAGGGGATCCTCGGATTGGCGCATCTCCAGGTTAAGCTGGCACAACGGGCAGCTGGTCACAATGGCCTGCGCGCCGGCTTCACGGGCGTAACCTGCCAGGCGCTGCACCATGCGGGCAGCGGTTTTGGGTTTGGTGAGCGCCAATCCACCGCCGCAGCAGTCGGTGGAGTAGGACCAATCCACCGGCTCGGCGCCCAGAGCGGTCAGGATCTGCTTCATGTAGACCGGGTTGTCCGGGTTCTCAAAACCGGTGATCTCGGGCGGGCGTACCAGCAGGCAGCCATAGTAATCCACCGCTTTCAGGCCAGCCAGTGGGTTTTTCACCAGACTGTGCACTTTCTCAAGACCCACGTACTGAACAATCACTTCCAGCGGGGCGCGGATCTCGATGGAATCATCAAAGCTGAAACCGGCTGCCTGTTCCACCAGAACGCGTTCCTCAGGCTGGTGGCGCAGAGCATGCTGGGCGGTTTTGTGGCGGTTGAAACAGGCCGCGCAGGGCATCACCACATCGCGGCGCAGGCGCTGCGCGATGGCAATATTGCGCCCCGAAAGGGCCAGCGAGAGATCAGGGTTCAGACTGTGACCAGAAGAGGCGCTGCAGCAATTCCAATCGGGCAATTCGTTCAGGCGCACATCCAGCGCCGTAAACACCGCGCGCACCGATTGTCCAAACTCTTTGGCGGTGGAATGCAGACTGCAGCCGGGGTAATACGAATATTCCATCATAGGGATCTCATGGTTTCTTTGTTTTCGCGCCGGATTTACTGTGCAGCCGGGCATGCGTATAGATGCGCTTGATTTGATCCATCTGCTTCACCGGTTTGGGCAGCAGGGGGGCTTTGCCTTTGAAGAGCAGCTTGAAAATGGTGCCCACATCGGTGGCCAGTTTGCGTGTTTGCAGGGTGAGAATACCCATCAGCGAGGCTTCATGCATGCGCCCAAACAAACCGGTCAAACCGAGGAACAGTTTATGGAATTTGAGCGCGTCCGGTTCACCTACACGGACACCTTCCACGTATGCGGTCTGGCGCAGGGTGTCCATTACCTGGGCAATGTCGATCTCGTTGGGGCAGCGGGCGCCGCAGGTTTCGCAGGCCGCGCATACCCAGATATCGGCGCTGGCCAGCAGGCGTTCTTTTTGCCCCAGTTGCACCATGCGAAGAATGCGGTCGGGGCCGTACTGCATTTCCTCCGCCACCGGGCAGCCGGAGGTGCATTTGTGGCAGTGATAGCAGAGCTGAATATTCTGCCGGCTGAGTGTGCTGATTTGTTGGGGAAAATCGGCTGCAAGCATGATTACATCACCTCATCCAGCATGGATAAAATCTGACCGGGGCGCCAGTTGTGCACCTGACTGGCCTTGTTGGGGCAGGCCGTCACACACGCGCCGCAGCTCTGGCACAGCGAGGCGTTCACCGTGGCGTAGTTCCACAATGGGTGGATCTGGCGCGCTTCATACGGGCATATTTCCACACACGCCCCGCAGGCCGAGCATAGGTCCGCCGTCACCGTGGCAACCAGCGGCGAGAGCGTCATTTCCTTGTTGGAGAACATCTGAAGCACTTTAGCGGCGGCTCCGCTGGCCTGGGCGGCGGTTTCAGGGATGTCTTTAGGCCCCTGGGCTGTGCCTGCCAGAAAGATACCGGCGGTCAAAGTTTCGACCGGGCGCAGTTTTATGTGCGCCTCGTTGTAAAAACCGTATGCATCGCTGCTGATGTGCAAGCGCTGCCCCAGGTCCACCGCCTCATCGGCCGGGTACATGGGCGTAGCCAGCACAACCAGATCGGCGGCAATTTCCACCGCCCGGTCGGTGAGTGTATCGGCGCCCCATACCATCACTTTTCCGGCGTCCTTGAAAACCTTACTGACCTTTCCGCGCAGGTATAGCACCTGAAAATCGGTCATGGCGCGCTGCACGTATTCATCGTAGCCCTTGCCAGCCGAGCGGATATCGATGTAAAAGACGTATGCCTGGCCATCCGGGACAAGCTCTTTATACATCATGGCCTGCTTGGCTACATACATACAGCATACTTTGGAGCAATAGCTCACGCCGCGTTCGGGGTCGCGCGAACCGGCGCATTGAACGAACACAATTTCCTGCGGGATCCGCCCATCCGAGGGGCGGCGTATGTTTTTATCACGCAGCATGGTTTCAAAGGTCAG
>DAISXR010000032.1:31155-33043 GCA_036825755.1 Anaerolineaceae bacterium
ACCTGCTGCACCATTTTCTGCAGCAGATCCGGGGCAGCCCGGAAGTTGAGATACGAACCGGACAGGCGGGCCATGTTTCCGCCCAGTTCAGTCTGTTTTTCTACCAGCGTCACCGGAAAACCGGCTTCCGCGATATCCAGCGCGGCCTGCATGCCGGCGATCCCGCCGCCCAGCACCAGCGCGCCGCGGTTGATGGCGAATTTCAACTCGCTGAGCTGTTCATTCTGACTGACCTTTTCCACGATGGAGCGGGCAATGGCGGTCGCTTTCAGGGTCGCTTTTTCGGGTTCGTTTTGGTGCACCCACGAGCACTGTTCGCGGATGTTGGCGCTCTCGCAGCGGAATGGGTTCATCCCCGCGCTGGCCACTGCCCGGCGGAAGGTGGTCTCATGCATGGCCGGCGAGCAGGCCGCCACCACCACGCCATCCAAATTGTGATCACGGATGCTGTCTTTGATCAACTGCTGGCCGGGATCCGAGCACATGTATTTGTAATCGGTGGCAAAGACCACCTCGCCGTGCTGCTGCACATCGCGGGCAACGGCTTCCACATCCACCACACCGGCGATGTTATGACCGCAGTGACACACAAAAACACCGATGCGGCTCATGGGGTCACCATCCCTTCCGGCGCGGCGACCCGGCGGGTTTCACGCTGGAACAGCGAGAGCACCTTGGCGGCGGCTCCGCTGGCCTGCGCTACCGTTTCGGGGATGTCTTTGGGCCCCAAGGCGGCTCCTGCCAGGAAAACACGCGCCTGCCGGCTGCCCATGGGGTTGAATTCCTCGTTTTCGGCGGTATAAAAGCCATTTTCGTCCACTTCAACATCCAGCAGCCGGGCCAGATCAGTGTTACCGGGTCGGGGAAGCACGGCGGTTGCCAGTACCACCAGATCCGCGTCAATTTCCACGGTGCGCCCGCTGAGCGTATCTACACCCCGTACGCGCACACGGTCATTTTCCTGGTAGATCTTGCTGACCTTACCGCGCAGATAAGCTACATGATCCTGTTCCTGGGCGCGGTTCAGAAATTCTTCATACCCTTTACCGCCGGCGCGCACGTCGATGTAGAACACATACGCCTGCCCATCATGCACGCGGTGTTTATACAGGATGGCCTGCTTGGCGGTGTACATACAGCAAATCTTTGAGCAGTACGGCACCCCGCGCTCGGGGTCGCGCGAGCCGCTGCACTGCACGAACACCACCTCTTTGGGTTCACGCCCATCAGATGGTCGGCGGATCTTGCCGGCAGTCGGACCGCTGGCCGCCAGCATGCGTTCAAAGGCCAGCGCGTCGATCACATCCGGGATGTGCCCGCCCCCGTATTCGGGTAAACGGGTCTGGGGGAACAGATCGAACCCCGCGGCCAGAATGACCGCGTCAACCATCTCTTCTACAATCTGGTCTTTCTGCTCCCACTCGATGGCGCCGGTGGGACAGAACTTTTCGCAGGCTCCGCAGCGCGGTTTGGCGGGGTTGCCGTTTTTATCGACGGATGGGAGCTTGCCGCTCGCCATATCCCATTTGGATTGCAGATAGCGGCAGTTAGCCGCGTCGATGACCGGCTTGTTGGGCACAGCCCGCGGCGAGAGGGTGTACACCACCTTGCGCGGGCCGATACCGCGTTCAAAATCGCTTTCTGTTTTAAAGGGGCATTTTTCCTGGCAGACGCCGCAGCCGGTACAGACATCCCAGTTGATGTAAGCAGCCTTGCGGCGGATGCGGGCGGTGAACTGACCGGTCACGCTTGATTTCTCGACCGATTCAAGCTCACTGTAGGTGTACAGGCGAATATTGGGATGGTGTCCGGCTTCCACGGTACGCGGGGTGAGGATGCACTGCGAACAGTCGAGTGTGGGAAAGGTCTCCGAGAGCTGCGCCATGTG
>DAISXR010000033.1:0-4849 GCA_036825755.1 Anaerolineaceae bacterium
GCAGGGCGGGAGCCAGCACCCGGGATACTGCCGCATAGGCACTGGATGGCAGATCCACATCGGCGAAACGGCCGTTACCGTTGACAGGGATGGCCAGCAGCAGCCAGATCACCAGGCTCATCAGCAGGATGAGGCTGCCCGCTTTTTTGATAAAGGATGAGGTGTGTTCCCACATGTGAAACCAGATGGCTTTCAGGGTGGGAAACCGGTACGGCGGCAGTTCCAGCACAAAAGGAGATTCGGATTTGCCACGGAACAGCGTGTTTTTCAGCAGCAGCCCGGTGAGGATGGCCATGGCAATGCCGATGAAGTACATCCAGAACACCATCAGCCCGGCTTTCTCGGCGAAAAAGATCCCCACGATCAACACATACACCGGTAGTCTGGCGCCGCAGCTCATAAACGGCACCATCATGGCGGTGAGAATACGGTCTTTTTTATTTTCAAGGGTGCGGGTGGCAAAAATACCCGGCACGCTGCATCCGAAGCCCACAATCAAAGGCAGAAAGCTCTTTCCGTGCAGCCCCAGCACATGCATGAAGCGGTCCATCACAAAGGCGGCGCGTGCCATGTACCCGGAATCTTCCAAAATGGCCAATGCACCGTACAGGGCCATCAGCACCGGCACAAAGGCCATCAGACCGCCCACGCCGGCCACCACACCATCCAGCAGCAGCGAATGGACCCAGGTTCCGCCCAAACCGAACAGGTTAATCAACGTGCCTGTCCAACGGGTGATGGGGCCATCCAGTACACCGGTTACCCAATCCAGCAGCGGAGCCGACAGATCGGTGGTAATTTTAAACACCAGCCACATCGACAGCAGGAAGATGGGGATTCCCAGCAACCGGTTGGTGACAATATCATCGATGCGCTCGGAAAGCTGACGTTTTCCGCTGTTTTCGGTGTGGGTGGTCTCACGCACCAGGCCGTTGATCCAGCCATAACGGCGGTCTGCCACCAGCGTGTCCACATCCTCGCCGAACAATGTTTCAAGGTGGCTTATATTCTTTTTAACCGTTTTCAGCACCTGCGGACCGCCGGGTAGAAGCGCTATCTGTGCGGCGATCTGTTCATCATTTTCCAGCAGTTTGATGGCCAGCCAGCGCGACGGATACGCCTGGCTCAAATGCGGGCTGCCGGCAATCAAATTCTGCACCTGAACGATCTCTTCTTCGATCTCGCGCCCGTAATCGATTTGAAATTCACCGCGGCGGGTGTAGGCCAGTTCATGCAGCATAAGTCTTCACCTTTGCAGCCTCCACAACAGCCTGAACCAGTTGGGAGATGCCTTTGCCACTGCTGGCCACGGTACGCACCACCGGTGAGCGCAGCGCTTGTGATAAGCGCAGGTCATCGATGCGGATACCGCGCGATTCGGCCAGATCAGCCATATTCAGTGCCACCACCAGCGGCACTTCCAACTCCAGCAACTGCACGGTCATGTACAGATTGCGCTCCAGATTGGACGCGTCCACCACGGAGACAATGACATCCGGATGTTCCTGCAAAATGTAATCACGCGTGACAATTTCCTCCATCGAATAGGCAGTGAGGCTGTACGCGCCGGGCAGATCAACCAGTTCCAGGGCAACGCCATCCGCCTGATACAGGCCTTCCTTTTTCTCAACCGTTTTTCCGGGCCAATTGCCCACATGCTGGTGGGAGCCGGTGAGCGCGTTGAAAATGGTCGATTTACCGCAATTGGGGTTTCCGGCCAGTGCAACCCGCACAGGATGATCCGTTGATTGAATCACGAAATCTCCTCCTGCGAGAGTGTTTCCACCAGAATCCGTGAGGCCAATCCTCGGCCGATTTGTAACCGGCGGCTGCCGGTTTGCACAACCAGCCGTCCCCCAAACCGGCTGCGGAGTATGGTGAGGGTATCTCCGGGTTTCAACCCGATTTGTTGCAGAGATTCTGACGCGCCGCGCCCGGCTATGATCGAAAGGACACGCACATTTTCACCAGGTTGGAGCTTATCTAGCGCGACAGCACCTACTTCAACCAGAATGTTTTTGGCTTCATGCCCGCGCAGCGACAGGTGATACCCTTTAATGTTGTATTCGATGGGATCACCCATGGGGGCCACGCGCACCACGTTGATCTCCGCACCCGGCACCAGCCCCATATCCATCATGCGCTGGCGCAGCGCACCAAAGCCGTGAATTTTGTGAATCCGCGCGTTTTGCGGCGGTACAAGTTCATCCAAACGTTTGATCATCATAAGGCAGGGGTCCTTTTGTGATGAATTTTGATTTTGTTTCCTCATCCAGCCCCTGTCAGACAGCCAAAAATGAATATTTCACTCAGTCTGCTTGACCCGGGCATTTCCACGGATACAATAAAGGTACAGGGTTGGCGGAAAAAGAATTCTCTATGCGCTAATCTTTTATATTAGTATATGCTAATAATGAGTATACTATAGATGTCGTCGGAGTCAAGGCAAAAGTCTTTAGAACAATAAAACACCGGCGCACCTTTCGATCATGAAAGACAGGGAAGTGTATGTCCGCACAAAATGACATTCAAATTCAATCTCAAACCCCATCTCCCACCATCGAAGATTATCTGTGGCTTATCTTTACGCTGGAACGCGATGGCGAGGATGTGATTGGCGCGCGCCTGGCCGATCTTCTGGACGTATCGGCTCCCACGGTGACGGTAACGCTCAAGCGCATGATCCGTGATGGATGGGTGGAGATGGATGCCGGCAAACACATCCGCCTGACACCGGACGGGACCGAAGCTGCCAAAACCGTTTTACGGCGGCACATGCTGGTGGAGTGGCTGCTGGCTGAAATGCTGAATGTGCCCTGGTCGAAGCTGCATCATGAGGCCCATCAACTGGAGCACTACATCTCTGAAGAGGTGGAAGACCGCCTGATCCGTCAGTTGGGCAACCGGCCGGTTTGCCCGCACGGCAACCCGATCCCGGGTAATGAGGATTTTGTTAAGCAGTGGCCGTCCCTGCTGGATGCCCCGCTCAACACGCCGCTGATTATCCGCCGGGTGCATGAGCACGCCGAAAGCCGCCTGAACCTGATGAATTTTCTGGAAGAACATAATCTGCTACCGGGCAGCCGGGTGATAGTTTTGGAAAAGCTGCCGTTCAACGAGACCATCACGCTGGAGACCAATGGTCAGACGGCTGTGCTGGGGTATCGGAGTGCGCGGCAGGTATATGCAGAAGTTCTGTGAGGTAAATTGGTCCGAAAATCGATCGACCCCTTTCTGTCAGAAAGGGGTCGAATGTTTTTCATATATCCCTGCCAAATATTATACTTTCCCGGCTGCCCAGTCGAGCACCTTGCGCTTTTTATTCAACACGTGGGTCATCACGTCCTGCTTCTCGCGATACCAGGCCGCCCGATCCAGATTGCCGGACTGTTCATACAGTTTGGCCAAAGTGCCCATCATGACGGTGCTCTCCGTCCAGTGGTTGATGGCTTTGTTGCGCGTTCCGGGGAGCTGCCACTCAAACACACCCAGCAGCCACAGTGTTACGGCCCTTTGATGGCTGTTGGGCGGGAAGATCTCCTCGGCCTGTGTGAGCAGGGTCTGCCCGCGGGTGATATTACCAATGCGCAAATGGATCATCGCGCTCTCCACAAGCACTTCAGCGCTCTCCAGCGGGTCGATTGAATTGGTGCCCAGGTTCAGCAACTCATCCACCTGCCCGCTGATATCCTGCCGGTCGCTTTCGGTCAGCCATTCCTGGTTTACCTGGTCGGAAATGCGGTTCACCGAGTTCAAAGCCTGGGTTGACAGGCGCGAGGGATCGAATAAATCCAGCCAGGTATAGGCTTCCTCAGGTTTGTTGACCATTTCCATGTTGATGCGCGTCAACAGGTCCCGGTACCAGGCGGCGTTCACGTTTTTGTCGGCTTCTTCCTGCTGTACCGCCAGCTTTTCAAAGATCTCGCGGGCGGTGTACCAGAACGAAAACGCCTGCCAGTTCTCGCCGGTTTTCCAGAAGGTGATGCCCTGCATCCAGGCGGCTACCGCGCTGGCATGGCTGCCTTCCGGCAACTGCTCACGCGCCAGACGCAGATATTCTTCAGCAGCGGCCGGATCCTCGCGTGAGAAAAACAAAGCGGCCAGTTGAAGCAACAGCTCAGGATATTCCAGACGGTCCGGGTTTTCCCGGCTTTGCGCCAGAGCAGCATCAATCATCTGCTGACGTTTGTTTTCATCCACGTCCGGATCGGTAATATGGCGCAGCATGGCCTGCGTGGTTCGGCGCAGGTGTGTTGCCTCAAACCGGTTCAGCCAGGACAGGGCATTATCCATGAGAAACCAGGTTCTCTAACCGGTCGATCATCTTCTCCAGTACCTTGAAGGTTTTCTCCACCGGTTCGGGGGTGGTCATATCCACACCGGCCATCTTGAGTGCATCCAGCGGATCTACCGATGAGCCGGCTTTGAGCATGGAAAGATAGCGGTCGCGGGCAGCCGTATCACCAGCCAGAATGGGTTCTGCCAGCGCGTGCGCGGCAGATATGCCAGTGGTGTACTGGTAAGTGTAGTAATTGGAGTACAGGTGCGTGGAGAACTGCATCCACAGACTGCCCGCGCGTTCGCGGTCAACCACCACATTGGGGCCGTAGCCTTCCTGGAGGATATCGGCCATCAGATTGGTCAGATAGTCAGCAGTAAAAGCACCGCCGCGTTCCAGTTCAGCATGCGTCTCCAAATCAAAGATCGCCAGACTGGGCATGATGAAGAAGTAGCGGTGGAAATTGGACATCGCCTCATCGATGACGCCCATTTGGAAAGCGGGATCGTCAATGGTATCGAATAAATAAGAACGGACGATGGCCTGGTGGAAGTTGGAAGCCACCTCAGC
>DAISXR010000033.1:4949-7897 GCA_036825755.1 Anaerolineaceae bacterium
CCGATTTGCTCCCAGGTCACCTGCGGCATTTTGTCGATCAGATCTGCGCGGGTGTCATACACATGCATTGTGTCCAGCTTGAGGGCTTTGCGGTATACCTCCCAGCAGCGGTGCCAGACGGGCAGGTTTTTGCGGTAGGTGTTGATCACGTTGTGGTACACCTCCACCGGCAGGAAGCTGGGGGCCAACGCCGCTTCAAGACTGCTCTGGTACCTCCGCGCTCGCGCAAAAAATACATCCTTGCGATATCCGGCTGACAGGCAGCTCGTCATGGTGTTTTTGAACGCCAGGTGCGCGTCTGCGTAGTTTTCCCAGGCGGTGCGGCGAAGCTCGCCATCCCGGCTGGAAAGCAGTTGAGACATGCTGCTGTGATTTACTTCATGCTTGTCGCCCTGGCTGTCCATGGCGGGCTTGAAGGTTAAATCAGCCACGGCCAAAATATTGTGGGTTTCAGAGGCCGCTTCAAAGGGATCGGTCACCTGACCCAGTAAAGTCTCCACCTCGGCGCTGCGGATGTGCGGAGCCTGTCTTTCCAGATTGTAAAAATACTGTTTGTAGACCTTGAGCCCGGGCTCGGTTTTCACCCATTCATGCAGTTTATCAAAACCAATTTCCATGATCTCCGGTTCGGTGAAAGCGGTGACGGTCATAGCGCGCGAAGCCAGCCCGCTGATCATGCCCGCCATCTCGGCATAATTCTGGTTGGTGGCATCGACGGAATAATTGAGGGATGCATAAATGTAGAGATGATACAGTTTTTGTTTCAGCTTCTGGCTTTCATCAAGCCACTCAAGCATTACTTTGGGACTGCTGCCGAGCGTACCCTGGAACTTTTTTGCTTCGGGTAAGGCAGCTTCCAGTTCCGTGTAGGCCTTTTTCCAGGCTTCAGCATTCGGAAAAATACTGGCAACATTCCAGGTTTCGTTTTCCGGGATTTCGGCGCGGGCGGGAAGAGTTTGGGTGGACATTGGTTGTTCCTTTCATCCATTTTCGTTGATGTGAGTATTATAATTGTTCGTGAGACCCCAATGAGTATACAAACAGGATTACAGGTATTTCTGGAGCACCGGGAAAAACTCTCGGGTGCCCGGGTAGGGCTGGTGACGCACCCGGCCGCCGTTCTGCCTGATTTATCACACAGTCTGGATGCGTTGCTGGCATCGGGCGTGAAGATCCATGCAATATTTGGGCCGGAACACGGGTATCTTGGATACCAGCCTGACGCTACCGAAGTGGCTTCCACTTTTGATCTGCGTACCGGGCTGCCGGCTTACAGCCTGTACGGAGAACAGCGGGAACCCACTGCCAAGATGCTTTCAGGGTTGGATATGCTTTTGTTCGATATGCAGGATGTGGGGGCGCGCTTTTACACCTTTATCAGCACCCTGTATCATATCCTGAAAACGGGCGCCGCCTACGGTAAACCGGTGATGGTGCTGGACAGGCCCAATCCGCTGGGCGGTTACCCAGCGCTAAGCCCACTGATTGATCCTGGCTACGAATCGTTTATCGGGATCACTTCCATGCCCATCCAGCATGGCATGAGCGTTGGCGAACTGGCCGGATTTATGAATGCCCGTCTTTCGCTACAGGCTGATTTGCTGGTGATCCGCATGGAAGGCTGGAAGCGAGAGATGAGTTTTGATCAGACCGGGTTGCCGTGGGTGTCCACTTCCCCCGGGATCCCGCAGCTTTCCAGCGCGTACTTGTACCCTTGTACCTGTCTGATCGAGGGCACCAACCTTTCCGAAGGACGCGGCTCTACGCTGCCGTTTGAGGTGATTGGCGCACCCTGGGTGGATGGCTGCATCCTGTCTGAGGCACTGAACGAGTTGGGTCTGGAAGGCGTCAGGTTCCGTCCTACTTACTTTTCGCCATATTTCAGCAAACATACCGGGGAGATATGCCAGGGTGTGCAACTGCACCTGACCGATCTGACGCGCTTTCAAGCGATCCCGACCGGCATCGCCATCATTCAAACTGTCATGAGACTCTGCCCCCAGTTCCAATTCCTGGACACCAGTTGGGAAGGCCCACATCCGCATTTTGATCTGTTATTGGGCAACAGCAGGGTTCGCCAGCAAATTTTAGATGGCGACCCGCTCGAGAAAATCACTGCCCCGTGGACGGACAGCCTGGCTGTTTTTGAACAGCAGCGCGCGCCGTTTTTGCTGTATCCCTGAAATTCGGTAAACGATCTACCAACCGCTGGCGTTGAAAAGAATTTCCAACAATTCAGCGCGTTCCTGCCCTGTAAGGATGTGCGGCTGCGCATAATCCACCAGGTAGGTAGGGATCAATTCCGTGCTGATATAGCGGTTGTCGTAGAAAACGTGCCGGTCAATGGTTCCCTGCCGAAAAGGCTTGCCAACCGAAAACTGGTCAAAAAACAGGTTCCCCAACCCATAATGCAGAAAAGCGCCGTTGTAAAATTCCATGCCCTGCGGGCGGTGCGACTGGCTGCCGCTGACGATGATGGCACCACTTTCGGCCAGGCGATGAAAATCACGGATTTGCACTTCCTGGGCTTCGTACAGGTCGTATTCGTTATGCTGAATTGAGACGACCGGCAGATACCCGTCAGAGGCAAGCTGTTCGATCCGCGCCCGCATTTCATCAAAGTCGCAGGGGACAGCTCCGGGTGAAGTATCGGCGGCGGTGGCAAAGTCCGCCCCCTTGGCGTTGCAGCCGATGAATGTCAGCCGGTTGCCGTTGTGTTCCATGAACACCGGCTGCTGGCCTGCCTGTAACGTTAATCCGCCACCGTAAACCGGCCAGCCTTCTTCTTCATACATTTGCAGGGTCAGGTAGATGGCTTTCTGCCCCCAATCCGCCAGGTGATCACCGGTCAGCTCGATAATATCCGTTCCAATATATTCCAGCAGTTCAATGTAAGACGGGCTGCTGCAAAACATCATACCGGTGCGCTGCGGTTGCGGTTCAGGGCA
>DAISXR010000033.1:7997-9474 GCA_036825755.1 Anaerolineaceae bacterium
TTCCGCCGTGATGACTGCTTTTGCAGGGATGTTTCAAGAGTACAATTGAAAGGATGATTCATAATTCAGTTATTATCTCACGAGTGTAAGGAATTCTAAGATATGACACATCCTCTCTACGTGCCTGAAAGCGCCATGGCGATTGTCGCTCATCCGGATGATATCGAATTCAGTTGTGTGGGTACGCTGGCCCGTTGGGCAAAAGCCGGTGCCAGGATTTGTTATGTGCTGTGCACCAGCGGTGATGTGGGGATCGCCGATACCTCCATCACGCGTGAAGAGGCGGCGGCTATACGCGAGGAAGAAGCACTTGAAGCTGCCCGGATTGCCGGGGTGAGCGATGTGGTGTTTCTGCGCGAACCGGACGGATTGCTGCAGGCTACGCTGGATCTGCGAAAAAAGCTGGTCCGTGAAATCCGCCGCTTCCGCCCGGAGGTGATCATCGTCAACGATCCCAGCGATCTGTTTCCCAGCGATGATTACATCAACCATCCGGATCATCGGGCTGCCGGGTTGGCAGCCCTGGATGCCACCTTCCCGGCTGCGGGCCAACCTCATCTGTTTCAGGAGCTTGAAGAGGAAGGCCTGCAATCGTTCAAGCCCTGCAAGGTGTATGTGATGGCCTGGGCCAACGGGAAAGAATTTGTTTGCATCGAGGAAACCATCGACATCAAGGTGCAGGCTTTACGGGCGCACAAGAGCCAGTTCATCGGTTGGGATCCTGAAGCGCAAATCAAGCTGTGGGCTGCCGAGCGGGCCAAAGGCAAGGAAATGAATTACGCCGAGAGTTTTCGGGTGATTTCACTGCTCAATGAAGAGGACTGCCTGGCAAAACGTCGGGCGCGATAAAGAAGGGGAATCGATAAAACGAGACTACCGGCCTGATTTATCAGGCCGGTTTTGCTGTGCGGGAACGGTTCTTGCAAGATATGCGGATGAAAACATCCACCATTTCATCGCGAAAGAAAAGAACCCGTCCGTATGAAAGTCAAATATCTGTTTCTGCCTGTCCTTTTCGCAATCGTTCTTCTGCAGATCTTTTCCAGTCAGTGTAATGTGCTGGATGAAACCCAGTTGTCTGCCCAGCCCGGCCCGCAGGGGAACCCGGTTGTGCAAGTGGAGGGGGTGAGCTATTTTGTGCGTGACTGGCAGCCAGCAGCCGGTTGTTATCGGTTGATCGATGTGAAATGGATTGAATATCACCTGGCCTGGCGGGTGAGCCCTGAGCGGTGCCGCGGGGAAAACCGGAGCGGGTAATTGTATGGGGGGAAGACGGCTTTTCAGAGAGATACCATCCACGAATGGCCGGCGCGAAGCGCCGGGATAAACGAATAAACGAATAAACGGGAAGGACTGCCTTAAACAGATCGCTCCAGTGACCATCTCAGTCGTTTGACTCACTATTCGTTTATTCGTTTGCCGGTTGAAATGAAAACTGGAGGACATACAGCGCTGATCAGTGTCTATTCCCATTCGT
>DAISXR010000033.1:9574-32702 GCA_036825755.1 Anaerolineaceae bacterium
CTGGCTCTCATTTTCTTTAAGACAACCGATACTTTCATTACAGTAGAATCGAAAGGCAAATCCGTATGGATTCGTCGCTCTCTGGAAACAACTCCAATTTGTGAATCATAGAAAAATGATCGTTTCTTCAACTTCATTCCCCGAATCGATTATATTACAGACATAAAAATCGATATTCGCAAACCAATCAGTACTCTCCTTCTATTGAGCCGAAATCAAAAGGCTGCCCCATTCAAACCGGGCAGCCTTGATGATTCGTAAAAGGCGTTCCATCCAATCCACTTAGTGGATGGCGAACATTTCCTGCACCAGCGGCCAGATCACTTCCCAGCGCGGACCAAGCACCTGGGCGCCTTCGTTGGTGACAAACGGGGTCACATAATCACGGTTGACGGTGCGGTTATCAATATCGTCAATCCCGATCCGCAGCACGGCGGCTCCCAGACGGGGCCACTGCCACACCGGCAGATTGGTATCAATATTCGCCAGCAGCACTGGCACCACCACGGGCAGGCGCGCCCAACTGAGCGGGTTAAGCATCTGCTTTGCCACGGCTTTGACAAAAATCTGGCCGCGTTCCATACGGAAGAAGTCATCGCTTCCGGCGCGGTCGCGCACAAAAGCCAGCGCCTGATCGCCATCCAGGTGATGCGTGCCGGGGTCATAACCACCGGTGGCTTTGTCCAGGGTGATATCCACCCCGCCCAGAGCATTCACCACACCTTTGAAGCCCTCAAACTTGAAGCGGATATAGTACGGGATCTGCACACCGAAATTGGTTGTGATGGTATCCAGCAGGGCCTGCGGCCCGCTTCCGGCTACGTTTCCTTCGGCAAAGAAGTGCGCGGTATTGATGCGGTTCTCACCCACCCCGGGGATCTGCACCCACAGGTCGCGCGGAACTGAAAGCATGCCCACATAGGGTTTTAGCGGCTGAACGGTAACCATAATAATGGTGTCCGAACGACCCAACGCGGTACCCTCTGGCGCCCGGTCGATGCCCATCACCACAAAATTAACCGGCGTGGGCAGCACCAGGAAAAAGACCATCGATACCAGGCAACCCACCGTCAGCATGAGCAGCAGCGGGATCAGGCATGTACCACGGCGCCGTTTTTGTTTGGGGGTTTTGATTCTGACAGCTTGAAAGGTCTCAATCGGCTGCGTCTGGCGTATGCGTGCAACCTGATTGTATGGATCCCGTCTCGGGTAATTTTGGTTCATCCGGTTTTCATCCAGTTTCTATTAATCTCAGGCTGTGCCGCAGCGGTCTTCGGGCAGGAGACCGGCCGGACAGTGTAAAAATGCCTGCCCGGCTGTTGCAGTGGAATCCACAGCCGAACAGGCATTATACTCACTTTTTCGAAACCCGGCCTGACCGCCTGTCAATCACGGGTGTAAGCGGGGGTCACCATCCCCATCGAATTCTTGAAGTACGGCGCCCAGGCCAGGGTAAACACCTGAATCTGGATGTCGGTTTTGCGTGGGTTGATGGTCACACGGGTTAATTCCTCGGTGGCGGGATCCACTTTGGCGGCCAGTTTTTCCATTTCGGCATCAAACTCGGCTTGCAGTTCCTCGAGCTGCTGCTTGTAGGCATCCACTGTATCTTTGGCGCGTTCCACATCCTGTTTGGCGCTGCTGGTTCGCCCGGCTCCGCGCGCGGCAGTGGCTACCTTGCTGAGATTGCTCTTGCTCACCACTTTGCGGCCGGTAAATGCACCCAGCAGGGTGGAGCCCAACGATATGGCGGTCTGGAAGCCGGCCTGTTTTGCCTGATCTTTTTCACGTTCCACAGCCTGCTCGGCTTTGCGGATACGCTCTTCAAGCAGAGCGATTTTACTGGCGTATTTCTTCTGCAGGGCGTCCTTGGTATCGTCGCGCATCTCACGCGATGCCTGCTGCAGGCGGATGCGGAAATCACGTTCACTTTCTTCCGGGTTGGATACCAGCCCGGTGCTGGGGCTCTGCAGCAACTCGAGCTTTTGCGTGGTGTAGATCCAGTCGGTAAAGCCCTTACTCCAGGCGGTATAGCTTTTCCCTTTACTCCCTTCGGCGGGCAGCTCATGGAATACGGCTCGGTCAACCGGTTGCTTGTCCAGGTCGCCCGGTTCGATCTCGATGGGGCTGGTCTGCTCCCAATCGACTGCCATGATTTGATCGGTGATGGGGGTCAGGAAGAACAGTTCCTTCTGTTGGTCCATCTGCAGTTTTGTGTTGACAAAGCGCACCTTCGACGATCCATACAGATAAGGCATGTACACAACCGTCTCATCCGTTCCGGCGCGTTTGCCCAACGGCAGATAGCAGCACGAGATTTCAGGGGGCAGGGCAGGAGGGGCACCGGCTGCGACAGCCGCCGCTGCAGATGGAGTCACTGCCGGAGCAGCGCCGCTGGCTGCAGCGCCGCTGGTTAAAGTGGCTGAAACCGCAGGAGCAGACTGCGCTGGGGTAGCCCGGGCGCCAAAATTGGCACGGATGGGATCGGTCAGCTTTTTGATGTGGTCACGGGTGAGCGGGCCGCGCAGATACGACATGGCCCAGCGGGTCTGGAACACCTCGGGCACGTCTTCATGTGTGTTGTTCATTAAAAATACCCGGCTGCCCAGCCCGGAGATGAGGGTTTCCATCTCCTGACGGTCAAATGCCATCCCGGAAGCCGCCGAAGCGCCTTCCAACCCGTCCAGCAGGCGGGCTTTGTCGCGTTCGGTTTGCAGACGCCCAATGAACCAGGTACCGGTATTGGACAGAGCTTTGTAATCAATATCCACCGGGTTCTGGGTGGCCAGCACCAGCCCCAGACCAAAGGCGCGCGCCTGTTTGAGTAGAGTAAGCAGTGGCAGTTTGGAGGGTGGGTTGGCGATGGGAGGCAGATATCCAAAGATCTCATCCATATACAGGATGGCGCGTAAACTGGTGGTGCCGGACTGCGTGCGAACCCATCCCAGAATCTGGTTGAGCAGCAGCGAGGTGAAGAACATGCGCTCATCATCGCTCAAATGACCGATAGAGAAAATGGCAATACGCGGTTTCCCCTGCGGCGTATACAGAATCTGGTTGATATCCAGCGGTTCACCTTCCAGCCAGGCGTTGAAACCGGGGCTGGCCAGCAGGTTGTTGAGCGAGAGCACCAGCGAGAAACGTTCTTTGGAGGGGTAGAACGTCTCCAGATCCAGCACACCGATCTTTTTGACCGGTGGGTTCTGCACCTGCGTGATCAATGAAGCCAAATCCAGATCCTGACCCTTGCGCCAGGTTTGATCCAGAATGGTGGACAGCAGGATATGCTCACGGCTTTGGATGGGATCGGCTTGAATGCCTACCAGCGCCAACAGGCTGGATACGGTGGAGCTAATCCGGCTGGCGAAGGTTTCACGGTCTTCGATGACCTCTGGAGCAGGTGCCGCAAAGGATTTGAGGATCGAAACCGGAATACCGGCGCTGCTGCCCGGGGTGTAGATCGCAAAATCCACCGCGTTGCGCAGCTTCTGGATGCGAGCGCCGTCCTGTCCCCAGGAGGCAAGCCCTTTGGCCCAGGTATCAGCCTGTTTTTGCGCATAGTCTTCCGGGGTCAGTCCTTTCTGGCGGGCTTCATCCGGGTTGATCCAGGGCAGAAAGTCTTCTCCGCGCAGGTTGGGGAAGGTGAGTAGCAGGTTACCGAGGTCACCTTTGGGATCAATGATAATGGAAGGGATATTGTCGATGGCTGCTTCTTCGATCAGGGAGATACACAAACCGGTTTTGCCGCTGCCGGTCATGCCCACACAAACGGCGTGCGTGAGCAGATCTTTTGAATCGTACAGCAGCAAACCGTCCTTCATTTGGGCAGTTTTCAGATCATACTGCTTGCCCAGGTAGAATACACCCAGCTTTTCAAAGTCTTCCATGTTCATTTCCTCCATTTATGACAGATACTTGATATAGCTTCGATGAGCCTTGTGAAAAACGATTTTTAAATGTTCGTGTTCCGCCCAACTGCGGTAATTTCCTTCATCTACCTGCAACGATTCGGCTGATTCAAACCCCATTGGCTTACCAGATTGATACATTTCCATATACATCAGCGCGGTGGCGCCACGTCCCTGATGTTCAGGCAGCAGACCGTACCCGTTGAGAAGCAGGCGTTTCGATTTACGGGGTGCCTGCATCAGGGTAATCCATCCAAACGGCAGCAGCCTGCCCTTTGTTTGACGTAACGCATCGGCCACATCCGGATACGCCAAAATAAAGCCCACCATCTGGTCACCGTACAGGATGAACTTGATCAATTCCGGCCGTACAATGGAGAGCAAACGCGAGGCGGTGAGGGCAAATTCCTCTTCGGTGACCGGGTAAAAATCTCTTCCCAGAGCGAATGAAGAATTGAACACATCGCCCAGCGGTTTGATCCACTTCCGCAGCTCTTCCTTGCTCGAAAAGGTTTTTACCGAATAGCAGGTTTTAGCCTTTACCTTCTCGGCAAAACGTTTCATTTCATCGGGCAAGGTGTAGTCAGATGGCATAAATCCGGAGAAATGATCGGTCAACTTTACAAACCCCGCATCAATGACCAGTTCATCGTAGTATGGATCATTATAAGCCATGCCGGCTGCGGCGGGGTACTCGAACCCTTTTACCAGCAAACCGGTACCGTCAAAGCGTAAAAGCCCGCGCGGGCCGGTCATTTCCGTCAATCCCCGTTTGACAGCCCAATCACAGGCTGTTTGGAACAGCGCCCCCGACACCTGTTTATCGTTTACCGCATCAAAATAGTAAAAGAAGCCGCATTGCCGGTGCGTCATTTCCGAGTGATGACGGTTGTGAATGACCGCCAGGCGACCGAGTGTTTGCCCTTCGCTTTCGGCGATCAGAAAGTCGACATCGGCATGGCGGTAGGTGGGGTGCCGGTCGCGATCCATATTGAAGCGCATATCATTTACCAACGGCGGGATCCAGTTGGGGTTGTCATGGTACAAATCGAATGGCAACTGGATAAAGCGGGCAACATCCTTTTTGTTGTATGTATCGAGGATTCGAATTTTCATATCCGTCCGGGAATGGTGAATAAAGTTACCCCGATTATATTGTAATGTGCAGAAAAATAAAACCACCTGCCGGATGATTGTCGTGACCGGCAGGTGTGATCATCGAATCAACTTTTACTCAATCGGCTGATTAAGAAGACGAGCCTGTGGGTAGACCCTTCCCCACAGGCCTGCAACCCAGATATCAGGAATTGCTCCCTTTTAACTCCCCGGTATGGCAAATTCCCGCGTCTATTTTTCTCGAAGGTAAGCCGGCAACACCGGGATAATCAATTGAATACCGGGGCGGATGACAGCCGGATTATCTCCGATCGCCTGGCGATTGGCTTCAAAGATGACATTCCAATAATCTTTTGTGGCATGTCCGTAGTGCATTTGCGCAATTCCACTGAGCGTATCGCCGTCTGCCACGGTGTACCGCGCCAGAACCGGAATGGCTGCGGGTGGATGGGTGCTGGTGAATTCCTTGCGCTCAAACTCTTCTTCCGCGGTGTTGCCGGTCTCGCGATCTTTTTCCTGGCGGGTCTGTTCTCTGAAACGTTCCGCTGTTTCATCCAGCAAATCCCGTGTTTCCTGTTTTTCCTGTCTCACCTTTTCTTCCAGCATTTCGCGTTTTTCCTCCACGCGCGCTTTGGTTTCGGCAATTGATTCATCCCTTTCTTTTTCCATCGCCTCACCGGCATCCTGCGGATCGTCTTTTTTACGCGGGTTCAGTGCGTCACCAATTTTCTTTATGAGATTTCTATCTTCTTCTTTGTCCGAGCTTTTTTCCATTCCTGCCTCCTGCTTGCATGGATGGTTATGATTTCAATACGACAACCGGGCAGAGATCATACCTGTATATCACTCCACCCTCAGGCATGAAATATATTGATCTGTTTTCATTATAGCATCCGGGTATTTTGCATGATTCGGGCCGATCACCTGCCAGAATCAAATCAGGCCGATCGGGTGAAAGTAAATGCTGCCCAACCGGCTGGAGAAGGATGGTAAAGACTGTGCGACTGAAGCTTATTTGTCCTGAAGGGTGGGCGGCAGTTCAGGAATGGTGAGTTCTACGCCTGGTTTGATCAGGCCAGGGTTATCGCCAATGACAGCCTTGTTCGCTTCATAAATCACCATCCAGTACTCGCGGGTGGCATGCCCGTAGTACTTTTGAGCGATCCCGCTCAACGTTTCGCCTGGCTGGATGAGGTGTATTGACAAAGAATTCACCTTGTCCTGTGCCTTTTCTCCAACCGATTGCGCCCTTAATCGGGCAGCGACTTCCTCTTTTTTTCTGGCGCCGCTTTTTTCTGTCTCGGTCATGGGGTTTCTCCTTGTAAAGGATTGGATCAAAACAAAAATCATCGAATGCCGGGCGGACCCGAAATGAGAAGCCAGAACCGCCTTTCAGGCATATTCCCTGCATTGGTTTGGCGGATACATTCATTATATATCCGCGCCCGTAAATAATTCTCCAAAAACTTGAAAAAAAACACCGAAATCGGTATGATTGAATCATCATCCCGAAAGTCATATTCCAATCATCATAAGGAGCCAGTATGGAGCGCATCACGCAAGTTCATCTGGTCGACCTGATCAACAGGCAAGGCCCCCTGTGGCTTGTTGGTCTGGATTGCTCGAATCTCTGTTTTCGTAACGCCGGTTTAAAGCTGGCAGATTTTTCCGGATCAAAGCTGATCAAAACCGATTTCCGCAACGCGGAAATGAACGGGACCATCTTGAGCGATGTGGATTTATCCGGAGCGGATCTGTCGAACGCCAAGCTTTTATATGCCAAGATGCATCACGCCAATCTTGAGGGGGCCAATTTGCAGGGCGCGGTTTTGACCGGAGCCATTTTGGTAGGCGCGAACCTGAAAAACACCAATTTATTGGGCGCCAACCTGCAAGACGCCAACCTGGAGGGCGTTGTGTTTGAAAACACCATCTTACCCAGCGGGAAAACTCGTTAGGGTGGTTCAAATATTGCAGCGATTTTGATCATCTTTATCCATCTTGCTATTTATCTCATCGTTGCATAGAAACAGGAGAAAATTGAAATGGAAATGACTCGCTTTCAATTGTTCGATTTGTTGAACCGCCCCGGACCCATCTGGTTGGTGGGAGCCAACCTGGAAGAAGCGGATCTTCAACGGGCAAATCTGCGCGGCGCCAATCTCAACCGAGCCAACCTGAGCAGCGCTTTTCTTCATCAGGCCAATCTTGAAGGTTCCGATCTTCGAGATGCAGATATGGAAAAGGTCAATTTACGCAGCGCCATTTTGCGCGGGGCCAACCTGCTCAAGGTCAACATGAAGAACGCCGATCTCAACCTGGCTGATGCCGTTGGGGCTGTATTCCGTGAGGCCATTCTGACAGGGGCCAATCTGGAGAGCACCAATCTGCAAAACGCGGTGCTCGAAGGAGCCGATTTGCGCGGAGCCAACTTGAAGAACGCTATCCTGCGTGATGCCGTTATCCAGGGCGCCATGTTTGACAATGCCATACTCACCGGGGCTGTGATGCCCGATGGTACGCTGCATACATAATTTGCCCCGGTCAATTATCACAATTCGTTCTGTATTCAGACGGTCTCTGCCCCCACAGGTTGAGACCGTCACTGTGTACCAGCTCATTCGACTCGGTTTACCGGCGATTTCAGGGAATGACCTGTATAATCCAGAAAAACTTTGGCGAGGTCGATTTTGAATATACATCAACAGCGTTATCTCCCCGGGCTGCAGTTAGCCGTTTCGCAGTTGGAGCCGGCGGAGCAGCTTGGTTTTCTTATGGCGCAGCAGGGTATCAGGCGGATCTTTTTTGTAGCCTGCGGGGCACCCAACCGGGTGATGGAATCCATCCAATACTGGATCGACTGCTACGCGGTGAGTGTGGAGACGCACCGTTTTTTCCCGGCCGAATTTATCCGGCAGGCGCCGCGCCGGGTGGATGAAAATTCACTGGTCATCCTTATGTCCGATTCCGGCAAGACCCCTGAGGTGCTGGAAGCTGCGCGCTTTATCCTGGATCACTACCGCTGCCGGCTGTTGGCCGTCACGGGCAGAACTGAATCTCCGTTGGGGCAGATGTGCCCCCTGGTGATTGCGCATGGGGAAGGCGCGGTGGGATTTGAAGCCAAGTTTATGGTGCTGCTGGCCTTCTTATCGGGGTGGATGCAGGGCTGCGGTGAGTGGAATCTGCATAAGCACATTATGACCGGGCTGGCCGCGTTGCCGTCGGCGATGACTGACGCAGAAGAGCAGGCTGAAGCACGAAACCTGGAGCTGGCGACGCGATACGCCAATGAAAACTTTTATCTGGTCACCGGCTCAGGGCCATCACACCCGGTGGCTTACAGCCTGGGCGTCTGCATCATGATGGAAGCGCTGTGGATCAAGGTATTCGATGGGCCGGCGGCCGAATTCTTTCACGGACCTTTTGAGGTGGTGGATCGTTCAGTACCGGTAATGCTTTTCATGGGTGAAGATCCCAGTCGGCCGCTGGCGGAAAGGGTGCAGCGTTTTTGCGAACGTTATACCGATAAACTGATCCAGTATGACTCGCGTGAGTACCCCATGCTCGGCATCCCGGCGGAAGCCAGACCGATCCTGGCGCCGTATGTGTTGGGAGCGGCTTCATACCGGTATGCTTTTCATCTGGCCAATCTGCGCGGGCAGCCACTCAGCACCCGCCGGTATATGGGAAAGGAGCAGTATTGATGCTTCGCATCATCGGGGTGGGTGATAATACCGTCGACACCTATGTTCAAAGCCGGGTTCGCTTCCCGGGCGGGAATGCCGTCAACGTGGCGGTGATGGCAAAACGGCTGGGAGCGGAGGCCGCTTATCTGGGCGCGTTGGGAGAAGATGAGCGCGGTAAACTGATCATCGATTCGCTGACAGCAGAAGGGATTGACCTGACCCATACACACATCTTGCCCGGGGTAGAAAATGCCTGGGCCGAGGTGAATCTGATCGATGGCGACCGCGTTTTTGGACGCTACTCCAGTGGGGCGGCAGCCCTGCTTAAGCTCAATGAGGATGATCTGGCGTATATTCATACATTTGACGCCGTCCACTCCAGCATTTACAGCTTTCTGGAGGATCAAAAAAAGGAATTGCGCCAGGCCAGCCGCTTTCTTTCCTTTGATTTTTCAAGTCATCTGGAGGAAATGCCACTGATCCAAAGCTGGCTGCCGTATGTCGATCTGGCCGTCCTGTCTCTGTCAGAGGCGCCCAACGTGGATCCTCTATCGATGGCGCAAATGTTGAAGCAGGGCGGAGCGGGCATGGCTTTGATCACCCAGGGAGAGGAGGGCGCCTGGTTATTGACCGAGACCGGTATGGTACATCAGGACATGATTCCAACCCGGGTGGTCGACACCATGGGCGCTGGTGATGCCCTGATCGCAGGTTTCCTTACGGAATATCTGGCAGGGAGCGAAATCCCCATTGCACTGAAGAAGGGAGCGGTTTTTGCCGCAGAAAACTGTCGGCATGAAGGCGCTTTTGGATATAAACAACCCTTTTGAAAGGGTTGTTTTTTTACTAAAACGCGTCTAATTTCGTTATAGTCCCTTATAGCCCTGTGGGAGGATTGAAAAAACGAATTTCACAAAATTGCCAGTCAAAATTCCTGAAAATTGGCGTATAGAAAGAAACGAGAGTATACTTGAACAAAACCCGCGCAGGATCGTGTGTAGAAAGAATCGACCCGGCAAACAGGAGTTGAGACTCACTGTCTGCCGGATCTGCAAACCGGGCTGTATGTGATGAAATCGCGAATAAAGGATGCTTATTGCCATGGAGAAAGTCACTACCTATTTAGATCTTGTTGAACGCACATCAGATGTACTGGCACCCAGTCTGGCGCAGGATTGGCCGCTGCTCCCGGCAGTGAAGGCTGAAGGCGTCTACCTGTATACCAGCGACGGCCGCCGGTATCTCGATTTTACATCGGGCATCGCTGTGACGAATGTGGGGCACAATCATCCGCGCGTCCTGGAAGCAGCCATTGAGCAAATGAAGGTTTTTTCGCACAGCGCGGTAGGACTTACTCTGCACGAACCGCTGCTGAGGCTCACCGAAGTGCTTCCGCAGGTAATGCCGGAGGGCATGGAGATGTTCTTCTTTGGCAACAGCGGTGCCGAGGCTGTGGAAGGCGCCATCAAACTGGCCCGCTACGTGACCAATCGCACCGGTATCATCTCGTTCGCGGGCAGTTTTCACGGACGCACGTACGGGGCCGCTTCGGTGACGGCTGTGAAGGCAAAATACCGCCGGCACATCGAACCGCTGGTTCCCGGCATCTATTTTGCCGATTATCCCTACCCATATCGCTGCCCGCTCGGGTCAAGTCCTGAACAGGCGCTGGCCTGGAGCCTGGACAGCATTCAAAAGATTTTCGACCGGTTCATCCTTCCTGAGGAAGTGGCCGCCATTCTGGTGGAACCGGTGCAGGGCGAAGGAGGCTATATTGTCCCGCCGGCAGGTTTCCTGCCGGCCCTACGAGAAATCTGTGATCAGCACAATATCCTCCTGATCCTTGATGAGGTGCAAACCGGTTTTGGCCGCACCGGGCAGATGTTTGCAAGCCAGGTTTTTGGCGTACGGCCGGATATCATGGCCATCGCCAAAGGCATTGCCAACGGTTTCCCAATGAGCGCCACGGTTTCCAGCCGTAAATTAATGTCACAATGGCTGGCCGGTTCGCATGGGACTACTTTTGGGGGCAACCCGGTAGCCTGCGCAGCCGCCCTGGCAGTGCAGGAAGTGATCAAAGAGGAAAATCTGCTGGAAAATTGCAGAACGATGGGTCAAAAGATGCTGAGCCGGTTCCAGGAGTTTGCCCAACGGTATGCCTTTATCGGAGAAGCCCGCGGATTAGGTTTAATGCTGGCCCTGGAGTTTATCAAACCCGGGCAGGGGAAAACCCCCAACGGGCAGGCCTGCACAGCCTTTTTGGAAGGTTGTTTGAAACGCGGTCTGCTGGGATATATGGCCGGTTTAAACGGTCAGGTTGCTCGCTTTATGCCGCCCATCACATTAACGAATGAACAGGTGGATGAAGCATTATCCATCATGGAAGAAAACCTGAATGAAATCCAGGCCGCAAATGAATAATCGATAGATTTTTGTGAGATGACAAAACAGGAGAGAAAAATGAAAAAGCAATGGATCGTCGTAACCATTTTGATGGTTGCCGTATTGCTGCTGTCCGGCTGCGCCAAACAGGCTCCCGCCAACCGCCTTGAGGCTATTCAACAGGCCGGAAAAATCGTGGTCGGTACCTCGGCTGATTACGAGCCCTGGGAATTCAAGAATGAGAAAGATGAATTCGTCGGGATCGACATGGAAATCATGCGCGAGATCGGTAAACGGATGGGCGTGGAAGTAGAATTCCAGGACCTGGGTTTTGATACCCTGGTTGCCGCTGTACAAACCGGAAATATCGATGCCGCGATCGCTGCCATGGCCTCAACGACTGAACGGCGCGAGCAGGTGGATTTCTCGATGGCTTACTACACCGGTCCCAACGTTATGCTGGTGAGAGCGGATTCCGATATCTCCTTCACTGATCCGTTGGAAGCAGCCAACTACAAGATTGGTACCCAGTCCGGCACCATCATGTACTACTAGGTTGAAAACAACCTGATTAATCCGGGCTTGATGTCAGCCGATAACGTTCTGCTGTACGAACGCAATGAACAGGTTGCCCTGGATCTGCAGGCCGGCAGAATTGACATCGCCATCATGGATCTGGAACCGGGTAAGCAGTTCGTCGCGGATCCGGCTTACGGGTTCAAGGAAGTATGGCGCGGCGTGATGGAAACCGAGGGTCAGTCTATCGCCATCATGAAAGGCGAAGACGAACTCAAGGCGGAACTGGACAAACATATCCAGGCGATGATTGACGAGGGATTTGTCGCCAACCTGCTGGCTGAGTATGGTGTAGAGTAGGCGGAAACGCTCGCAATAGAATAAACGATACGGAGATGGGGGAACCTCCATCTCCGTCAGTTAATCAACAGACGCAGGAGACATCATAGATGGAATATTATGATCCGACTTTTCTCTTTTTGAAACAGGAAGACGTCATTGCAGCCGGCGCTTTAGATATGAAAGCCGCTGAAGATGATGTTGAGTTAACCTATAAACTGTTCGCCAGCGGTCAGGTGGATCAACCCCACAAACCGCTGATGCATTTCTCAGACCCCGTGACCGGGCAGGAAGAATACTACCTGACAGTTTCCATGCCGGTGTATGTGGGCGGTGAGGTGAACCGTGTTGGGCACAAGTGGGCCGCCGAATCGATGGACAATGCCAAACGCGGCGACATGCCCATGGGCATCGATATCGTCCTGCTGCACGATCTGGAACATGCCATCCCGCACGCTATCATGGAAGGTGGCCTGATTACCGCCATGCGCACATCAGCTGTAGCCGGTGTGGGCGCCAAATATCTGGCCCGGCCGGACTCAAAAATTGCCGGTTGCATCGGCGCCGGTGTGATTGGCCGCACCATGATTATGGCTTTGAAGACCGCCATGCCTTCTCTGGAAGAAATTCGCCTGTTCGACCTGAACAAGCAACGTATTCAAGACCTGATGCTCGAGTTCAAGGATTACGTTCGCGTGGTAGAAGCCGGCAGCGTTCAGGAAGCGTTTGATGGGGCAGACATTGTCACGTCTGAAACCACCGCCAAACACAACCTGGTGAAGGACGAATGGATCCCCGAAGGCAGCTATTACGCTCACATGACCCCCTACGAGGCTGAAGACAAAGCTTTCCTCAACACCGATCTGCTGGTGGTGGATAACTGGGATACCCTGAAAACCTGGAGTTTCTTCCCACCCACCCGTATGGTGAAGGATGGTCAGATGAGCGACGATCGTCCGGTCAACCTGGGCGATATCATCATCGGCAAAAAAGCCGGACGCACCAGCCCCGAGCAGCGAATCCTGTTCGCCAATTTGGGGATGGGTTGTCTGGATATCACCATGGCCAACCGCATCTACCTGAAAGCCAAAGAGATGGGCATCGGCCAACAGTTAAGGTTGTGGGATAAACCGTTGTGGATTTAGTCACTTTGTGAGAGACGGACAGGAGGGTATTCTGTTGTCTGTTACATAAGCAGGGTATCCTCCATATAGTTATTGGTTATGTGGATTTTGAGTAAAGCGAGTATGTAGTGGATGTAATCCGCGATCTGGTTATCTATATTTTGCGCGGTTTGGAAGTGACGCTGGGCGTCACGGCCATTGCGCTTACCTTTGGGTTGTTATTCGGCTCGCTGCTGGCAATTTTGCGGGTATACGGGGGAAAAACGTTATCCAGAATTATCACCTGGTATCTCACCGTAATCCGGGCAATGCCGCAGGTGCTGTTGTTGTTCATTATCTATTTTGTGATTGCGGCCATTATTCCTATGTCGGCATTGATGGCCGGTTCGCTGGCGCTCGCAATTATCAGCAGCGCCTATCAGGCTGAGATTATCCGTGGGGCAATTCAAGCCGTCCCACCGGGGCAAATGATGGCAGCTCGTGCCATGGGGATGAGCCGTGTCAAATCCATCTGGTACATCATCGTTCCGCAGGCATTCCGGCATGCCATTCCCCCCTGGTCGAATGAAGCGGCTATGCTGATCAAAGATTCCTCGCTGGTGTATATCCTGGGCGTGCCCGAGATCTTACGTCAGGCGCAGTATTACAGCGCGCGTACTCACCAGCCGTTTCTGGCCTACATCACTGTGGCGGTCATCTATTTCATCTTAACCTTCCTGACCAACCGGGGTCTGGATGCACTTGAGAGACGGGTTCGGATCCCGGCCTGACCGGTAGAAAAGGGTTATCGTGGCGAAAACCATTGTAAAAATTGAGAATGTTCACAAAGCCTACGGCTCCGAAGAGGTGTTGAAGGGCATCTCTTTAGAGGTGACCGAAGGGGAAGTGGTTGTGTTTGTTGGACCCAGCGGAACCGGTAAAAGTACACTACTGCGCTGCATCAACCTGTTAACGGTGCCGGATCAGGGACGAATCTGGGTGAATGATGTTGAGATCACTGATCCAAAAGTGGATATTGACAAAGCACGCCGGCACATCGGGATGGTGTTTCAGGATTTCAACCTGTTCACCCACCTGAGTGCGCTGGATAATGTCATGCTGGGGCTCACCAAAGTACTGCATATGCCAAAAGAAGAGGCTCGCGTGCGGGCCATGAAGGAACTGGATCGGGTAGGCCTCTCAGAGAAGTACCACAGCTATCCGGGTCAGCTTTCCGGCGGGCAAAAACAACGGGTTGCCATCGCCCGTTCGCTGGCGATGGACCCGATCATCATGCTGTTTGATGAACCCACCTCGGCGCTGGACCCTGAACTGATTGGAGAGGTGCTCATGGTGATGAAAAACCTGGCCGAAAGCGGTATGACCATGTTGTGTGTGACGCATGAAATTGGTTTTGCCCGTGATGTTTCTGATCGGATTGTGTTTATGGAAAAGGGCGTCATCGTGGAAGACGGCACACCGGCCGTCATGCTCGAAAATCCGCGCCTGCCTCGCACCAAACAATTCCTTGGCAAAATCAGCCAGCTTCATTAATCATGGGTAGAAGCAGATAGTCAGGTGATGGATGAGTTATTTTGAGTATTTGAGTACAGCTTTACCGGGATTGTTCGGGGGTCTGCTGATCACCCTGAAGGTGGCGGGTGTCTGCCTGGTGATTGGCCTGATCATCGGCTTCCCGGCTGCGCTTGCGCGTGTTTACGGCCCGCGCTGGCTGAAAGCAGCGGTCACGTTTTACCTCGAGGTCTTCCGGGGTACACCCATTCTGGTGCAGTTATTTATCGTCTATTATGGTCTGCCTCAGTTCGGGATTACATTTTCGGCGTTCACAGCCGCGTACATTGCCCTGGGATTGAACAGTGGTGCGTACCAGGCTGAATACTTTCGAGGCGCTATCCAGGCCATCAGCAGCGGGCAGATGATGGCAGCCCGTTCGCTGGGGATGACCCCGCTTCAGGCCATCTGGCATGTGATTATCCCCCAGGCTTTTCGATACGCCCTGCCAGCCTGGTCAAACGAGGTGATTTCGATGATCAAACTCACCTCCATTGTGTATCTCATTGCGGTGCCGGAATTGATGTATATTGCCAAGGAATTGATCGCCCGTTATTACAATCCATTTGAAAGTTATCTCACAGTAGGTATCTTTTATCTGGTTGTGATTGCCCTGCTGACCATCATTTTGAATCAGATTGAGAAGAAAATGACCATTCCCGGGCTCGAACCGGTAAACGGGCGTTCGTACTGAAATCCAATGGCTTACCAACATCCCGGAGAAATCCGGGATGTTTTGTTTAATCCACTCAGGTCGAAGGATTCATGAACTTGTCTACCGGACTCTGGCTCTATTCTTGTAACCTCTATCCATCAGGCAATCATGTAAAAACAGTCGACTCCTGTGCAAAGCATGTCGCCAGGGTACATTGATAAATGATCATGCCACGCACGGCGCATTTGGATCGATACATCGTTTTAGACTCAGGTTGTTTAATCGTCGTTCAGTCTGTCATACAGAGTACGAAGGAAAGGCGGGGAAGATCGGATGACAGTCATATCAAGCGACTCTATACATCACCTTCGCACCTCAAAATTATCACGTCAATTTGAGGGGATGTTAAAAACCATGCAGCCGCTGCTGGAAGAGAAATTTGGCTGGGATGAAGCTCTGCAATTTCGCCAGGACGTAGTACATCTTTTTAATGAGCAGGTACTACCCACTATCCCGGATATCGGGGGACGGAAAAATATTTACAATCCGTATTTGCAGCAGACAGGCATGGCGCTGGCGCTATACCGGCTGGTCAAAACCCGGGGTGGTACACTGGAAACAGCAGGCGAATTAATCTATCGGGGTATGATGATGGTGATCGCTCGTTACCCCAGGTTTTTTCTGCATCTCTACGGCCGGTTGAGTAATTCCAAACTGGCTTATCCGCGTATCCGCAGGGGCTCGCTCATCTCCAAAAAGCGCAAGTATCCGCTGGATTGGGTGTATGAGTTTGTCGAGGGAGACGGCCAATCGTTTAATTACGGGATTGATATGCTGGAGTGCGGAATTCTGAAGTATCTTGACCAGCAGAACGCGTTGGAACTGGCACCGTACCTCTGCGCGGTGGACTATATCACTTTTGAGTCCATGGGGATTGAATTGCAGCGAAAAGAAACGCTGGCAGCAGGCTGTCAGCGTTGTACTTTTCGTATCATCGTCTGAGGAGAGCCCGGTCTGCCCATAGGGCCATCAATTATTCCGGGCTATGTGCTAACCAGAGGTTAGCCTGGCAGTGATCTGCTTTCCACGCGCATTTGATCCGGCAGCTCTTCAACCATACCCTTCGATGCCTGCTCGACGACCTCCAGAAACACATCGGCTACCATTGGATCGAATTGCGATCCGACACAGCGCCTGATCTCCACAACGGCCTCGTCATGCGTTCGGGCTTTCCGGTACACACGGTCATCCGTAATGGCGCCGTAGGAATCGGCCAGGCTGAGGATCCTGGCGCCCAATGGGATTTCACTACCTTTCAGTTGGCTCGGATAGCCTGTGCCGTCAAACCGTTCATGGTGGGCGCGGACAATTGGGGCCACATTTTCCAACCGTTTTACGGGCGCCAGAATGTTGGCTCCAATTTCGGGATGTTTTTTAATCAGTTCCCATTCTTCATCATTCAGTTTGCCAGGTTTGCGCAAAACCTCGTCAGGGATGCCGATCTTTCCAATATCATGCAGCCGCATAGCCCAGTTGATGGCCTTAATTTCATCGGCTGAACAGCCCAACCGCCGGGCGGTGAGGGTGGCCAGCAGCACCAAACGGGCGCTGTGATCGCTGGTGTAGCTGTCACGCACATCGATGGCATTTGCCAGAGCAATCACCGTTTGGAAGAAGGATTCTTCCAATTGGTCATGCAGCCGGGCGCGTTGAATGGCGCTGGAAGCCTGATCTGCAATGGAAGACGCCAGGCGCAGCTTGTCGGCATCGAAGGGCTCGCGGTTGGCATGCCGCCGTTCACCCAGCACCAGGATGCCGATCGGCGTTTCGCCGATACCCAGCGGGTAAATACACAGGCTGTGGACGTGTTCCAGATACAGGGCTTCGCTTTCCTCGGCGGTCAGATTGGATTTATGAGCCTCCAGAACCACCGGTGTTTTGCTGTGAAGCACCTTCTCGTAATAGGGATACAGAATACCGGGGTCTTTTTTGCCCAGCCGTAAATCATAATCAAGCCCTGCCACCGGTTGAATGGCGCGGCAGGTATACGACCAGTCATCTTCGCGCATCAGGATGCGCGCAAAGGTCACATGGATGCTATCCAGTACGTGTTCTACCACCTTATTCAAAACAGTGGCCATGTCGTCGGTGGCAACCAGTTCACGCGAGAGCGTGTACAGCGCATCCATCTCCTTGCGGCGGGTTTGCTCTACCTTGTAGAGGCGGGCGTTCTCAATAGCGATAGCGGTCTGGTTGGCCAGTGCAATCACCGTGGCCTGGTCATCCTGTGAATAAGGTTGTTCCGATTTCTTCTCGCCTACAGTCAGAAATCCGATCAAATTTCCCTGCACTTTGAGGGGAATGTACAGCTCGGCATTCAGGTTTTTGACCCCGTCATTCTCCATTTCCATGCTGCCAAACACCTCAGGCAGCAGGCGGATATCGCGGCGGGTGATGACCTGGTTGGTGATATTCAACCTGGTGACCAGCGGATGATCCGGTTTCAGGCGGATGTTGGTATTGGTGCCCAGATTACGCTGGGTGATGAGACGATAATCCTGGAAAGGATTTTCCTTCAGGAAGAAGGCCGCTTTGTCGATGTGCAGGGTGGACACAATTTCGTCCAGAATCATATTTGCCAGCATATTGATTTCCAGGAAGGAGGCGGCTGACCGGCTGATGCGTTGGAGCATCAGGCTGGAATCATATTTCTCGCGGAAAAACAGCTTGTCAATCCATGCCTGGGCTCTATCGCGGATGGGTTGAACGATGATGGCCGAAAGGATGGCCACTACCATGGAGGTGATCAGGATCTCAGCGCCCTGGAAACTGGCGAAGACCCGAATGACCAGCGTGATGATGAAAAAGTATGTTGCGCCGATAATGGTCGTTGGGATGAAATAGGTGAGGCTTTTACGAATGACGACATCAATATCCAGCAATTTATGCCGCAGGACGGCGTAGGTGAGTACCAAAGCCGCCAGCACATTTCCGGCAACATCGATGGGATATTTGCCCAGGGGAGTAAAGTTGATCAGAGAGAACAGGACGATGATACCCAGGCCAACCATCAGGTATTGCAGACGGGTGCGCTGAGTGGGGTCATCGCTCTGACGGTACGCCCTGAGTAATTCGGTCATGTTGAGGGTATAGATGATGTAAGCCGTGATACCGATAAGGCCTATACCTACCGTATTGAACTCATAATGAATGCCGGCAGTATCCACTGTGGCCCATTTGACCACCCAGGGAGAAAAAAGTGTGATGGGCATTGAAAATGTGAGCAGCAGGTAAACCCAAATTGCCCATTTGCGTGGTTTGGAAAGCGTGACCTGGACGAAATAAAACACCGTGATGGGAACAGCGAGCATGCTCACCGTCATCAAACGGAACCAGGTGGTCTGGTTTTGAGCGCCGAGCACCACAAAAAGCGCAGTTACTGACCAGAAAAGCATGACGATCAGGTAATACCTGAAAGCCATCTTTTCTCTTGTCTGTGGTTTATTGAGAATTACGATGGCAAGGAGCGCTGCGTATAAAAAGATGGCAAAAAGAGGTATCAGGGTCCGAATACCCAATGACATTAAGTGTCACTTTCTACGCGTTTTTTCCAATAAAACGTTCATGATCGCGTCGGAAGGTTGTATGTGTGGCGGTTTTAAGTGAGCAAGATCTGCGCCAACTTTTAATTGAAAATCTTTGTAATACGCATAAGATCCCGGAACCAGTTCGGTAATTCGTAAATGTTCACAGCCCAACAGTTCTTCCAGATCGGGGAATTCAGGTACGTTTTTGATTAACGCTTCGCGTAGAATGGCGCACAGATCCTGTTCAGAGACACCATCATTGTTTTTCAACTCAAGATAAATGTGCAGAAAGACTTCTTCTTCATTTTCTTCTTTTCGGGCTACCCAATCCACATAGGGTAGCCGGGTATATTCAAGCGATTGAGCAATCTGTGCTTCGGTGATGCGCGCAATAGCACCAATATCGATGATATCGTCAGTACGCGAGTACAGGCGGAACTGGGGCAATTGAATCCCCCCCTCACGGTCACTCAGGTCAATCACTTCAAATAAATCGCCAATCCGGTAGCGGGTAAACACACCGCCTCTCAGATTGGTAAAGACAAGTTCATATAATCCCTGCCGAACCTCATCAGCCAGCAACGTCCGCGGTTGATAATTACGATCCAGCTTATTCTTCAAATATTCTTCGTAGGGAATAAATTCCAGGAAGTTGCTGTCGGGGTAAAAATTGAGCCCGTAAAAGGTCCAGGCCATGGTGGCCATGGCGCCGCCCTCGGTGCAAATATGACCCTCCAGAGGTTTTTTGCCCCAATAACGCTCAACCTTCTCGCGATAAACACGCGTATCGGTGCCGGTGGTGATGATCCCTTTGACGTTCCAGATATCTCTGGGCAAAACATTCCGGTTTTCCAGTTTGGCTTTGATCAGGCCCTTCACCAGGCGTGTCAGGATTCTGGGCTTGAGATATTTTTTGGACAGTTTGGAGGATTTTTTGCCCTTCTCGTACATCTCGCCGATTTTTGCGAGCACACTGGACAGGCCAAAGAAATAATCGAGGCCCAGTTCCGTAGCCATCTCAAAACCGGTGTTGATGCGTTCCTCAAAGGTCATCTTCTCGCCTTCTTCAAGGGACGGGAGGAATTGAATATCGGTTTGCTCGGCAGCCGAAAAACTGAGATAGCCTGAAATAAACGGTTTGGGAGCGGTGGTGAACAGAATCTTGTCGTGTTTGGCCAGATTCACATCCCCGCGGAAGCGGCTGGAAGCCAGAACCATACCGCCGGTGACCGCATTGCCCAGATATTCGTACGTGCTGCGTGACAGGGGCACCCATTTATGCCCGCTGAGCGATGTACGCCCGGATGTATACGCCCACACATATTCGCCGGGTGGAAGCACATCTTCACGTTTCTCAAGCAGGTACGGAGCGTACACCTCATAATTGGTAAGCGGCACATTCCGGCGGAACTCTTCTACGCTGCGCGGAATGGTATTTCCAAACAGCATTTTGCCGATCTTGCTGTTCCCCAGGTGCTGTATCTGCTGCATCAGGCATGTTTTTTGAACATTCATATACTCTGCCAGGCTCAGATCCAGAAAACCGCAGTACCTGTTCCAGATCTCCTTTTTCAGTTCAACGTTTGGAAGGCTAGTTGGCGTGATCACACAATGTCCCTTCCGCGGCAGATGATTTGCAGGCATTCAGAGCAATGGGCGAAGGTGCCCAAAAATGCTTCGATTTCATCTCTTTAACCCGAATACCTGCAAAACCGGCTTGTTGAAGAGCAGTTTCCCACTCCTGCATGGTATACATATTGGATATTGCTTTTGATTCAGCCCAGGCGCGTGCCCAGCCTTCTTTGGGTAAAAAGTATGAGAATGCGACCAGATGTAAGAAAAGTTTAAAGGGAGCAAAACGCCAGATGGGGGCTGCCCCTACATCGGCAATGGTGATGCGTCCGCCCGGTTTGAGCACCCGGTACATTTCAGCGATCAACTGGGGCACATTCATGTGATGTGTGGCCAAACCACATGTAATTTGGTTGAAGCAATCACTCTGCAAAGGAATATTCATGGCCGATGCGCAGACCAGACGAATTTTTTGCTGTTGTTGATGATCCAGAATATTTCGGCTGGCATGCTGGAGCATTACCGGGGTGATATCCAGCCCCACAAAACGAGCACCGTTAGGGTATAAACCGCTTAATCGCAGAGGGATTACACCCGTTCCCGTGGCGATGTCTAAAATGGTGTCCTGCTCATCGATGTGGGTCATCTCGAGCAGTTGATCCACAAATTCTTTATACGTCCAACCCCAAATCAGACGAAGCTCTGAATCAACCACCTTTTCATAGCGCGGAGCCAGATCGGCAAAGGCTTCTTCTACAGCTTTTTTATGATCCATGGATTGATTTCCTCGTTGTATCAAGCTTTTCTTGATCGCTCAAACTGCATTGATTTCTGACCTGATTGGCCGGCGGATTGACTGATTCAAAGCTGGAACAGACGCTTACACGAAAGTTATTCGTGTAAGCGGAAAGTATAGCCGAAAATAGAATTAAGGTATCGCTGATGCAAACAATGCGATACAACATGTGTGCCTGTTTCCCGGAGTGGATTTAACCAAAGATGATTATATCAAAAAAGAGAATCTGTTCAGCCGAAATCATATTACAAACTTTCACTTCAAGAATTGGCTGAAGTGAACAGCCCTCACCTTGACGGCGAGGGCGATTTTGGTAATCAATTGCTCAATACGCTGGTTGATAATCAGGCAGGCTTACGGCATAAGGTATGTATTTTTGTAACGGCCATACCGGATGGGTTCAGAATCTGGCCGGTGGATTGTTTATGGCTGCGCATCCCGTTCCGCGGGTTCCAGCAGATCAAAAAACTCCTGTTCCGTCAAAATACGAATGGCATGTTTTGAACGAGCGAGTTTCTTGGCCTTACTCACCTGGATTTCATCGTCGAAATAGGACGGGTTGCCTTTGTCAATGTATCCCACTACCAGCAGGGTGCAGTGTGGATCGACATACGGGGCGATATTACAACCGCGCTGTGAGGCCAGAGCCGCAAGCATGTGACGCGGGATCGCATAATCGCCGGCGAAAGTGACCGTTTGCCCGAAAAGACGTCCGTCGCGGTTCTCGGTTCTCACATAGAAATTTCGTCCTTTCAGCGGGCGAGACGGATCACTCTTGAATTCGGAGCTATTAATCCACTCGTTCACCGGTTTGCCGGATATCTGGCTCGCTTTTTGAAGTATCTGACCAATGGTACGGGCTACCTCCAGACTGTCCAGTTTCTTCAGCGGCAGATCCATATACTCTGAAATTTCAGGGGCGATGGTTTCTGCGTCCGTTTTCTTCGCAAAGACGGAGCGAATGACTTTAGAGGCATCCAGGTGAGAATATTCAAACGTACGCAGGTGATATTTTTCACAGACACTTTTCAGGCGGAAATGATCAAACGGGTTGTAGGTGGCGACGATCTGTGATTCGATCCTCTTCTGGATCTCAGGATAAAGGGTTTTGAAATTTGGGAAGCCGCGCACCTTGTCTGGGGTGATCGAGTGCACCTTGATGGCCAGGGGCAAAAAGCTCATTTCGGGGTCAATATTGGTTGTCCATTCTTCGACGATGGTTCCGTTTTCGAAGGTGACCAGGGCAATCTGGCAGATGCTGGCCGGGTTTGCGTTTGCGATACGGAGAAAAAGAGAAATGTAACGGTCCATGTGACCCTCCTGTGAAAGGATTTTTCCTGCGTTGTGGATGGATATGGTAACGAACGGAAAACTGATCTGGTTTGTTTGGTGGGAAGAATTCAATCATTCTATCCATTGCCTGAATGGCTGTTCACCCTGCAAACCGCTGAAGCAGAAACCTGATTGGATAAAAATTGAGATGAAGCGTTGGTGAATGGCAGGAGGAAGAAAGTCACCCGTATCAGGTGATTTGTTACTTATTTTAGCAAGAAATTTGCTGAAATACTATTGGTTTGGGCTCGTCAGTTTGAATTAACTGCAGAGGCACGGTTCTATTATTTGATGGAACGTAAAGGCAAGAGAGTTTATTACCTTCCGGCTGTTAAAAAAATATAAGACAGGCGAAGACCTGTTTTACGGATGATATGGCACATGCTGACCACATTGATATAAGTCGCAGTTCATCAGGAGAATCATTCTGCGCAAGCAGGAAGCGTTGAATAATATCTGTAATATTTAAAATTGTAACGTTCATTTGTTGCATGTACTAAAAGTGAACGTATATCCACAAACTGATATCCGCAACGCTCCAAAACATGCTGGGATTTAACATTC
>DAISXR010000034.1:0-7708 GCA_036825755.1 Anaerolineaceae bacterium
ACCACTGACCTCCGGGTTATGAGCCCGACGAGCTACCACTGCTCTACCCCGCATCAATCGTTACATTATATAGTATGTTTGTGCCACCGTCAAGGAAATCTCCCCGCCAGGTGAGAACCAATCTGGTTGTTGCGCTGGCTCTGTCCTCTGGTATACAATGAATTGACGGGCAGCTAATTTTCATCCGCATGGAGTGTGATCATGTTTTTGATCGGTGATGTTGGTGCAACAAAAACCAATCTGGCAGTATTTCCTTCCGCTGAAGATCCGCGAGACTGGCAGATCCAGGCAACGTATCAAAACGCGGCCTGGAGCAGTCTGGAAGAATTGCTTTCAACCTTTATTCGCGAGCACAGCATTCAGGCCAATGCGATCTGCCTGTGCGTTGCCGGCCCGGTGGTGAATGGGGAGGTAGAGTTCACCAATCTGCCCTGGCGGATGCGTGAGACGCGGCTGAAAGAACTGTTTAACATTGAGCGCGTTCGCATCATCAATGATCTGATGGCCACGGCACTGGCCATTCCGCACCTGCTGGATACCGAGGTGAAAAAATTGAACAAAGGCATCCCCGCGCCGGGTGGATCAATCGGGGTAGTGGCTCCCGGAACCGGTTTGGGTGAAGCTTACCTCACCTGGGATGGAAGGCGTTATCACGGCTATTCGTCAGAGGGTGGTCATGTTGATTTTGCTCCCACCTCCGCTCTGCAGTGGGGTTTGCTGCAATTTATGCAAGAACGCTATGGACATGTAAGTTATGAGCGCGTGTGTTCCGGCATTGGCATCGCCAACTTATACCAGTTCTTCAAATCTACCGGGTATGCGCCAGAACCCCCTGCGTTGGGTGAGGCGATTGCCCAAAGCGCGGATCCAACCCCGTTGATTGTGAATGCTGCACTTGAGAAAGACGGCCCTGAGCTGTATCGCGCCATCATGAACACCTTTGTGGAGATCCTGGGAGCCGAGGTTGGAAATATCGCGCTCAAGTTGATGGCAACCGGGGGCGTGTTTTTGGGTGGGGGGATCCCGCCGCGAATTTTACCCCTGCTGAAGCGCGAGGTATTTTTTCACGGCTACCGGCAAAAAGGCCGATTTGAGGATCTGCTCGACCAGATTCCGATCTCTGTGATCCTGAA
The DNA here is from genome assembly GCA_036825755.1 of Anaerolineaceae bacterium. Classification (GTDB taxonomy): domain Bacteria; phylum Chloroflexota; class Anaerolineae; order Anaerolineales; family Anaerolineaceae; genus JAJFTV01. The sequence continues at coordinate 1,134 of DAISXR010000034.1, forward strand.
TCCAAAAGCAGCCCTGCTGGGCTGCGCATATGAAGTGGCTGATCTGGAGACCCGTCTGCCAGACGGTATATGAACGTACTACTGAATTATTGTTCCCAGGCCGGTCTATAAGCCGCATTCTGTACGACGGCCGAAACCGCCGCGATGACCATCTCTCTGGGCGTACCGTTACCGGCACGCTCTTGCAGCCTACCCGGAACTCATCAGGAAACGAGCCGCTTCCCCTCTGACGAATCAGAGATTGTTCCTGCTTGGCCTTGCTCCGGAAGGGGGTTACCTGGCCGCGGCATTACTGCCGTCGCCGGTGGTCTCTTACACCGCCATTTCACCCTTGCCTGAACCAAAATGGCTCAGGTGGTATCTTTCTGTGGCCCTGTTCCCGCAGGTTCGACGCAATGCGTCTTCCCCGCCCCGGGTGTTACCCGGCATCCTGCTCTGTGGAGTGCGGACTTTCCTCTAAACCCTGTGCTCTGTTTCCAGAGCACCGTTTTCAGCGATCATCCGACCGGCCTGGGAGTCAATATTTTGTTATTTGGCATTCTTTGCCGTGCGGTTATTATACACAGCTTTTGGGATCATGCAACTTGTTTGCGTATAGCCAATTATTATGAAGCTTTACTCATCCGCCATGGATTGGGGGGAAGAAATCCAGAGTATCGGTATCCTGAACAATTGTCTGCAAGCCATCCGGGAGGGCGAATACATCCACCTGATTCAGGCTGATCAGCACATGCGCATGCAGTTCACCGTTTGAATCCAACCATGCATTTTCAAGGGCGGGGTAAAGGTGAATAATGCTTTGAATGGCGTCCTGCACGGTGATGCCGGCTGAAACCGGAAGGTCAAACCGTTTGACCCCGGCGTGTTCTCGAAAGCTTGCATAAAGGTTGATCTGCATGGAATATACCTGTATTCTCAATACCGGATGATGTCTGATTGGTATAATACCATCATTGACCGCTCTCCGAGGAAAATATGCCGATACAAATCCTGCCTGATGAAGTCGCCTCCCAAATCGCCGCCGGCGAGGTGGTTGAGCGCCCGGCCTCAGCCGTAAAAGAACTACTTGAAAACGCGCTGGACGCCGGAGCCAGGCAGATCATCATCCGGTTGGAGAAGGCCGGTAAAAAACTGATTGAGGTACTGGATGACGGCGCGGGCATCGCGTACGACCAGATCGAACTGGCTGTGGCCCGGCATGCCACCAGTAAGCTGCATACCGCCAATGATTTGCAAAATGTACGCACGCTGGGCTTCCGCGGCGAAGCGCTGGCTTCCATTGGATCCGTCTCGCATCTTACCCTGCTGAGCCGAACTGCCGATGCGCAGACCGGCGGCAGGCTGGTGGTGGAAGGCGGGCATATCACTGAAATCGCCCACGCGGGTTTGCCGGTGGGTACCACTGTCACGGTGCACGATCTTTTCTACAATGTGCCGGCGCGGTTGAAATTTCTGAAAACGGATCCCACCGAACGCCAGCGGATTGACGAATTTGTGTCTCGCTACGCCTTCGCTTACCACCGGGTGCGTTTTCAGCTCCAACATGACGGAAAGACCATGCTGCAAACACACGGCTCCGGTGACCGGCGTGAGACCATGGCCAGTCTGTATGGAGTTGACCTGGCCAAACAGATGATCGAAGTCAGCCTGGACGAGGGCGATTTCAAGGTGGAGGGTTATACCAGCCCCATATCGCTGACGCGCTCCAACCGCAAGGAGATCACCTTTTTTGTCAACGGACGCTGGATTCAGGATAATGCCTTGAGCAGCGCGTTGCTGCATGCCTACCAGACTTATCTGATGGTGGGGCGCTATCCGATCGCGGTTTTGATGATTACCATGCCCCCTGAAATGGTGGATGTGAACGTTCACCCCACCAAAGCGGAGGTGCGTTTTGAAGATTCGGGAGCCATCTTCTCGCGTGTGCAGCGGGCGGTGAGGCGCGCCTTGCTGGCCTATTCACCGGTACCGCAGCTCCCCAATCGGCTTTGGCATCCCAACCCTGGCTCGCAAAGCCAGGAAATGCGGTATGATCCGCCGGTTTTTATTCCGGAGGTAGAAGATTCTGGCGATGTACAGGTGGATCTCCCTCCGGTATCCATCCCCAGCCAGGTTTCGCTGCCATCCTCACAAATCCCGCTTCTGCGCCTGATTGGGCAGGTCGGCGCGACCTATATTGTTGCAGAAGGCCCGGATGGGTTGTATTTAATCGACCAACATGCCGCGCATGAGCGTGTGTTATACGAGAAATTTACCCGCCAGTCTGCATCCGAGGTGCTTTCGCAGGCATTGCTTGATCCGGTGACGGTGCAACTCACACCGGACCGTGCCCGGCTGCTGGAGGGCAGCCTGGATGTGCTCTCACAGCTTGGATTTGTGGTGGAAAGCTTTGGCCCGCAGACCTTCCGGGTTCGATCCATCCCCGCCTTCATATCCGGTGCGGATCCTGCCGCGGCGCTGCGCAGCCTGGTGGAGGAGTTCGAAGAGGATGAAACCCCGCTAGCCAATGAACGCGAGAAACGCATCATCGCGCGTATTTGCAAACGCAGCGCGGTGAAAGGGGGGCAGATTCTATCGGTTGAAGAGCAAACCCGCTTGATCCATGATCTGGAGACGTGCGTTTCACCGCGCACCTGTCCGCATGGACGCCCGACCATGATCCATCTCTCCGTCGATCTGCTGGAACGGCAGTTCGGCAGACGGGGAAGCCGGTAGCGTATCGCCCCGTTTTCTGAACACCATCTTAATTACGATACAAAGAAAAATGGGATTGACTGTCGGGCGCTAAACCGCCTGGCGGTTTTGGATAGAACGGATCAATCGCTTGGCCAGTTCAGCATATCGCTGGCTGATATCACTGTTGGTATCAATGGAGACAAGCGGTTTGGATTGCGTTTCCGCCTGGAAGGCAACCTCGGGCGAAAACGGCAGCACCGCGGTGACAGGCCGTTTCAGGAAATCCTCAATTTCGTGGACCGATACCGGGATGCCATTGTGGGAGGGCTTCATAAAAATGAGATTGAGCGGTTTGGTGTTACCAAACCCAAATATTGAAAACTCATTCATGTATTTCTGCGCTCGCAGAATACTGGATGGGAAGGAATTCATCAGAATGTACAACTCATCGCACGAAGATGCCATCTCGGGCAGGTTCAACAGATCACCGGCGCCCATATCGAGCATCACCGTGGATGCCAGTAACGGCAGCAACCGGACAATTTTCTGCATCTGCTTGGTGGATGACAGCAGCCGCATGTCTTCCGGTTGACGGCTGGAGGTAAGCAAATGGATACCGGGGAAAACCGGCTGCAGTTGTTCATTCACAATTGCAGTAGTGATTCCATCCGGGCGCAGCTTCAGCAGGCGGCTGATGCCGTCAGATTGTTTCATATTGAGATGAGTCAGCCAACTCCCATGCCCCGGGCGAAGCTCCACCGCAATGACCTCTTTTTTGCATTGCTGCCGGTAGCTGATGGCGAGATTTAGCACAAAATTGGATACGCCGATTCCGCCTTTGACCCCCAGGACGCCGACGGTATAGCCTTTTTCTCCAAAACTGGAACCCATGATTTTGGATCTGGATACCAGTGATTTGATCTTGGCCATCAACTCGGCTGGATGGATGGGCTTGGTGAGGTAGTCGTCGATCCCTGATTCATATCCTGCTACCCGGTCATCCACCTGATTTTTTGCGCTGAACATCAAAACGGGAATATTGGCTGATTCCGGGCTGCTGCGCAGTTTACGCGTGACCTGGTAGCCATCCAGACCCGGCATCATCACATCCAACAGGATTAAATCCGGCTGTTCCGTGTAAGCCAGCCGCAGGGCGCTAAATCCTTCATATGCAGGAACGACCTCATACCCCTGGCGTTCCAAGACCATGGATACCAATCGAACAGTATCAACATCGTCGTCAACAAGAAGGATTTTATCGGTCATCGATGTACCTTAGCCGCGTGATAAATTAACCCCCGATTTTCAGGAGCAACCTTATAGGACAGTCTAGCATAAACCGAAATGGGGGACAAGCAATCCCGGTGGGTCCAGCAGCCTGAATTTAGAATATTTACGCAGAATTTACGCAACCCCCGCGTTATAATTTGGAAATGGATCTCAATCATCTTGATGCGAGGGTGCAAGCTGAGTGCCATCTCCGGCGGGAAGACCTGCTGGTAGTGGCCGTTTCTGGTGGGCCTGACAGTTTGGCATTGCTGCATACCCTGCATACCCTTCAATACTGCATACTCCCTGTGCATTTTGACCATTTGCTAAGACCATCCTCAAGTGAGGAGGCCGATCTACTGGCTGACAAAGTAGGTAAGTGGGGATATTCGTTGATTTGTGGGCAGGGTGATGTGAGGAGCTATGCCATTTCGGAACATCTCAGTACCGAAGATGCTGCGCGTATTCTGCGGTACCGGTTTTTATTTCAGCAGGCTGAAGGACACCATGCCGCGGCTGTACTGACAGCGCACACGGCCGATGATCAGGTGGAGACCGTATTGATGCATATCCTGCGCGGTACGGGGGTTAAAGGACTGGCCGGAATGACTATGCATCAACTGCCCAACGCCTGGAGCGACCATATCCCGCTGGTCAGACCGCTCCTGGATTTAACCCGCTCCGAGATCATGACCTATTGCGATGAGCAGCAGCTTGACCCCTTTATCGATGAAACCAATACTGATCCCCGCTATGTTCGGAATCGAATCCGCAACCATTTACTGCCCATGCTGGAGGAGCATTACAATCCCCGCATCCGGCAGTCGATTTTACGACTCGCGCAGACCGTGCAGGACGAATTGGAAATCAGCGGAAACGTGCTGGAGAAAGCCTGGCAAAAATGCCTGAAACGCGACGGAGAGGGATACCTGGCTTTTCATCTCTCTAAACTTATGGAAGTGTCACCGGCAGTACAAAGGCTGATCTTGCTGAAGTCCGTCAGGCTGCTTGTGGCGGATGATGAAGCGATTAGTTTTGATGTGGTTGAACGGGGTGTGGAGTTTCTCAAAGAGACCCCTCACGGCAAAGAGATCCAGTTGGTGCAGGGTGTATCCATCATCAGAGCGCGCGATGAAGTGATCATCGGGAACATCGGATCAATCGGTGGTTTTGTGGAGCAGTCTGCCAACCACCCGGTAGGCTCTGCATGGTTGGCTGACTACCCGCGTATCGATCAGGAGACAGTTTTACAACCCGGCGGATCGATTCAAATGGCGAATGGATGGAAGATCTGCGCCAGCCGGCCCAGGCCCTGGTCGAATACTCTGAGCAATGTTGTGCAACCGGACGTAAATATGATCTGCATTGACACGGACCGGTTGGATGGACCAGTGGTAGTACGAAGTTACCGGTCGGGTGAACGGATCCAACCATATGGCATGAATGGGAAATCGATAAAGATTTCAGACCTGCTGACCAATGAAAAAATACCCCGCCTTGCAAGGGCAGGGTATCCGGTTATCGTTTGCGGGGATCAGGTGGTGTGGGTACCCGGGTGCCGGATGGGTCATGCCTTTCGGATCACCGCTGAAACCACCAGTTGCCTGCAACTTCGATTGAAGAAATCAGGTTAAGCTTCTCCAGCCAGTTTACGCAGTTTTGCGCTGATTTCACGCCATTGAATGCGGGAAATACCCAGTTTCTGGCGTATTTTGTCGTGATCCGTGCCGCTGCGCCAGTCGTTCAATACGCTTGTCCATCGGCACATATCAAATGAAAGGTGCTTGGTGAGACCGGCTGCCTTGCTGAGATCTTCGAGCAGGTACTCCAGTCTGCGCGGCGACCAGGGAAAAAGCTGCTCGGCAGGCTTGTACTGCTCCAGATACTCTTTGCATGCAGTGATCCACTCATCGGTAAGCGCCACTTTCCGTTCCTTGTAGCGGCTGGCTGCGCTGGTATAACGCACAAACAAAAACGGTCCCTGAGGAGCATCCAGATCCAGATGGTTGATGTTGATCGCCAAACATTCGCCTTTTTTGATGCCGGTATCCAGCAGCAACTTTAGCAGCGTGTATGGGCGGGCATCCGGGGTTTGAGCGGTTCGTAACTTTAGAGCCTCTTCGAGCACAGCTGCTTCTTCGACAGGGGTCAACACTTCCGGGATGGGACTGATGACCGATTTCTGCACGATCTTCTCGGCCGGGTCCAGGGTGGTGGCGCCATATTTTTGCAGCCAACGGAAGAACGATTTGATGGAGGTGATGCGACGGGCGTAGCTTTTAGGGCTGCACGGAACTCCACGGCCTTTTTCAAGCCAGTTGAGAAAGTTGTTCAGATCGTTGGTACTGACGTCTCCGATGGTTTTATCAGGCGCAAGGAAAGAAGCCAGCAGATATATATCTCCAAGGAAGGCTTTGATGGTGTACGGTGATTTACCTTGATCTTTCAGAAACTTTTCCCAACCCAGAATTGCGGGTTGAAAAGCAGTATGTGAAGATATGTGAATTTCTGGAAGCGAGTTTTCAGGAGACATCATTGGTCCTTTGACGATAAAGAATTCGTATAGCTAACTTCAGTTTACCGGATAAGATTCGGATTGTCAATAATCTGTTATTGCATAACTTGTTATT
>DAISXR010000034.1:7808-31218 GCA_036825755.1 Anaerolineaceae bacterium
AAAATGACCTTGCGTAGTAATTCCTGGATTTTCTCCATATCCGGCAACAATACCGCTGCACCGGTTGAAGTACGGTAATCGGATGTATAAGTCGAATCGATGGCATAACGGTTGAGATGGCCATCCTCGTTCATGTAAATGGATACCGGAATGAGTCTTAAGAATTCTTCGACAGGTAAATCCGTTCTCACTGCCCCGCGATAGCTGTTATAAAGATCGCCGGCATTGCTGATCACATCCCAGGTCAGAACCTTGCGCAGCACTGCCATCAACACTTGCTGTTGGCGGCGATTTCGATCGAAATCATTACTGGTGTAGCGGGAGCGCACGTACCAGAGAGCGGTTGCGCCATCCATATTCACCGTGCCCGGTCCCACAGTGCATTTACCATTGTGTTCCTGCGGGAGATCGCAACTGTCGGTCAATTGATAGGATACGTATACATCAATCCCGCCCAGCGAGTTGATGATATTCTCAAAACCGGTAAAATCCGTCATCACATAATAATCCGGTTTGATGTTGAAGTTGATCTCCATGGTCTGCTGGAACAATTCAAAGCCGCCGTACGGGAAAGCCGTATTCAATCGGTCTTTGGCATGGCCGGGGATCTCTACATATAAATCGCGCGGGAATGAAATGGCATTGACCACTTTGTCATCGGTGTTGATCGATACCAGAATCATGGTATCGGTACGCCCGCCGATAGCCGGACGGTAGTCATTTCCGAAAATCATGATGTTTACCTGATCATCGGGAATTGAAAGAGTAGGTGTTTGGGTGGGTGTAAGGCTGGTTTGCGGTGTGTTTGTGCCTTGCGCTTCGGATGTGGTGGTTGGGGTGGCAATGGCGCCCATAGGTAAAAACGGTGTGGGAGTTTCGATCCCTGCGGTGCTTCCGCTATATAAATCTGTGTTGGGTTGACCCAGAGGGGTATGCCCCAGGAAATAAGAAAAGCCTGGTATGGTACAGGCTGCCGATACTGCCCCCAGAAGAAGTAACAGGAGGAAAATCCAAATTAATTTTTTCAACAAACTACCTCGCATGGTATATATACCATGAATTTTTTTTAATCACGCCAATACAAGGGATTAACGCATTAATCCATATAAAGGTTCCATTCGTACACCCTGTTCGATGCAGTGCTATATTCTACACCTTTCATCGAGTCGTGTCTTAAATGCCCCTGTTTCAGCGGGGTTGAGGCAGCGTGCTGCCTGAAAAATCCTGTTCAAAAAGGAGGAAATCATATATACTCAATCGCTTTGTTGCTTATAATACATTATCAGGGCAACAAATGGATTGTCTCTTAGAGGGAATCAATGCAAATCAAAGATAGCAATAGTGGTACTGTGATCACGACCGCTCCCCAGGACATGCCCAAACGATCCTGGAGGACCTGGTTAATTGGGAAACCTCTTCCCACCGCTGATGCGCCGCAAGAAGCCATTGGCAAATTGATTGGGCTGGCTGTATTCGCATCGGATGCGCTGTCCTCCACCGCATATGCCACGCAGGAACTACTGGTGATTCTCGTACTGGCGGGGGTCTCTGCATTTCATTATTCCATCCCCGTCTCATTCGCCATTGTGGCATTGCTGACCATCCTGATTGTTTCCTACGAGCAAGTAATCCATGCTTATCCCAACGGTGGGGGGGCCTATGTGGTTGCGCGTGAAAACATTGGTGAAAAATGGGCTCTGATCGCTGGCGCCTCTCTGCTGACCGATTACATTCTTACTGTATCGGTCTCCATATCATCAGGTGTGGCGCAATTGGTATCCGCCTTTCCTTCTTTACTGGAATTCAGGGTTCTGATCGCGGTGGTGATGGTATTCCTGGTATTGTTGCTCAATCTGCGCGGTGTGCGGGAATCAGGGAAAATCATCGCAGTCCCCAGCTATTTTTTCATTATCATCATGTACGTTCTCATCATCGGCGGGATGATTCGATACTTCACCGGGGGTCTGGGTGTCGTGGTTGATCCTCCGGCAATTGAACTGATGGATATTGCCCAACCGGTCACATTCTTCCTTTTATTGCGTTCTTTCTCCAATGGAACCTCAGCTGTGACAGGTGTGGAAGCCATTTCCAACGGGATCACAGCCTTTAAAGAACCGCGCAGTAAAAACGCCGGAATTACACTAATCTGGATGGCTGTCATTTTGGGCAGCCTGTTGGTGGGTATCACCTTCCTGGCTTTCCAGATCAAGGCTATTCCCTCTGAAACAGAAACGGTGATCTCGCAAATCGGGCGGACCGTGTTTGAAACACGCGGGCTCCTTTACTATATGGTTATTGCGGCAACAACCGTCATTTTGATCATGGCTGCCAATACAGCCTTCGCGGGTTTTCCTCGCCTGGGCGCGCTCATCGCAGCGGATGGTTTCCTCCCGCGGCAAATGGCCTATAAAGGCGACCGACTGGTCTACTCCAACGGTATGATTGCTCTGGCTGTGGTGGCTGCGTTGTTGATCGTGGCGATCGGCGCCAGTGTGACAAACCTGATCCCGCTGTACGCCATCGGCGTGTTTTTATCGTTTACCATCTCTCAGGTGGGCATGGCCATCCACTGGAAGCGGGTTGGAAATATCGAACCGGGTAAAGAGGCCAAACACGGTGATAGCACCCTCAAGTTTGAGAAAAACTGGCCCATCAAAATGATCATCAACGGATTTGGCGCGCTGACCACCGGCATCGTGATGGTGGTGTTTGCGATGACCAAGTTTTCAGACGGTGCGTGGATTGTGCTGGTATTAATTCCATTGCTGGTAGTGGGCTTCATGATCATTCACCGGCATTATAAAACCCTGGGAAACCAGCTCTCTCTGCAAGGGTACGGGTCGATGCCCGAAGTGACGCGCCATCGCGTGGTGCTGCTGGTGAGCGGTGTGCATCGCGGTACACTGGAAGGTCTGCGGTACGCTCGTACCATTTCTGAGGACATCACCGCTGTCCATGTATCGATTGATGATGTCGAAACGCAAAAGTTGATCAAACGTTGGGAAGTATGGGGGGATGGAACTCGGTTGGTGATTGTCGAATCGCCTTACCGACTGTTTTTGGATCCGGTACTGGAATATATTTCCCGTCTGGAAGACCAGTTGGGTTCGGGTGAACTCATCACCGTGGTGGTGCCGCAGTTTATTCCACTCAAACGATGGTCGCGCTTCCTGCATTCCAGGACCGCTGACAGTTTACGCAAGGCGTTACTGAACCGAGATAAAATCGTGATTACCGAGTTGTCGTATCAGGTCAAGTAGAACACTTTACCGATAGGATACTTACAGGAGTGCCAGACATGAAAGCCATTGTTATTGGATGTGACCGGTTGGGAGCTGAACTGGCGTATCGGCTCAGTTTACACGGGCATGACGTAGTGGTGATTGATCAACACCGCACCTCTTTCGTTCACCTGAACCGCGATTTTGTGGGCAGGACCCATGAAGGTGACCCGTTGAATCAGGATGTACTGCTACGGGCAGGGGTTGAGGAAGCAGATGCAGTGATTGCTTTGACAGAAATCGAAGCGACCAACTACATCATCGGGTCCGCGGTCAAAGAACTTTACAAGGTACCGCAGGTGATTGTGCGCAGCTTTGACCCCACGCATAAAATGGTATGCGAAATGTTGGGTTTACAGGCCATCAGTTCTGCCATTTGGGGCGCCGAGCAACTCGAAGAAATGCTGACCCACAAAGACTTCAAGCCGGTTTTCACCATTGCCGGCGGCGAAGTGGAGATATATAACATCACCATTCCTTCCTCATGGGATAATCGTCAGATTGAAGATCTCATTACGGACCGAACCGGACAACGGGCGATTTCCCTGACCCGCTCGGGTGATTCATTTATCCCCGCCGCCAAGCAGATGCTCAAAGAAGATGACATCCTGTATATCGCGGCAAACCATGAGGGCATGGAAGCGCTGTGGAAAAAGATCAGCAGGATGAACGAGGAGGCTGCCTGATGTACGTCATAATCGTAGGTGGAGGAAGAACTGGAGCTCAACTGGCTCGTTTGTTGATCCAGCATAATCATGATGTGCATGTCATTGAAGAACGGGAAAACATCCTTACGCGTCTGCACCGTGAAATCCCGACCGAGCTTATTCATGTGGGCAACCCGATTTATCCCGAAGTATTGGAGAGTGCGGGTATACGGCAGGCCGATGTACTGGCTGCCGTGACAGCGGAAGATGACCAGAACCTGCTGGTTTGTTACATGGCTCGCGCTTTGTTTAATGTAGATAGAACCATCGCAAGGGTAAATAACCCTGGCCATGACTGGTTGTTCAACGATTTATTCCACGTGGATGTGACCATCAACCCGGCCAGCATTATTGCCAGTCTGATCTCTGAACAGATGTCGATGGGTGATATGATGACCCTGGCCAAGCTTTACCGTGGAAATTATTCGCTGGTGGAAGAAAAAATTCCTGCCGGCGCCCGCTCGGTGGGCAAAGCGATCAAGGATCTGGGGCTGACCGATCAATGCGTGATCGCAGGAATTATCCGCGACGGTGATTTGATTGTCCCGCATGGGAATACGGTATTTCAGGAAGGTGACGAGGTGCTGGCGGTGACGGATGGTGACGGCGCCCGGTATTTATCTGAATTGCTCAAACCGGAAGAGAACGGTAAGGCCTGAAAAGATTTGACCCTGCCGAAACCTTACGGTATAATAAATGGTCTTGAAAAAACAACTCGCAGACGGGATTTTTGATCGTCAGAATCGTACACACTATCGATCCTAACGATCAAAAATCCGGTCGGAAAAGGAAAAGAAATGACGAAAAGAACGTATCAACCGAAGATTCGCCGACGCGTACGTGTGCACGGTTTCCGAAGTCGTATGGCAACTGCTGATGGCCGCAAGGTTTTAAAACGCCGCCGTCTGCGCGGTCGCTATAGCCTGACCGTGAGCGCCAACAAGCACGTTAAGAAAATCAACTTCTAACATAACCATCCCGGTTTCTCCGGTATGGCAGGTCCGGTAAATGGGCGGCCAGGCAGTTACGATGTGATCAACAGACAACATCGTTTACGTAGTTCTTCTGACTTTCGGACCATACGGAAATCAGGAAAAGTCTATCGGCATCCGCTCATTACCGTGGCCATACTGCCAAACGGGATGGATACTACCCGCATTGGCATCGTCACGGGAAAACCGGTTGGTGGCGCTGTAAAGAGGAATCTAGTCAAAAGACGACTCAGAGCTTGCATGAATGAACAGCTATCTGTCCTGATTAAAGGATGGGATATCGTGATCATTGCCCGCCCCAAAAGCGGGCAGGTTGCGTTTTCTGACCTTCGTGCTGCTGTGATGAGTCTTTTGAAAAAAACCGGGGTCATTCAACCGGCTGATCGGTTATCATGAACGAAGAGTTCCAGGAAAGCTTTAAAGAAGAACGGCTTCGCGATTTGCCAGTAACCATTCAAACCTTACCAAGATGGGTTTTACTGGCATTGATTCGTGTTTATCAGAAAGTGCTTTCGCCGCTTAACCCGCCAGGAACCTGCCGGTTTTATCCGACCTGTTCGCATTATACCTACCAGGCGATATACCGTTTCGGCGCGCTGCGCGGAGGCCTGCTGGGAATGAAACGCATTGTTCGTTGCAACCCATTCAATGAAGGCGGAATTGATCCGGTACCGATGGAGTTTCCGCGCCGCTGTTCTGATCACGCGACTAACTAGAGAAAACCAGGACCAAATCTATGAACTATCGAAAATCAATCATCTTGGCAATTTTCATGATCGGAGCGCTGCTGCTCACCTCATGTTCAGGAGCCATTGGAAACACCAGTTGGCCGGGAATGAGCGTGAACGGTGAGAACATGATCCTTTCGTATTCAACCGCATTGTATTCCATCCGAATGGCGGATGGAAACCTGAACTGGAAATACCCTGCGGAGGGAAAAGCTTCAGCCCAGTTCTATGCCCCGGCTGCCTATACCAGTGACCAGGTCGTGGTTGGCAGCTACCAGCATGTGCTGTACGGCCTGAACGCCAGCAATGGCTCACAAACCTGGGCCTTTTCCGGCGCAAATGGCAAGTATATCGGCAGTGCATTGGTGAAGGACGATCTGATCTATGTACCGGTGAGCAATTCTAATTTGTATGCGCTTTCATCGAACGGGCAGGAACAATGGGTGTTTGAAGATTCCACCCAGGCGCTGTGGGCACAGCCGGTAATCGACGGTGATGTGCTGTACCAGCCCTCCATGGATCATACCCTTTACGCTGTCGAAGCGAAAACCGGTGAGCAGCTTTGGAACGTCGAGCTTGACGGTTCCATGGTCTATTCTCCTCTTCTCGATGAAAATGTACTGTATGTCATCACGCTATCAGGATCCCTGTATGCCGTGAGTACAGAGACACATCAGGTTCTCTGGCAGGTCAGCATCGATTCGGAAGGTTGGGGCAGCCCGGTAATCCACGAGGGTGTGTTATACCTGGGCGACTTGAGCGGGCAGGTATACGGCATCAACGCGGCTGATGGTGCTCAGCTCTGGAAATTGAGCCTGGGCGGCGCTGTGGTGGGTTCCGGAAGTCTGATTACGGATGGTGTGGTTTTTGTCACCGAGACCGGTGATGTGGTTTTGGTCGGTTTCGACGGCGTGAAGAAATGGACGCAGCCGATCGAAGGAAAACTGTATGGTCGTCCGGCTGTCGGCGAGGACCGTATTGTTGTGTCCGTGGTGGGCGGCGAAGCACTGCTGGTTGCATATAACTTCAACGGCAACCAGGTGTGGACCTTCACCCCGGCAAAATAACCCCCTAAAAGGATAATACTATGTGGGATACCCTTATCATCGGTCCTTTCATCAACGTACTTCTGTTCATCTATAACCTGATCGGTCAGAATTTTGGCGTCGCCATCATTCTATTCACCATCCTGATCCGCCTGATCACCTACCCTTTGACCTACAAACAGCTCAAAGGTACGCAGAAAATGCAGGAGATCAACAAAGATAAACGCTGGATTGAGATGCAGGCCAAATATAAAAATGACCGTGAGAAACTGGCCCAGGAACAGATGAAGATGTACAAGGAAATCGGCTACAATCCGCTTTCCGGCTGTCTGCCTACCCTTATCCAGTTTCCAATCATCATTGGTCTGTACCAGGCTGTCATCCGCGCTCTGGCCAGCACACCGCTTGAGCTGCTGGGTTTGATGCGGTTCATGTACAAAGGTTTTCTGGATGCCGGTTCTCTGATCCCGCTGAACAGCCATTTTTTGTGGATGGATCTTTCACAGCCTGAACGCTTGAATCTTTCCTTTATACCGTTTGGCATTCCGGTGCTGGCCATTATCGTGGTGGTCACCACTTATTTACAGTCGAAATTGATGCAGCCTACCAGCGGGAACCCGGGTGATCAAAGTGCCATGATGGGCAACATGATGAATATCTACATGCCCTTTTTGATGGGTTACATGGCATATACGCTGGCAGCCGGTCTGGCCCTTTATTTTGTCGTCTCCAACGTCATCGGTATTCTGCAATATGCCCTGATGGGCAAGCTCAACTGGCGAAATCTTCTGCCAAAACCAAAAACTGATGCGGCTGGTGCGAACAAACAAAAGGCGATTGATTCGAAATAGTTGAGGTATTTTATGGAAAAGAAGACAGTACTTGAAATGATTGCTCCCACCGTCGATGAGGCGATTGAATTGGGTCTGGAACAACTTGGCCTGCCTCAGGACGCAGTCGAGATTGAAGTTCTCGATACGGGCAGCAAGGGCATCTTTGGAATCGGAAACCGTCAGGCACGCATCCGTATCATTGTCGGGAAAGCGACGGTTCAGGAGGAATCGACTGAGCAAGTTCTTCCCGAAGAAGAGGAAGAGGATGTCGAATTCACCATGACAGAAATTGCCAAAACCGAGAAAACTGCTGCCGTAATGCCTCCAATCGACATGGAAACCGCGCTGGACGTAACCCAGCATGTCGTTGAGGACCTGATCGATAAAATGCGCGTCCATGCATCTGTCACCACCGAGCTGATCCCCGAAACGGATCATCAATCCGGTCCTGTCATCCATGTTGATGTTCAAGGAAATGATCTGTCAATCCTGATCGGTCGCCAGGCTGAAACGCTCAACGCCATTCAATATATTACCAGTTTGATTGTGGCTAAAGAACTTGGGCAGTGGGTGACCATTTTGGTGGATGTGCAGGGGTACCGCGCCCGTCGTGAGAACCAATTGCGCAAGTTGGCCCGCCGCCTGGCAGATCAGGCTGTGCAAACCGGCCGCCGCCAGGTTCTGGAGCCCATGCCCGCCAATGAACGGCGTTACATTCACCTCGAGCTGCGTGATCATCCGGATGTGACCACCGAAAGTATCGGTGAAGAACCCAACCGCAAGGTGACCATTTCACCCAAACGTTCCTGATTTTCGGTGGGGCTGTCAGTATCAACGACAGCCCCATTTCTTTTCATCCCGATAGCCATTTTTGGGTAAATAGAGTATCCACGTTTTGCCTCTTTCATTCCATATCAGACCAACTTAGGAGATTGAGATGAACGAAATATCTTCCCCAACTGTCTATTTCAAAACGAATGGTGCTGTCAATACAGAGCGGGTTTTTCAGCTTGTTCAACAGAGAGCGGAGCAAACGGGTATCCGATCCATTGTGGTCGCCACCACTTCCGGTACGTGCGGCGTCAAAGCGGCCGAACTGTTTACCGGGTATCATGTGGTAGCCGTCAGCCATTCGGCCGGGTTCAAAGGAGCCGATCAACAGGAATTGACGGCTGAGAACAGGCAACGGATCGAGCTGGCAGGGGGGAAAGTATTGACTGCCACGCATGCCTTTGGCGGTGTCAACCGCGCGATTCGCCGTAAACTGAATACCTACCAGGTGGATGAAGTGATTGCTTACAGCCTGCGCATCTTCTGTGAAGGCATGAAGGTAGCGGCGGAGATCTCCATGATGGCAGCCGACGCCGGGCTGATCAGTGTGAATCAACCGGTGATTGCGGTGGCGGGTACCGGCAGCGGAGCAGATACGGCCGTGATCCTGAAACCCGCGTACGCGCAAAGCTTTTTTGACTTGAAAATTCTGGAAGTCATCTGTATGCCGGCGGCAAGCCATCCTTTGTTTTCCGAATAAGCCATCCTCATTAAATCAAAAACCGGTCTCCGAAGTGAACAGAAGCGTACAATCCTCTGTCTCCCTGGAGTCCGGTTGGTTATTTCCGTCAGGCAGCGGCTGCCTGTTCCTGCCTGCGGATGGTTTGCAGTGTTGGCCAGGCGCGAAACCAGAGCCAGCCCATTTGAAAGAGCATGGCAGCGGTAAAACCGATAGCGCCTACATATACACCCTGTACCTGGTTATAGGCAATCCCGGCGGCCAAGACGATCAAAATGGAAGCCAGGAAAATAACTACGGCCTCGGTGATCCCGCGGGTTTTATGGCTGTATAGAATGGATCCCTGGAACCAACTCAACAACACCGCAGCACCCGGGATGGGGAGCATGAACCAGACTGCTTTTTGGGCTAACGGTACCAGGCAATCGGGCAGGGCAGAGATCGTGATGAACCATACATCCGAGAGCGGCGTAGCCACCACCAAAATGAACAGTACGGAAATGCTCAGGAACAAAACCATGGCAAAGTTACGCAAGTTCCTGTATGCACCCGGTTTATCCAGAAGCGCCACCACTACTTCATTATAAGAAATGCCCAATGTCTGGAAAAGAAACAGCAGACCGCTGATCCCCGGCCAAACAGCCAGTGAACTGATGGCATCGGGCATACGGCTGATGGCTGCACTGCCGATTGGCCGCCAAATCATGCTCAGCAGCGAGGTGAGCACCAGTGGGAGATAAAAAGCGAAGAAGGCTTTCCATGACAGTTCCTGGTGAACAGCTTCTTCTTTGGGGATGGATCGCAGGATGGGACGAACGCGCCAGCCGCAGAAAAGTGCTTCCGCCACCATGCCGGCTGTCAGTGAAGCAGATCCGACCACCACGCCGGATAGCGAGCCGATTGCATACCCCGTTAACATCACCACGGTGACGGTACTCAACCGCACAAATGTGCCGGTGACGACCACGTTGGAATACCCGTATCGGATCATGATGCCCTGTTGAAAACGCCGGTACCCAATGGCCCACGGCAGCGGGATGCAAATCATCAGACCGATCCGGGCCACACCCAGCACTTCTTCCGGGATACCCAACAGACCTCGCACCACCACAAAATAGAGCGGAGTAAACGCCAGCAAAAAATGTACGGCGGTCATCACCCCTGACGCAGTCCACATGAACCGCCGGATTTTGAGGTAACTTTTCCAGTCCTGCACCAGAGCCACCGATGCGGAGAGAAGCATAAGCAGCGGGGCAGTGGTTAAAGAACGCAAGGGTTCAGATACGCTTCCAAAACCCGCCAGGTTGATCTCGGGGTTGGCAAGGCGCGCGATGATGGCGTTTACCATGGGGCCTTCAAAGGCCATTAAAAGCCAACTGGCAGCCAGCGGCCACCATGTCTGGAAGATTTTGAGAGGAGTTACCGGTAGGATGTGCGAATCATTCATGGATGGTCAACCGTTCATATTATTAATACTGTGCAGCATGCAATTGTAATCGATAGTACCGACCAGCCGCAGAAACTTAATGAAACTGACAGATCTTTCCGCATGATTTTTCTCGATGAAATCCATAAAATACCCCATCAAAGGTATGGATCCGTTTCTTTGGGAATCGATGCATATTGAAACTCGCCAGATGACCACTGTATGGTGGAAATGAAGTAAAATGGTGAGGATGTTTTTCTGGAGGAGCATTTGAAAAAACAATACAGCGCATATCTTCTCTTATTACCGGTTGCCGGTGTGATCATTCTGCTGGATCAATGGACCAAGTATCTTTTACGGACCAATCTGGCGGTTGGAGAAACTTGGGCGCCGTGGCCCTGGTTGGCGCCGTATGCACGCGCTGTGCATTGGTATAACACCGGCGTGGCTTTTGGCATGTTTCAAGATAAGAATGTTCTTTTCCTGATCCTGGCTGTGCTGGTATCACTGGCGATTATTGTTTACTTTCCGCGTATCCCTGCCTCTGAAAAGGCGTTGCGTGTTGCCCTCAGTATGCAATTGGGGGGGGCCCTGGGGAACGCCATCGACCGGGTTCAGTTCGGGCATGTGATTGATTTTATTTCGGTCGGAAATTTTCCGGTCTGGAACGTGGCAGATGCCAGCATCACCGTGGGGGTGGTTGTGCTCCTGCTGGGCATCCTGATCCAGGAGTACAATCAAAAAAAGGCCGCCCGAATCGAATCCACCCAGGCTGACACGGATCACTCCGAAGATCAGCAATAACTCAATTTTTTACCAAAACACATCCATGACGCAAAACCCGGATCATGAAATTCGCAAGCTGATCAATGAAGATGGCGCGCAACGACTGGATAAATTCATCGCTGGCCGTTTGCCCGAGTTTTCGCGTTCTCGTTTGCAGAACCTGATTCAGGATGGCCTGGTGACCATCAACGGCCAGACCGCCATAAAAAATGGACAGATCATTTTATCCGGCGACCATATTGAGGTGAGTATCCCTCCTGCCGCGCCTATTGGGCTGCAACCTGAGGCGATCCAACTGGATATCGTTTTTGAGAATGACGATTTGATCATTATCAACAAGCCTGCCGGTATGGTGGTGCATCCATCCGCCGGGCATGAATCGGGTACATTGGTTCACGCAGTACTGGCTCACGCGCCACAAATTGAAGGTATCGGCGGCGAAATCCGGCCCGGTGTGGTTCACCGGCTGGATAAAGACACATCCGGGCTGATTGTGGTGGCCAAGAACGACCGTTCCATGCGCTGGCTTCAGGATCAATTCAAACGACGCAAGGTGGATAAAACTTACCTGGCGCTGCTGGATGGAAAACCTCCCACACCGGTAGGACGTGTGGAAGTTCCGGTCGGCCGGGACCCATCACACAGGAAAAAGATGGCTGTACTGCCCGCCGGCAAAGGGCGTGATGCGATCTCAGAGTACACCACGGTGAAGAGCTTCAAACACCATACATTGGTGCAGGTAAAAATCCTCACCGGCCGGACTCACCAAATTCGTCTGCACATGGCCTTTATCAAATGCCCGTTGGTTGGCGATCGCTTATATGGGCACCGGCATTCTTCCCTTCCCATCGAGCGACAGTTTTTACATGCTTTCAGGTTATGTATCACCCTGCCAGGTGAAAAGGAACCCCGAACTTTTGAAGCCGGCCTTCCCGAAGATCTGCAACAGGTGTTAAGTGATTTGGAATTGCAGCACAACCCCACAGTTTGAAATCAATATTGACTTACGGAGGTTTTGTATGAAGAAAATTGATTTACGCTCGGATACGGTATCCATGCCAACCCCATCGATGATCAAAGCAATGGCTGCCGCCGAAGCAGGGGATGATGTGTACGGTGAAGATCCCACCGTAAACCGTTTACAGGCGATGGCTGCCGAGCGGATGGGTAAAGAAGCCGGCTTATTTGTACCATCAGGCACCATGGGCAACCTCACAGCTATTCTGGTTCACTGCAACAGGGCCGATGAAGTGATCATGGGCAACCGCGCGCATACCTTCCTGTTTGAAGGCGGCGGAGCTTCTGCGTTGGGCGGTGTATCCATCGCGCTGCTTCCCAATAACGATGACGGCACCCTGAATATGGATGATATCAAAGCGGCTGTACGAACCGAAAATCCACACCATCCGCGCACCAAGCTGATTGTGCTTGAAAATACCCAAAACCGGTGCGGGGGAGCGCCGATCTCGGCGGCTTATACTAAACAGGTGGGTGATTTCGCGCACTCCATGGGTCTCAAGTTCCATATGGATGGCGCGCGTATCTTCAACGCTGCCGTGGCGCTGAAGACCACCGCTAAAGAACTGGTCGCTCCGGTGGATTCGGTGACATTCTGCCTGAGCAAAGGCCTCTGCGCCCCAGTGGGTTCCGTATTGTGCGGAAGCAAGGATTTCATTTATGAAGCAGTCAGAATCCGTAAACAACTGGGCGGCGGGATGCGTCAGGTAGGGTTCATGGCAGCTGCCGGTGTTGTAGCGATGGAAGAAATGACCGAACGCCTGGTGGAAGATCATGAGCATATCCAGGCGCTCACCGATGGTCTGACAAAAATCCCTGGTCTGCATAAATATTTGAATCCACCCATTTCCACCAACATGCTTTTCATCGGTTTGGATGATTCCGTGAAGGCGGATGGAGCCACAGTGATCAGTAAAATGGCAGAGCAGGGCATTCTGATCGGTTCCACTGGACCGCGCACGTTCCGTATGGTGACGCACTACTGGGTCAAAGATGAAGATGTTAATGCGACCATTAAGGCGTTCAAACAGGTCATGTCTTCGTTGTAGGCTGCAGATTTTTTGACAAACAAGTCATCTGATTTCTTGCTTTTTGGTTGGTCAGAGACTTTAAACAATCATGAGCGGGTTTGTGCAGGTTTGCTTACAAACCCGCTCATTTTGAGAGCGCAATTACATAAATCTGATATAATGAATATATTAATCCCAAATTTATGCATGGGGTAATTTATTCGTTTTGCTTTATTATTTAGAGGAAATAATCCATTCGTAATTCATGTAATTGTTGATACGATTATTGATGGCCTGTCCAACTGATCAGGCTGTTTTACCAATATTCTTTGTAAATCGCGGAATAATATTAGTATGGAAGAATTCATTCAAATTGAACAAATTGACGAAGCGACTCAGGCGGTTGTTTCACGAACCACTGTTTGCCCCCAGGTGGGTATCATTCTCGGGTCCGGGCTGGGCGGTGTGGCTGACCTGGTAAAGGATGCTGTAACCATCCCATTTGAGCAGATTCCACACTGGCCGGTATCCACCATTGGCGGTCACTCAGGTAAACTGATTGTGGGTAACCTGGGCGGGACCCCCGTGATGGTGATGCAGGGACGCGTTCATTATTATGAAGGCTATTCCATGTCGCAGGTTACCCTGCCGATCCGGGTGATGCAGCGCATGGGGATCACCACACTGATCATCACCAACGCGGCGGGCGCTATCAATCCCAATTTGATGCCCGGGGATGTGATGCTGATCCAGGATCATATAGCCCTGGTGACCATGGGCGGTATGAATCCGCTGCGCGGCCCCAATCTGGACGAATTTGGAGTAAGATTTCCGGATATGAGTCAACCTTACCATCGCGGTTTGATGGATGTAGCCCGTCAGGTGGCGATGGAGAAAAATATACCGTTACAACAAGGGGTGTATGCAGGTTTGGCGGGGCCTTCGTTTGAAACTCCGGCAGATTTGCGTTTTCTGCACATTATTGGTGCTGATGCGGTCGGTATGTCGACCGTGCCTGAGGTGATTGTTGCCAATCACGGCCGGATGAAAGTATTGGGGTTATCGGGGATCAGCAATAAGGCCAACCTGGACGGTTCAACAGTCACCACTCATGAAGAGGTTCTGGCAGCGGGGAAATTGATCGTTCCAAAACTGCAAGATCTGATTGTGGGCGTGCTCGAAAAGCTGGTAAGGCAGTCGTAACACTGCCTCAACGCGGTGTCTCGTCTGGACGGTTATATGTATGGAGGAATTGCTCAGGTATCTTAAGCAAAACGAAATCTGGATCTATATCATTTTAGGATTTGGTTTTGTGATCTATCTGAGAAAGCTGGCCGCCTCCTGGCAGGAATGGAAAGCTTCATTATTCGGTTTGGAGCGTGAGAACGCGCAAAGACGGGTGCGCGCCTCTCTGACAATGGTGGGTCTACTGGGTCTCATGATCCTGTCTGAATTCGTTATGATTTCTTTCGTGATGCCCGCCTACCCGCAGTCGATGCTGTTGCCAACACCAACACTGAATTTACTGGTCACACCGACAGCTACCATGGATGTTCTGGGTGCGGGGGTACTGAGCGGAACATCGGCAGCTACCCCGGCCAGTGGTGCGACCGGTTGCATCGAAGGTCAACTGGAATGGAAGGTTCCGGAGCCTGACCAGGAAGTAAGCGATGCGGTGGTACTGGAAGGAACTGTATCGATGCCGAACATGGCATTTTACAAGTTTATGTACAGCGTTTCGGGGAGCAATTTGTGGGTCACCATTGCTGCCGGAAATGAGCCGAAAGTGGAAGAACCCCTGGGCGGAAGTTGGGATACCAGCGAACTGGTGCCCGGAGATTACACCCTCAGGCTGGTCGTGACAGACAATCTCAATGCCGAACTGCCCCCGTGTGATGTTTCAGTTCGAGTCATCAGTTCGGAATAATGCAGGAGTATCGGATGGCGGAAATACATATCAGGCCCGTTGAACAGGAAGATTTTGAGCTGTTGAGCAGTATCGAGCATGATTATCAGACTGATCACGTATGGCAAATGGATCGGATGATTGAACCCGGCAATTTTTCACTGCGTTTCCGCGAGAGCAAACTGCCACGCACCATCCGTGTGGATAATCCATCCAAACTGTCCTGGAATAACCCTGAGGCATTGCAAGATAAAACCGGTTTAATGGCTACTCTGCAGGATCATGAGGTAGGTTACCTGTTTTTTAAGCCTGTGCCTGAAACCGGCACAGTCTGGATCAGCGTCATGGCGATCCGGAAAGCATACCGGCGGCAAGGGATTGGCACCCGGTTGATCTCTGCGGTTCAGGAGTGGTGCCGTCAAAATGAGTACAAGCGAGTGATGCTTGAAATGCAATCCAAAAACTATCCTGGAGTTCGCTTTGCCCAAAAACTGGGCTTCGAGTTCTGCGGGTATAACGATCATTATTTTCCAAATCAGGATATTGCCCTGTTTTTTAATAAAACCATCCGGTAATATCCCACCCGGTTGTATATGACGATTAGCTTTGAAACCATTCAATATCTGCTGATCACCATCAATCAAATTTTGACTGCGGGTATTGCCATCACGGCATTCGCGCTTCTGCTTTCTACATCCCAGTTCAATTTACGAAACCGGGTCGCCGGCACCTTTGCTTTGATTTTATTGTGTGTGGTGATCATCTACTCAGCCGAATCCATCAGCAGTTCGATTGACAATCAACCTGTTGAATCCTTACTGATTCGACTGGAGTGGGTTGGCATCATCATCCTACCAGCGACCTATCTGCAGTTTTCAGATGCCATTCTGGCGACTACCGGTAAACCCTCGCGCTGGAAACGAGTATGGGCCATCCGGGCGACCTACCTGGCCTGCATCGTATTTCTTACCGCACTACCTTTTCCCGTCATTTTTGGTGAGATCAGCTTCAGCCAGCCATTCGCTCCGCACATGGAGCCTACGCTGGTTACCGTGGCCTTTTCGCTCTTTTACATCGTGGTCATGGCGATGTCGTGGTTCAACTTCTTCCGGGCTTACCGCCGCACTACCACATCTGCCAGCCGCCGCCGGATGGCCTATCTGATCACCGGAGCGCTGGCTCCCGCTTTTGGATCTTTCCCCTTTTTGTTGTTTGGGTCGGGTATCGCCAGCCAGTTTACGTTCTTCTTCTGGATGATCGCCCTTTTCAGCAACTTTTTGGTGGCAGGTCTGATGGTGTTGATGGCTTACGCGGTGGCCTTCTTTGGCGTCACCTGGCCTGACCGCGTGGTAAAAAGCCGCCTGCTGGAATGGCTGATGCGAGGTCCACTGACGGCCATCCTGGCGTTGGGCGTCACCACCGTGATCCGCCGTGCCGGAGCCGCATACGGTAATGCGTATACCGCTTATGTGCCAATATCTCTGGTGCTGATCATTCTGTTTGTCCAATTCGCCATCTCCTTCCTGTTCCCATTTTTGGAGCGGTGGCTGTTCTTTGGAAAAGATCGTGAAGATTTAGCCCGACTGCGAAATTTTGAGAATCACTTTTTGACGCCCAATGATCTGTACCAGTTCATGGATTTGGTGATCTCCGCCATCTGCGATCGTCTCCAGGCTCAGGGAGGGTTTATCGCCATCCCGGCAGACAGCCGAGCGGAGGTTATTACCAGCCTGGGGAATAATCACCGCCGTCAGGATGAAGTATCCACTGAGCTTTCGCGGATCGTATCTGAGAATACACATTCAGAAGAGTATGTCACCTGGGGAGATGATCTGCTTATTCCGATCTGGGGAAATGAATCGGACGGAGAATCGCTGTTAGGATTGATCGGTGTCACCGGTGAGGGGAATCAGGAGTTTGAGAAGGACCAGGTGGATGACCTCAAGGTGTTAATTGATCGAGCTCGCCTGGCATTACGGGATCGACAGATGCAAATTCAGGTATTTGATGCATTTCAGAATTTGCAGCCTGAGGTTGAAATCATCCAGCGGATGCGGGCAGCCGGCCGCTATGATGAACAATTCCTGTTTGAAACTGGCGTAAATCTTGCGCAAAATGACACGGTTCAGTGGGTACGAGATGCGCTGACACATTACTGGGGGGGACCCAGGCTTACACAAAACCCTCTTCTGAAGCTCAAAATTGTCACGGATGCTCTGCCTAAATATGAGGGAAGCGGCACGAACGCCCTGCGCAGCATCCTGCGAGAAGCCATCGACCACATAAAACCGGAAGGCGAACGGCGTTATACCGCTGACTGGATTCTGTTCAATATTTTGGAAATGAAATTTATTGAGGGGCGGAAAGTTCGAGATATCGCCCTGCGCCTATCTGTTTCGGAAGCTGATTTATATCGAAAACAGAAAATTGCAATTGAGACAGTCGCAGGCGAAATTTCCAAAATGGAGAAACAGGCGAAAGAGAATCACCAGATATGAGAATACTGAAAACCTTTGTAAGTGCAGGTTTTTTAAATCAGATTGATGAGGAGGATCAATCATGCAGAAAGTAGCCGGAAAAAATCATTTATCAGAAAAATTTGTTCATGAATCGGAATCATTCGAAATTGATGAGGGTTGGTGGGATTCAATACTGGCTGAGGAGCACAATCCCAGAACTTCTGCTTCAATGGCTGCCAAAGCATCAATAAGATCGGAACCGGATATTGATTGGGATCTCGTCGAGGGATTTCACGCACGCGATGAAGTGATTACCCTTCGCGTCAACGGATTCAACCGAGGTGGTTTATTGGTGCAGGGTGATGGTATTCAGGGATTCGTGCCTGTATCACACCTGGTATCCGTTTCAGGATGTGATCCGGAGGAACAAACCCTCTCCCTCAAAGACTATGTCGGGAAAGAACTCGAGTTGAAGGTGATTGAATGCGATCCTTCACAGGACCGGGTAGTGTTGAGCGAGCGAGCGGCTTTAGCTGGTGAGGGCTGCCGAAAACGATTGTTCAAGACACTCAAAGCGGGTGATGTGATCTGCGGAACCGTGACGAACGTGACCGATTTTGGTGTATTTGTCGAACTGGGCGGGGTAGAAGGGTTGATTCACGTGTCTGAACTCTCCTGGGGACGTGTGAATCATCCTAAAGAAATTCTCTCAGTTGGACAGAAAATCGAAACGCAGGTACTGTTTATCTCGGAAGAAGACGAAAAAGTCGCCTTGAGCTATAAACGCCAGTTCCCTAATCCCTGGGCTGACATTTTAAGTGAGTATGAACCCGGTATGGTTACCAGCGCCATTATCACCTCATTAACCCGCTATGGCGCCTTTGCCAGGATCAAAAAAGGTATCGAGGGATTAATCCATATTTCCACCATCAACCTGAAGAAGGCACAGGGAGATTTTTCCGAAAAGATCACTTTGGAAGAATTCTTGCATCCTGGCCAGCAGGTAGACGTGCGGATTCTTCACATCGATGTGAACCGCCGTAGATTGGGCCTGGAATTAATGGATTGTGAATGACGCCAAATCATAAAAGTGTTGGTACAACTAAACAGGAATTTGTCCCTCTGGAGACCCCTCCAGAATCAATGCTCCCGGATTTTAAAAAGTGGCGCTCCTGGTTTGACCGCCTGGGGTGGGATATTCTGGGAGTATTGCTTGTTGCCCTGGCTTTGATCACGTTTTTGGGTCTGCTGTCTCTCAGCCAGGGGAAGCTGGTCAAAAATTGGGTTGATTTTCTTCAGCTCTGGCTAGGATGGGGCAGTTACCTTCTGACCGTGGGGTTGGGTTGGTGCGGATATCTCTTTCTTCGCAAACGATCCTCCTCCTTCAAGGGGATCCCCATCAAAAAGATCGTACTGGCTGAATTTGCTCTGCTTCTTTTGCTGGCTTTTCTTTCTTCTTTGGGCGGGCATTCACTGGCACGCGCTTCCATTGGCCTGGACGGGGGGCAGATCGGCTGGGGCATGGTGGAGCTTGTCTCCAGTGTGATACCGATAGCGGTTGTAGCTGTTTTGAGCGGAATTGGTATCTTTTTCTGTCTGCTGAGCCTGTTTGGATTAAGCGGGAAGGTCGCCTCCTTATTACAGGATTGGGCCGAGAAAGTATTGAGTGAGCCGGATTTAAATTCTTCCGGAGAGCAGGATCAATTTGATGGGGCGCAGCTCGAAAAGCCAGTTGAGTTACAGGAAGAAGCCGTCGATTTTGACAAGCGTTCCGAACTGCTGCCTTCCATGGAACTGCTGGCGCCGGAAGAGATCACACCCTTCAGTGATGAAAAGATCCACGTGACAGCCCGTAAACTGGAAGCCACGCTGGCCGAATTTGGTATCCCTGCCCGGGTGGTGGGTTTCAGGGTGGGGCCGACCGTCACACAATTTGCGGTGGAGCCTGGGTATGTGGAGCGAATCGCACCGGATGGACAAACCGGGCGGCATAAGGTGCGTGTTTCGCAGATCTCCGCGCTGACACGTGACCTCGCATTGGCGTTATCTGCCGAACGATTGCGTATTGAGGCACCCGTGCCAGGGCAGTCATTTGTAGGGATTGAAGTTCCCAATCCGCGCTCCAGTATTGTAGGTCTGCGTTCCATTCTCGAATCGGAAGAATTTCAAAAACTCAATGCACCGTTAGGGCTTGCCCTCGGGAAAGACGTATCCGGCAGGCCAGTGGTAGCCGACTTAAGCCGTATGCCGCATATCCTGATCGCCGGTACCACCGGATCCGGTAAATCGGTTTGTATCTCCGCGTTGACTGCCTGCCTGGTGATGAATAACACCCCAGATCAGTTGAAACTGGTCATGCTGGACCCTAAAATGGTAGAGCTGGTCCGTTTCAACGGCCTCAAGCACATTTTAGGCAAGGTGGAAACTGCACCCGACCGAATGCCGGTTGTACTGAAGTGGGCATTGACCGAGATGGACAGGCGTTATCGTATTCTGGAAGCCGCGCACAGTAAAAATATTGATAACTATAATCACAAGCCCGGCCGGAAAAAAGCGGAATTACTGCCCCGCATTGTGATCATGATTGACGAACTGGCCGATTTGATGTTCCTTGCGCCTGATCAGGTGGAGCATGCCATTGTGCGTCTGGCGCAAATGGCGCGCGCCACCGGCATCCATCTGGTGGTCGCCACCCAGCGCCCCAGCACCGATGTCATCACCGGCCTGATCAAGGCCAACTTCCCCGCCCGCATTTCCTTCAATGTGGCTTCTTCAATCGATTCTCGGGTGATCCTGGATGGCAGCGGTGCCGAGACCCTGCTGGGGAAAGGTGATATGCTGTTTTTGAACCCGGAACGGTCCACGCCGGTGCGGGCGCAGGGTGTGATCATCACCGATCAGGAGATTGATAAACTGATCGATTTTTGGCGCGAGTTTAATGTTCACCAGCCGGAAACCGCTCCATGGGAAGAGATGATGGAGAGCGGGGACCCTGTCAGCGCGGATCACCTGGTGGAAGAAGCAATTAAGGTGGTACGCGAAACACAGCATGCCAGCGCTTCGCTGCTGCAACGGCGGTTGCGGGTGGGATATCCACGCGCTGCCCGGCTGATTGATGAGCTGGAGGAGTTGGGTGTGGTGGGGCCATCACAGGGGGGCGGCCGTGAGCGGGATGTTCTGGTTTCCGATGAGGATGAGGAAGACGAAGCCGAGGAAAAGGATTCTCCGTTTGAAGCCAACGAGGATGTATAATTCTCTGTTGTGAAAGTTACGCCAGGCAAGTTATCATCGGCTCGGAGGTCGGAGATCAATACAGAATCGAAAGTGTTTACAGATCGCTTGCGGGAACAATTTAAACGTGTAATCGAACCCGCGGCAGGTTTTCTTTTACGGATCGGATTAACCCCCAATATGGTGACTCTGCTAGGCTGGCTGGGGCATGTTGCCGCGGCAGTACTGGCAGCGACCGGCCACTTCTTCTGGGCCGGACTGGTCATCTTGATTTTGGCTCCTATGGATGCGCTCGACGGGGCAATGGCCCGTCAACGGGGGATCACCAGTCAGTTTGGCGCTTTTTTTGATTCTGTGCTGGACCGCTACTCCGAGATGTTTCTCTATGGGGGGATTTTGGTTTATTATGCCTCTCACGGTGAAATGCCGGGTTCAATCCTGACTTTCTTCGCCATGATGGGCTCTCTGATGGTGTCATATACACGGGCAAGAGCCGAGGGTCTGGGTTTCACCGCAAAGATCGGGTTATTGTCACGTGTCGAACGTTATATCATTCTTATTCCGTCTTTGCTTTTTGGCATTATTCTGATTGGTATGGGTATCCTGGCTATCTTTACGAATATTACCGCGATACAGCGTATCCTGACTGTTTACCGGCAGGCTTCGCAGGCTGTTTCGGCGGAGAATTCTCTGAAAGGAAAATAATCATCATGCGCGAAGGATTTTTCATCGGTCCGCTTCTGATCCATTATTACGGTATTTTGATTTCTTTGGGCATTCTGGCTGCCACCTGGGTGTCAGTAAAACTTGCCAAACGGGAAAACCTGGGTGAAGACTACATCTGGGATATGCTGCCCTGGGTGGTTCTGGCAGGGGTGGTGGGGGCGCGTGTCTGGCATATTCTCACACCTCCGCAATCCATGGTGGATATGGGCCTCACCACGCAATATTACCTCACCCATCCACTGGACGCCATCGCCATCTGGAAAGGCGGTTTGGGCATTCCGGGAGCGGTCATCGGTGGCGCGCTGGCTGCCTGGGTTTACGCGCGTGCCAAAAAGATTTCCTTCCTCAAAGTAGTCGATGTGGTTGCACCGGGTCTGGCGATCGCTCAGGCAATTGGGCGTTGGGGAAACTTTGTCAATCAGGAATTATACGGAAGCCCCACCGATTTACCGTGGGCGATTTATATTGAACCGGCTTACCGTCTGCCCGAATTCGCCAACCAGGCTTATTATCATCCATTGTTCCTGTATGAAAGCCTGGCCAACCTGATCATCGCCGGACTTTTGTTGTGGATGTTTTTTAAGATGAAAGACCGGCTGGTGGGCATGGTCTTCCAGGTTTACCTGATTTTGTATCCAACGGTGCGCTTTTTGCTGGAGTTTTTACGCCTGGATCCCTCCAATGTGCGTAATTTGAACATTAACCAGACGCTCATGGGTGTGATCGCCATCCTGTCCGCGGCTACTTTGTTGTGGCGGCTGCTGAAGCGCAAAAAGCTGGACGATGAGATCGAGTACGAGGTTGTTGAAGATAATGCTGTTGAAGCGACTCAGGTATCCGGACCTGACGAAGCAATTGAGCAGGAAGAAACCGAAGCTGGTGAAGAAAGCCTGACTGTTGAGACTGACGAGGATACAGTGGATATGAGTGACGAAACTGAAGACAGCGCGGATAATATGGAAGATGATCAACGCGGTCCGGCTGATGAAACAAAATAAGTAGCCTGTAAACTAAAGATCGAAAAAGGTTATTCGTAATCTGTTGGCCGCGAATGACCTTTTTTTTACCAACCCTCAATAAAGGGCGTCCATTCCTCATACCGGCTCAAATGATGGGCGAACACGTAATAAATGGTAGAAGGCGGCGGCTTGGGGGCGGAGATCAATTGCATATTGGCTTCCTGCAACGTTCGCCCGCCCTTCATATGGTTGCACTCCGCGCAGGCGGTCACCACATTTTCCCAGGTCTGTGTGCCACCCAGGTGGCGCGGGATGATGTGATCGACCGTCAGATTGGATTTCTTTTTTCCGCAGTACTGGCAGGTGAAATGATCTCGGCGGAAGAGTTCGCGGCGGGTTAATTTCACAAACGGTCTGGGGCGGCGTATCATGCAGGTTAACCGGATGACAGAGGGACGGGGAAAGGTATTCTGACTGGTCTTGATGATACCTCTGCCGTTGAGAACCAGGGTGGCTTTTTCACCCAATAGAAGCCCCACCGCTCTTCGCATTCCGCAGACATTGATTGGTTCAAAATTGGCGTTGAGTACCAAAACATCCTCAAACATGGCTGCACCGGAGTTGATTATAGCACGAAGCGATATTGGATCAAGTTGATGCGGTGAGGGTCTATATGGTCTTTGTGGCACCACGGTGCCAGAAAACAACGCCGGATGAATCCGGCTTTGGGGATGGCTTTTATGGGATATGAGATCATATACCGAAGAATCCAGGTTTAAGAAACCTCATTCAT
>DAISXR010000035.1:0-1675 GCA_036825755.1 Anaerolineaceae bacterium
GACGCAAGATCATTGTGGATACCTACGGCGGCATGGGCCGGCATGGCGGCGGCGCCTTCAGCGGCAAAGATCCGACCAAAGTGGATCGCTCGGCTGCCTACGCTGCCCGCTGGGTAGCCAAAAATATCGTGGCCGCCGGCCTTGCCGAACGCTGCGAGATCCAGGTGGCTTACGCCATCGGTGTGGCCCGTCCCCTGAGCATCAACGTGGAAACCTTTGGCACCGGCGTCATCCCCGATGATAAAATCGTCGAAGTGGTGGACAAAGTGTTTGATCTGCGTCCCGGTGCCATCATCCGCGACCTGGATCTGCGCCGCCCGATCTATCAGAAGGTGGCTGCATACGGTCACTTTGGGCGCGACGATCTGGATCTGACCTGGGAGCGCACCAATAAGGTGGCTGCCATTCGCGAAGCCGCTGGTTTAAGCGAAGCCGTTCGATAGTCAGCAACAGTAGTTTGGTAATTCACAGAGGCATGGAAACCATGCCTCTGTTCTTTTCCCCACCTTTGTCATTTTCTCTGCACCATTTTCTCATCTGCCGTTTAGAAATATCCCTCTGGGAGTCAATACAATACACATGACGGAGTTTGCAGCAAGCATGAAGAATGACTGGTTGTGAAAGGGGAAATTCCTATGACCGAGCAAATTTTTCCGGACCGGGTCAGTTTTTACTCTGAGGATGCTGAACTGGTTGGATATTTTTACCGTCCGCCTGAGCTGACGGGAAATTTGGCCTGCATTGTGATGGCAGCCGGGTTGGGCGGCACGCAGGATATGCCGGCTCACGCCGGCACCGCTGCCGATTTTGCCCGCGCCGGTTTTGGCGTATTGACGTTTGATTACCGCAATTTTGGCGAAAGCGAAGGGGAGCCTCGCCAGGTGGTGGATATCAAAAAGCAGTTGAACGATCTGAAAGCTGCAGTAGCCTGGGCGCGCATCCATCCGGATATCAACCCTGACAAAATTATTCTGTGGGGTACCTCATTGGGCGGGGAGCATGTAGTCATGCTGGCCGCCGATGACCGGCGCATCGCTGCCGTTGTGGCCCAAAACCCGTACAACGGCGTACCAAAACATATGGACCGGCCGGCAGAACAGACTCGCGAACTGGTGATGGCAACCTCAAAAGACAAGATGCGTGGCTGGCTGGGGCGTCAGCCGTATTACATCCCCATCACCGGCACGCCGGAAACGGTCTCGGTGATGGCAAATGAAGAAGCCAACGAGATGATGGAGCGTATGACCAGCAAAACCTGGCGGAATAAAGTGGCTCCGCGTGTGCTGGCTCAACTGGCCAAATACAAACCCGGAAAAAAAGCCAATGAGGTTTTGATGCCGCTGATGGTTTGTGTGGGGAAAAACGATAAAGAAGCCCCGCCTGAACTGGCCAACGAGCTGGCGCAAAAAGCTCCGCTGGGGCAGTTGAAAACCTATCCCTTCGGGCATTTTGATTTCTACAAAATCGCCCACCGGCATGAAGTCATCGAAGACCAGGTGAAGTTCCTCCGCACCTATGTGCCGGTATAAGAGAACGGGGTTGGGGCGGCGAATTGATCATCATTCGCGTACCCGCATTTGGGGCGACCTGCGGTCGCCCGATTTTATCTGCCTGACCGCACGATCTTTGTATTGATTCCATATTTCAACAGTAGGGGGAGGTTCATGAACCTCCC
>DAISXR010000035.1:1775-31212 GCA_036825755.1 Anaerolineaceae bacterium
CTACAATTATTACCAGTCCTGGTATTGCTAGGAAAGTTTCCATCGCCCGGTTTTGGTAGGGGCGGATAGCATCCGCCCGCCAGATCAATCCCAGTAAGTAATTGCAATACCAGATAGGTGATATCTACGTCTGCTTTGAACCCGCGTGATTGGTAATATCTTGATAAAAATCGCAAATATCTCTTAGCGGACAGGCCTCGTGGCGCGGATTGCGTGCCGTGCAGACCTCGCGCCCCAGCCGGATGATGTTGAGATGATCGTCCTTGTAATTCCGCGGCTCAAACAACCCGGACAAATGCACATGGGCCTGCTCTACGCTCATGGGAGGGGTCAACCCCAGCCGGGTGGTCACACGGTACACGTGCGTATCCACCGGAAAGGCCGGGATGTCCATGGAAAACTGCAGCACGATGGCGGCGGTTTTGGGTCCCACCCCGTTGAAGTGCATCAGCCAGGCGCGCGCCTCTTCCACCGGCATCTTCGCCAGAAAGGTCAGATCCAGCGAGCCGCGTTCTTCCACAATCTGGCGCAGCACCGCCTGAATACGCGGCCCCTTTTGATGCGCCAGCCCGGCGATACGGATCGATTCGATCACATCCGCTGTATCGGCTTGCATCACCGCTTCCCAGGTTGGAAAGCGGCGTGTAAGTGAGTCAAAAGCTTTGTCGCGGTTGCGATCGTTTGTGTTCTGAGAAAGGATGGTGGAAACCAGTTCATCCACCGGCGGCAGCGGGGTGCGCCACTCGGTTGGCCCGTAAAAGCTGCACAGGCGCTCGTGAACCTGGCGGGCCTTTTCTTTAAGCATTTCAACTGACGTTCCGGTTTCCATGTCTGTTAATTATTGTATCTCCAACTGGAAAATTGGCCGCACCACACCCACCTCAAATTCGCGCCAGTTCTTAATGGAGCGGGTATCGAAGTCTTTCAGCAGATCCAGTTCAGCCTTTGAAAGCGCGCCCAACTGGCGCAGTACTTCCAGCGCCACCAGACCGGTCATCCCGCCGCGCTGATCGCCATCCATAATCTTAAGTGCGATGCCGATACCGCGTTTGGAGAACGTGGTCAGACCGGGCATGATACCCACGTTCCGGAACCCCTCCGCCCCGGCCTTGCAGACGATTTTTCCCTGGGCGGTGCGCATCAATTCGGTGTCAAACGCGCCTTCATTGGCCACCATCTTGGGGAAGCTGGTCATGGCTTTTGTGATCTTGCGGCAGGCAGCGGCTCGTTTTTCGGGCAGATCAGCCGGATCGCACAGGCGCGCGAAACCCAGCGCCGCGTGGTACAGCGAAATGCCGAACACCGGCACGGAGCACCCGTCAATGCCAATATGAACCTCATCCGCTGGCAGCTCCCACATCTCGCTGTTCACCTTCAGGATCAACTGCTGGAGCGGATGTTTGGGTTGAATGTAGTCTTCAATGGGGAACCCGTGTAGACGGCAGCTCGCCAGCATGCCGGTGTGCTTGCCGGAACAGTTGTGCCGGTTGGGGGTGGGTGCTTCGCCGCGTTTGATCATGGCATTGGCAGTGGCCCTGTCTGACGGCATGTGCACGCCGCACAGCAGATCATTCTCGGTAACGCCCACCTTCTTCTGCATGGAAGCCGCCACCGCAGCATGGTGATCGGTGCCGTAATGAGAGGCGCAGATCAATGAAAGTTCTTCTTCGGTGAAGCCAAACTTCTCCACCCCGCCGTCTTCCACAAACGGGATGGCCTGGATGGGCTTGGCCGATGAACGCAAATAAGTGACGGCATACGGGTTGCCGTAACTGGCCAGCAAACAGCCGCCGGCGTCCACCACCGCTACCGCGCCCATGTGCGCCGATTCAATGATCTCGCCGCGCGTCAATTCTGCCACTGGCTGATAGTCGTGCAAAAAATCGCTTGTATGAGTACCCACTGACTGTGCCAACGTTACACCTCGACTTCTTTGATTCGTTCAGGGAAGAAATTTTTCACATAATACGTGGTCAATCCCCACGTCAGGCGTTTCTGGTAAAGCGCTTTCTGGGCGGGCGTGCCGTCGTACGGTTCCAATAAACCCGGTACCAATCCCTCAATCTCGCTTTCCGGGGCGCTGCAGATTTTCAACTCATCCAGGGCAGCCTGAACTTTTTCCAGATACTGCAGCATCCAGCGGATATCTTCCTGCTGGATGATGCCATCCCGTCCACCGACTAAAGTATAGTCGTCATATTTGGGGTTCTGAAGGCAGTGCAGGGTTTCGATCCACAACGGGATATTCGCATTCGCAAAAAACGGCGGCTGCTCGCGGATCACCTGGTCGCCCACAAACAAAATGTGCTGGCAGGGGATCTTCACCCACAGCGCGGCCGGTTCGGCTCCGCCGCATTCCTGCAGTACCACCCGCATGTCCTCGCTATAAAGTGACATTTCATTGCAAAAGGTCAGTTCAGGCGGAGCCCAACGAAAGGCGCCCAGATTATCAAAGGCTTCCCATTCCGCGCCGGTGGTCATGGATTGTGACCGGTAGGGAAACGGGCGGGTCTGGAAAATCTGCGCCAGGGCTTCATGCCCCACGACAATTGAATCCATCGCACGGGCGCCCACAATGCGGTCCACATGCGCATCCATGTGCACCAAAAAACGATCCGTTCCCCAGCCGTTGAGCGCTGCTACCGCAGCCCGCCAGGAACGGATATCTTCTGGAAGGAACGGCGCGTCGATCAGGATCATCCCGTTCCCCGATTTGATCAGTCCTAAAGTCACCCCCGCGTAATCAGTTTCAATATAAACATTGGTGCCGATCTCCTGCATTAAAGCTCCTGTAAAGCATAGTGTTATGTTATGAGTGGTTGCCTTGATCAACCGGTAAGGAAAAAACAAAGCGGCTGCCATGCGGCCGTTTCGCTTCGACCCAGATTTTACCACTATGAGCGTTAACCGCAAGACGCGAAAATGCCAGCCCAAGTCCCAGACCGCGCGGGGCGTTCTCGGCGCGGGTACGCGTGAACTTTTCAAAAATGCGTTCCCGCTCACCGGGCGGAATGCCAGTCCCGGTATCTTCCACCCATAACTCAATCTGATGATCAGCCTTCCGCCCGCCCAGGCGAATATTACCCTCCGGCGGCGTGAATTTAACGGCATTTTCAAGCAGATTGATCAGCACACGTTTCAGGATCTCGGGGTCCGCCAGAATTATCGGCAGATCGGCAGGAAGATCCATTTCAAGGGTTTGCCGGCGGGCCTCAGCGGAAGCCTGTACAGCCTCCACTGCCTCGGCGGCTGCCTGGGGCAGGTCTACCGGCTCTTTGTGAAGAATGGCCTGACCAGCCTCCATGACATGAATATCCAGCAGGGAATCGGCCAGACGTTTTACCCGGTCGGTGGCGCGCAACGCGATGGCCACCAGCGGCTGCAGATCATCCATCTGCTCTGCCGGAAGCATTTCGCGGATCATATCCAGGCTGGATATTACATTAGTCAGCGGAGAGCGTAAATCATGGTAGACCATGGCCTGCAGTTCGCCGCGCAAAGTTTCCAACTCTTTCTGCGCAGAGATATCGCGCAGCACCCACTGCAGGCAGCCCACCTGGTTGAACACAATCTTTTGAACCGAAACCCGGATGGGCAGCGTTTTACCTTCTTCACGGCAGAACAACTCGCTCTCATAGCTGATGGCCGTGCCCGCTCTCAACACCGAATAATCATCCCCCACCGCCTGCCAATCCGGACTGTGCAGCAAAGCGATATTCTTTTTGGACAGCATCTTCTGGGTATAGCCGGTCATCCTGATTGCCGCATGGTTGACCTCGTGGACGGCTCCCTCCCAATCGGTGATGAGGATGGCATCGATATTATCTTCAAACAACTGCTGATAATGCGCCTGCGAATTCTCCACCGAACGATACTGCCGTGCGTTGTAAATGGCAATGGCAGCCTGATCGGTGACCGCCTCTAGCAGTTCAACCTGCTGTTGACCCAAAAAACCTGGGCTGGAATGCACCACAGTGAGGATGCCGATCAGTTTTTCACGGTTCAGCATCACCGGCGCGCAAATGGCGGATTTCGGTCCGCTTTGATCGGGTTGGTCATCCGGGCGCTGGAGCCAGCGTTCATCATGGCTGGTATCCTCGGCTAGAGCCGTCTTCTGTTCATGCAGCACCCAACCGGCCAGGCCCTCTCCGAGCAGTTTTTTAACGGTGTCGAAACTGCAGGGAACCAACCGGCCTTCAAAATACACCACCGCCAGCTCCGGCTGCTTTTTCTCGTCCAGGACAATCAACATGCCGCGTTCTGCGCCCACATACCGCACGGTATTGGAGAGGATCAGCGAGATCACCTCATCCAGATTGAGGGTAGAGAGGATTTGCCGGTGGATCTGATCCAGTTCCGGCTGTTGGGGATGGAGATTGGATTTGTTCATGGTGTTTTCAGGCTTTTGTCATCACGGATGGATCGTGGCTTTACCCCCACTCGGGTTTCATCGTCCGTTTTTGAGTATAGCATAAAAGACACTGGCTATTTTTGGGGATAAACGACGGAACGCCGTTTTATGGGCAGAGGGGTATCTGCCCGCTAACCTGACCGCCGTTGAGCGGTAATCCCAGGTAGGGAGAAGGGTCGAGTGTGTTGGAAATATCCAGCTCATTGAGGTATTTACCGGATCCGTCATCCTGCACGATGGAGAAATGCAAATGCACTCCCACCGGATTGCCTGCATTGCCCGAGTAGTTGCCCTGGTAGCCCAGCAGCGTACCGGCTTTTACCGGGATCTCATGGCTGTCGGGAGGAAAGGCGGCGTCGATCAACAGGTTTCCGTCCGCGTCCGCCATGTGCGTGTAATACAACCAGATCTGCCGGTCAGGCTGCAGCGGGTCCTGCGGAACGCGCAGGATGACGGTCGACTTCCAGTCTTCCTCGCGGGTGAGATAACCGTCATAGGCGGCGATGACCGGCGTGACCCCCACATCGGTACCGGAGAAGATATCGATGCCTTGATGCGGGTGCAGCAGCTTGAAGGAATCATTCCACAGATAACCGGTGAAACCGCGGGTTGGGAAGATAAACGGAGCTTCCCGGCACTTCGAGCCGGGCTCTATGACCCAATCCTGATGCTCCTGCGAGTTACGGATGAAGGCCATCACCTTTTGATGACGGCCCATCCGGATGGTGCGCACATACGGGCTGTTGAACAGCGCCGCGCCGGCCAGAACACCCAGTGCCACCAGGATACCGGCTGCCAGCCAGAGCTTCTTTTTCATGCCCTGCTGTCTGGATCACTCAGCACGCCGCGCATCGACCAGGGACCGGCCCAGTTGATCTGCACCCGCCCCACTTTACCCAGTAAATCAGGGTGCGCGTCAGGGTTCTGCTCGGCGAAAACGATCTTATTATTGGGATCGCGGCCGCGCCACAGACCCTTGCGCTGATCTTCAAACAGCACTTCGGTTAGCGTGCCAACGCGGCTTTTGTGAATTTCTTCGGAGATGCTCTTCTGCAGTTCCTCCAGACGGCGGAAACGTTCCCACTTGACCTCATCGGGTACATCGTCAGCCATACGCGTGGCGGAAATGGTCCCCTCACGCGGCGAGTAACGGGCCAGATGCGCCACATCCAGTTTCAGATCCGCCAGCAGGTTGTAGGTATTCTCAAACTGCGCGTCGGTCTCGCCGCAAAAACCCACAATCACATCCGTGCCGATTGAAACCCCGGGGATACGCGCGCGAATCTTTTCAATCAATCGCCGGTACTGCTCCACGGTGTAACCGCGCCGCATGCTCTCCAGCACCTCGTCATCACCGGCCTGGATGGGCACTTCCACATGCGGCATCACTTTGGGTAGTTGCGCCACACTGTTGATCAGTTCATCGGTCATGTAATTGGGGTGCGAAGTCAAAAAGCGCAGCCGCTCCAGCCCGTCGATTTCATTCAACTGCGCCAGCAAACCTTCCAGTCTCGGATAATCCGGGCGGTCCACCCCATAGCGGTCCACAATCTGCCCCAGCAAGGTAATCTCTTTGACACCCTGTTCGGCCAGCGAGCGAGCTTCGCGTACAATGCCTTCCGGCGCTCGGCTGCGCTCACGCCCTCGCCGCGAGGGAATGATGCAATAGGTGCAGGCATGCGAACAGCCCAGGATAATCGATATAAAACCGGTGATCAGGTGACCTTTTTCATATTCAGGCAGGATCAACTCGCCGTCCATCATGCTGTTGCGATCGGCGGTTTGCTGTTGTTCAATCCGCTGCCCCTCGCGCTGGGTTAAAAAGTCCAGCAGCGGGCCAAAATCAGAGGGCGGTGAAAACACATCCACCTGCGGAAAACGCTGGCGCAGTCTGGGATGCTCGTTGCGCACCCCCACCATACAGCCCATCAGGTTGATCACCAGGTCGGGGTTCTTCTTTTTAATCGGTTTCAGCGATTGCAATCGCCCGACTGCTTTGTCTTCAGCGCTTTGACGCACCACACAGGTATTTAAAATGATGACATCCGCGTCATCCGGTACAGCCGTGTAGCCGTAGCCCAGCCGCTCCAGTGCGGCGGCGGCCCGGCGTGAATCTGCCACATTCATCTGGCAGCCTTCGGTCCAAATGTGATATTTCATGGGCGGGATTATATCAGGAAAGGCCGGTTCTGGCCCGTTGCCCCAAATCGGGTACAATTCTGCGCATGCAAAATCTACATGCCGGTTTCTTCAGGCAAAAAAAATTCCGCCGCTGGGCCTGGCTGATCGCAGGATTGACCCTTATCATCGGGTTGGCACTGGCCGTCTATCAAATCCCCTCCGTGCAGCATCACCTGGATTGGCGCATTGAGACCGCGCTGGTGTTCTTGCGCACGCTGGTGCAGCCCATCCAACCGGTGCCCACCCCGGTCAACGCAGGTACCGCAGCGCCGATTCTGGCCCAGGAGACCGATTCTCCGGCTCCTGAGATCAGCCCCACCGCAACGCTGGAACTGCCCACACCCACATCGCTGCCTGAATCTGTTGTATTGGAGCCGCCTCCATTTGAAGTGCAGGACTGGAACAACTGCGGGCCGGTCACCTTATCGATGTTTCTTCATTATTACGGCTGGCAGGGAGACCAGTACACCATCTCGGATCAGATCAAACCGCTGCGCGATGACCGCAACGTCAATGTGACCGAACTGGTCGATTTTGTGAACACGGGAGCCGCTCCGCTTTCTGTCATCGCCCGTACCGGCGGTGATATTCGCCTGCTGCGCGCGCTGCTCAACGGCGGTTTTCCGGTGATGATCGAAAAATCGATGCTGATGGAGAAGCAGTTCTGGAAAAATGATGATCTGTGGGCAGGCCACTATCTGCTGCTGACCGGCTATGATGACGCCGCTCAAAATTTCATCGTGCAGGATGCGTATATCGGCCCGGACCAGAGTCTTGGGTACGCCCAGCTTAATCAAACCTGGCAACCCTTCAACCGGATTTATCTGGTGGTCTACCCGCCTGAACGCGAACAGGAACTGATCGCCATTTTGGGTGAGAACTGGGATGTACAGACCAATCGCATCAATACACTGCGCACCGCCCGGCAGGAAGCCAGTTCGCAGCCGCGCAACCCGTTCGCTTGGTTCAACCTGGGTACCAGCCTGGCCGATCTGGAACGTTTCAGCGAGGCAGCCCAGGCGTATGACCAGTCCCGCACTTTGGGCATACCGCAGCGTATGTTACGGTATCAGTTTGGCCCCTTCGCGGCTTACTACCACAGTGATCGCATCGAGGAACTGCTGACCCTGACCGATTACGCCCTGACGATCACGCCCAATTCTGAAGAAGCCCTGTTATGGCAAGGGTGGGCGTTGTACCGCTCCGATAAAACGATGCAGGCCATCGAGGCGTTTCAAAAAGCCCTGCAGAACAATCCAAACTTTTCCGACGCCCGTTCTGCGCTCCAATATGTGCAGGGGCAGTGAGGAGAAAACAATGGAAGAAAAGACATCCACCAAGGTGCTGCTCACCTGCCTGACCTTGCTGACAGCCGCTTGCCTGCCCATCAGCCTGGCGCTCATTGCGGGCGCAGGTTATCTTTTGTTGAGATAGGAACCGTATATGCCGTTGGATGTCTCGCGTATTAAGGGTCTTTGTTTTGATGTGGACGGTACGCTGAACGATACCGATGATCAATGGGTGCAGCGTTTTGGCCGGATACTGCGGCCTGTGCGCGCGTTGCTGCCCGGGAGAGATGAAAACCGCTTTGCCCGCGAATGTCTGATGGCCGCCGAAACCCCGGCCAACTTCTTCTACCGCCTGGCCGATGATCTGCACCTGGATGACGATCTGCTGAAAATTCTCAACCGCAGGTCAAGTCATTCCTTACGGCGAAGTACCGGTTATTTGATTATCCCTGGCATCCTGGAGACACTGGAGCGGCTTTCCAAGCTTTACCCCATGGCGGTGGTGAGCGCCCGTGATGAACGCACCACACTGGCATTTCTGGATCA
The DNA here is from genome assembly GCA_036825755.1 of Anaerolineaceae bacterium. Classification (GTDB taxonomy): domain Bacteria; phylum Chloroflexota; class Anaerolineae; order Anaerolineales; family Anaerolineaceae; genus JAJFTV01. The sequence continues at coordinate 10,203 of DAISXR010000035.1, forward strand.
ATACGGGCTGACTGGCCGCTTTGTCTGCGTGGTCACCTCGCAGACGTGCGAATATACCAAGCCGTATCCGCATCCGGTTCTGTATGCGGCGCAGCAAATGGGTCTGCCGCCTGAAAATTGTCTGATGATCGGGGATACTACGGTTGATATTAAGGCTGGCAGGCGGGCTGGAGGGCAAACAGCGGGCGTTTTGTGCGGTTTTGGTCGTGAAAAAGAACTGCGTGTCGCCGGCGCCGATGTAATCCTGCAGACCACCTGCCATATCGAGCAAGTATTATTGAGTTAGAGTTCGATCAATCGAACATCATCACGGTTTCTTCACAATCGAAAATCTGTCCGTCTGAGGTGGTATACGTCCAGTTGCCATTCACCTTTTCAAGCGGGTACTGCGCCAGCGTATCGTGCATCCCGTCTAGAATCCGGCGGGCGTTCAGCTCGCTGAGGGTGATCTCCTGCCAGGTTTGCTTTTCGTCATTTAGAATTTGACTCTGGCAGGCCAGCAAAACTCCCAGCGCCTCCTTGGGTTTGGGATTCTCCGCGGCCTGATACAGCTCGGCCAACTTCGGTGTCATATCGGTGGAGAGCGTTTTCAGATACTCAACATCCACAGTCTGCTCGTCACCCATGGCAACAGTGCTGGATTGGCGTAACGCCAGCCCGGGCGCCCGAGCGATGTTGCGCTGCAGCACCTGACTGTCCACATTCATCACCGCCAGCGTGATCACAAACCCGAACAGCGCCGTCACCCCAGCCAGCATGAACCACCCGCGCTTCCCCACCAGCTCAAGCAGTACGGCGGCTGCCAGCAGCACCCCCAGCCATACCATAAAGGTATGTGACGCCAGACGGATGCGGGTAAAACCGTAAGCTTCTTCATACAGCAGCAGACGCTGGAAAGCCGATACGAGCATCACCATCAACTGGGCAATCAGCACAGTGGATAGCACCGTGAAGCCGGTGCGGGGTCCCTTATCGGTCAGTTTGGTGATCACGCCCAGCACCAGGTACATCAACAGGCTGAGCACTGCCACCGTGATCAGTTCGTTGAAACCGCGCCGGGCGTATTCCGCATAGGTGAAGCCGGTTTCGCTGATGTTAGCCTCACCGCCGAAGAAATAGCGGAACTGCACAAAAAGAAAAACAGCGAACAGCAGATTGGTGCTCACCAGCACCACCGCGGTTTCCGTCCATCCCAGAAAACCCTTGATGACCGGCTGGTCGGGGTTGGGTTTTTCGGCCCGTTGAGCCGGTTTGACCGTGTACAGATACAGGCCGGTAAACAGGTACGCCAGTACCAGCACATAAGCCGTTCGCAGCAGATACTCGCCGATATGTTCAATGTCAAAGGCTTTCAGCCAGTTCTCCACCCAGCCAGAGAAAATAGGATCTGCTGAAACCAGCAAGCCGCCCAACACCAGCAGCACTGGAACAGCCAGCAACAGGCCGCGGAACACCGGCATCACCTGCCGCAATACTTTGCGGCGCGGAGCTGTGCCGTTAGCAGCCGCTGCTTCACTGCCCTCCGCCGGTTTGGAGAGATCAGCCGGGCGGGCCACCGAGGCGATCAACGTTTGAAATGCACCGCTCAGATAGTCAATGAAGCGGAAACGCATCCAGTACCCGTTGGTAAACGTGTTGATCAACAAAAAGATCAGCCCCAACGCCAGCAGTACGCTCAGAGTCTTTGTGAAAGGCTCCTGCCGTATAAAGGAAATGGCCGCCAGAATGATGATCGCCGCTAACAGGATATAACTTTGCGACGCGGCTTTGGTCCCCTCACCACGCGATAAAACCAGCGCTCCCACCACCAGCAAAACTGCCCAAATGAAAAAAGAAATACCAATTGATTTCTGCCAGAAGAGAAAGTCAACCGTCCAGGCAGCCAGCAGACTGATGAGAAGAAAGCGCCACGGATTTCGTACCATAATTACCTCCAGATGTGAGAGTCACGAACAGCTTAATCATAGTGAATTTGACTCTACAGAACTGCCAGTGTCTTTCAAAAACTCTCCAAAACTGTCAGAATGCATCAGATGGAACAAAAACTCCGGGGATTTTCCCCGGAGCGGACGAATCAACAGAATGTTGGATTGTTATTCGGCAGATTTTGTTTCTGCGGCTTTTGTTTCGGTCTTTTTTTCGGCAGGTGCGGAAGAGCTCTCACCTTCGCTGGATTTCTTTTCAGCAGACGCATGGTCCGTATGAGAACGTGAACCGGAAGGAGAACGGTTGTCGGTTGCATAAAAACCTGAACCCTTGAAAACAATTCCAACCGGGGTGTATACCTTTCGCAGGGTTTTTTTATTGCACTCCGGACAACGCGTCAACGGGGCATCTGAAAATTTTTGGGTCCGTTCAAACTGGACACCGCAGTTTTCGCACCGGTATGTATAGATTGGCATAAGTTACCTCTCAACTCCTTTAACTTTCACGAAAAAATTATACTCCGGAAAGAAGCAAAATACCAGTCGAACAAAATTTTCTGATAAACCTCTGATATTTCCTCGAAGGGGCCAAAAATGTACCCCGGTTAGCCTGCGCATCTGCGTGTTGACGGGGAAAATGCCTGTTTTTAGCCTCAATTTCAACTGAGCAAGATTTAACATTTGACGTCGCTATTCTCTCATGCTATCATCATAAGTAGCAATTATTCAGCTTCATTTTGTTCGTTAAAAACAAAATAGGTGGAGGAGGAATTATTATGTTTACTTCTGATTTCATTATTCGTTTGATCGGCGCGGTTGTTTTTTGTGTCGCCGGCGTGTTTATCGGTGTCACTCTGGGAAATATGGCCAGCCTCAGCCCCTGGGCCAGTGTTTTATCGGTTGAGCTGTATGCGGTGGTTTTTGGTCTGTTAGGTGCTTTATTTGGGCTTATCCTGACCCCCGCTTTTACAACTAAACCCTTCCGGATTTTACGCCGGTATTTAATTCGAGTTTCTGCACAACGTCTATTTGCTGCCATGATCGGCCTGATTGTTGGCCTGATTATTGCCGCCTTGTTGTCGTTCCCACTGTCCATGCTTCCTTCACCGTTCAACAGCATTCTGCCATTTTTTGGCGTGCTCATTTTTGGCTATATGGGTATCACCATCTTTTCCACCCGGCAGAATGATCTTTTCACCATTATCTCCTCCTTCAAACAAAGCAGTTCGCCTGCGGTGGCTGATGGCGGCGGAGGCAGCGGTTGGGGTGCCAGCCGCACCATCCTGCTGGACACCAGCGTCATCATCGATGGGCGTATCGCCGACATCGCCCGGACCGGCTTTTTACCCGGCACGATTGTGATCCCCCGTTTCGTGCTGACCGAGCTTCAATACATCGCCGATTCAGCCGATAACCTGCGCAGGCAGCGCGGCCGGCGCGGTATGGAAGTGCTTTCGCAGCTTCAGAAGGACCCCTCCATCACCGTGCGACTGAGCGATATTGATGTGGAAGGCGTTCGCGATGTGGATGACAAACTGGTGATCCTGGCTCGCCAGATGCGCTGCCCCATTTTGACCAACGATTTCAACCTGAACCGTATCGCCGAATTGCAGGGTGTGACGGTTCTGAATGTCAACGAGTTGACCAATGCGGTCAAATCGGTGCTGCTGCCCGGCGAGCTGCTCTCGGTGCGCATCATTCAGGAGGGCAAGGAACTCGAACAGGGCGTGGGGTATCTGGATGACGGTACCATGGTGGTGGTGGAGAACGGTCGTCATTATCTCAACCAGGCCATTAACGTTTCGGTCACCAAGGTGCTGCAAACCGCTGCCGGCCGTATGATTTTTGCCCGCCCGGACGTAGAGAGCTAATCCGCATGAGTAAAGAATGGATCACCGGCCGCAACCCGGTTTATGAGTGTTTATCTGCCCATCGGCGGCATTTCTTTGGATTGGAAATCGCCCAGGGCGTTGAAATCAAAGGACGCCTGCAGCAAATCATCAGTTTGGCTGAGAAAAACAAAGTGCCGGTGCACTCGGTGGACCGCAAACGGCTGGACGGGATTGCCGAGAATCACCAGGGCGTGGCGCTTCAAGCATCGGCTTATCCTTATTCCGATCTGCAGGATATTCTGGCGTATTCCGACGGTACCGGCGAGCCGGGGTTCTTCCTGCTGCTCGATACGCTGCAGGACCCTCAGAACCTGGGCACGCTGCTGCGCACTGCCGAGGTGGTGGGTGTGCAGGGTGTGTTTATCCCAGTGCATCGCGCTGCCGCCGTGACGCCAGCCGTGGTGCATGCTTCTTCCGGGGCCAGCGAACATATCCGCATCGCACAGGTGAACCTGGCGCAGGTGATCACCGCTCTTAAAGAACGCGATGTGTGGGTAATGGGTCTGGAGGGCAGCGATGCCGCCCAGCCGGTAGAGCAGGTCAACCTGAAAGGTGCTCTGGCTCTTGTGGTGGGCAGCGAGGGCTTTGGGTTGCGCGATCTGGTGCGCAAATCCTGTGATGTTCTTTTGCGGCTGCCCATGCGCGGGCAGATCGAGTCGCTAAACGCCTCGGTAGCCGGTTCGATTGCCCTGTACCTGGCGTATCAGGCCCGGCGGGTGTCCGGCTCCATGTAAAATGGACGAGCGGTCCACGCCGGATTTTCTTCAGGGCTATTTACGAGATTCAATCCACATTCTCCGGCAGGCAGTTGTTGCTTACCACGCCGGAGAAGTTGCTTTTTATCGGGTGGCTGCCTTGCAACTGCGCCTGCTGTTGTGCGATAGCGTACGCAGGCATGATCACAGTGAGGATATTTCACTGCTGCGCCGGATTCATCCGGATTATGTTTTACCCCCTATCGATGGGGAAAGCCATATAAAAACTGGCGCGCCACTCACACTGGATGCCTGGTTGGAGCAGCCCCTGTACGGGCAGAACGGTGAGTTGTTGAGCGTACGCCAGTTCATCCGCAGGGTATGCGACCAGGACGGCGGGGCGCATGTGGACCCCAAACCGCAAACCGGGTTGGCCGTCTTCCCGCACCGGGCCGATCTCATCATCCGGTTGGCGGTGACCCTCATCGATCATCTGCCCGGCGAGGGAGCTAGCAACTCGACTGATCAATAAATTCGGATCATTTTTACCCGATTTTACGCTATAATTTCTCCGTTATGAGTACTCAACCAAACCCACTCTTATCTGAGAAATTACTGTCTGCCGTTCTGCCGGTTGCCATCGGCCGGTCTTTGAACCTTCGGCAGGTGGATCAACTGCAATTCCCCGCGCCAAAACAGGATCAGCGCTACATGCTGTATCTGCACGTTCCGTTCTGCGAGCGATTATGCCCCTACTGTTCATTCAACCGCTTTGTGTTTCAGAAAAAGCGCACCGCGGCTTACTACCACCAGCTTCGCAAAGAAATGCAGATGATCGCGGATCTGGGCTACAACTTCTCGTCGCTGTATCTGGGCGGCGGAACCCCCACCGTGATGATCGACGAGATGGTGGAAACCATCGATCTGGCCCGCCAGCTTTTCAGTATCCAAGACGTCTCCTGCGAGACCAACCCGGATCATCTTCAGCCCGAAATGCTGCAGAAACTGCAGGGCCGCGTGCAGCGGCTTTCGGTGGGCATGCAAAGCTTTGACAATCAACTGCTGGCGCAGATGAACCGCCTGGAGAAGTACGGCACCGGCGAGGAAAACCTGCAGCGGTTGAAAGAAGTGCATGCCATGTTCCCCACCCTGAACGTGGATATGATCTTCAACTTCCCCAGCCAGACCGAAGCGATGGTTCAAAAAGACGTCGAAACCTTACTGGAAAGCGGGGTGAATCAGGTCACCTTTTATCCGTTGATGACCGCTCCCAGCGTATCGCGTTCCCTTTCGCTCAACATTGGTTCGGTCACCCACAACAACGAGTACCTGTTCTACCGCCTGATCGATGAAAAACTGCGCCCGACATTTCAACCGGTTTCGGCCTGGTGTTATTCACGCGGCGGAAGCGGGATGATCGATGAATATATTGTCGATCACGAAGAATATATTGGCCTCGGTTCAGGCTCCTTCAGCTATATCGATGGAAGCCTGTATGTGAACACTTTCTCGCTCAAGGAATACGCCCGCCGCATCGAAGAGGGTCAATTCTCGGTCATCAAATTTCGCCGCTTCAGCAAACATGAGCGTATGCGTTATCGCTTCCTGATGGATTTATTTGGCGGTGAGCTGGATAAGCAGCAGTTCCGGCAGAGTTTTGGGTTTTCCATCGACGCCGGCTTGCCGGTGGAGATGTCGTTTATGCGGTTGTCCGGCGCGTTTGCCGATGACAACGCCGCCCGGCTGACGCTGACGCCAAAGGGCCGCTATCTGCTGGTAGTGATGATGCGCGAGTTTTTCTCCAGGATGGACAAGGTGCGCGAGCAGGCCCGCATGGCGCTTGAACCGGCTGAAAAAGCCGAGTTATTGGCCGCATAGTTTTCTCAATTGGAGCGCTCCCGGCAGGATGGAGCGCTCTTTTTTCTCCGGATTGGCCTGCCAGAAAAGAAAATCCAAACAGCCCGTACAGATCAGGAACTTTTTTTCCGGGTCTTTCGTCTTACACCCATAATCGAAAAATGATTAATCAAAAATCGGAGGAACCAAATGAAAAGTAAGGCAATGTTTGTTTTTATCGGGCTCGTACTGGCAGCCGTTTTATCTGCCTGCGGCACACCTGCAGCCGGGGTTAACCCCTACAACCCATATCCCCAGTTGAGCGTCAACGGGAACGGACAGGTCTATATCGTGCCTGACCTGGCATACATCAACATTGGTGTACACAGTGAAGCCGAAGATGTGCAGACCGCTCTCAACGACAACAACAACCAGGCTCAGGCCATTCGTGAGACCCTGACCGGCATGGGTGTGGCGGAAGAAGATATTCAGACCACCGCGTTCAATGTGTACCCTACCCAGGAATATGACCCCATGGGACAGCCGCTTGGTCTGAAGTACGTGGTTGAGAATACCGTCATGGTTACCGTGCGCGATCTTTCCAACCTGGGCGGTTTACTCGACAGTGCCGTGCAGTCAGGCGCCAACACGATCAACTCGATCACCTTTGACGCCAGCGACAAAGCCTCTGCCTACACGGAAGCCCGCAAGATCGCCGTGGAGAACGCCAAAGCCCAGGCTACTGAACTGGCCGAAGCCTCAGGTGTCACCCTTGGCAAGCTGATGAACATCAGCACCTACAACAGCAGCCCGCAGCCCTACTATGATATGAAATCATACTCGGGTGTCGGCGGAGCCGAGAGTGTACCGGTCGCTGCCGGACAGATTGTCATCAGCGTGGATGTCTCCCTGATCTACTCGATCGACTAATTTTCAAGCAAGCAAAACCGGAGCAGAAATCTGCTCCGGTGTTTTTTTCCGATCAACTCAATATGAATTGCGCAAATCAATCAATGTTATGAATTTCCGCTTCTGAAAGCGCTTCACCGCCTGAGTAAGAAATGGCGCTGATTCGGTCAAGCTTACTGATGCGGTGATAGGCGGTGATCTCACGGACGGTGCCGGTCAAACCGCGCATGACCAGGCTGTGCGTTTGGGCGCCGTCTGAAGAATAGTCAAGCCCTTCCAGCAGATCACCATTTGTCAAACCGGTGGCCGCAAAGAACGTGTCATCCGAGTGGATCAAATCATCCTGAGTGTAAACCTTGTTGTAATCATAGCCATATTCGGCTGCTTTTTTCAAATCATTTTCATCGCGCGGGTACATCTTTCCCATGATACAGCCGCCCAAACATTGCAGGGCGCAGGCTGCCAGCACACCTTCGGGCGTGCCCCCAATTCCCAGCAGTACATCTACGCCTGTTCTGGGCCATGAGGTCATGATGGCGCCGGATACATCACCATCGGGGATCATACGGATGCGCACACCCATCCGGCGTACACGGCTGATCAACTCCGCGTGGCGCGGGCGATCCAAAATGACCGCGGTCAGGTCATTTACATTTTCACCTTTTGCTTTTGCAATTTTTCGCAGGTTTTCTTCCACGGGTGCGGTTATGTCAATCACATCACGCGCCTGCGGTCCGACAGCGATTTTTTCCATGTAGAAAAACGGTCCGGGATCAAACATGGTCCCGCGCGGTGCCAGGGCTACTGTGGTGATCGAATTGGGCAAACCGTACGCAGCCGGGCGAGTACCATCGATTGGATCGACAGCGATATCCACCAGGGGCGGTTCTCCGGACCCGATTCGCTCTCCGTTGTACAGCATCGGCGCTTCATCTTTCTCGCCTTCACCAATAACAATGACTCCATCCATTTCAATGCTGTTCAGGACCAACCGCATGGCATCGACGGCTGCTTTGTCGGCCAGCTTCTTGTCTCCCAAACCAACATAGCGCCCAGCTGCCAATGCAGCGGCCTCCGTTACTCTGACCAATTCCAGTGCCAGGTTTCGGGTCGGTACGCTTTTATCCATTTGATGTCTCCTTATTTACTGGTAGTAACGAACGTTTGTTTGTTTTCAACGTATAAAAACGACGAAGTAGTACCCAATGGCAGCAGCCCAAATCCATGTGTCAATCCGGTCGATTACCCCCCCGTGACCCGGTATGAGATGGCTTGAATCTTTGAGTGAGAAATAGCGTTTGAACATGCTGGCGGTTAAATCACCCACGGGAGCGATGACCGCAATCAGCGCGCTCATCAACAAACCGTCCTGCCAGGTGACGGTCTCCACACGTAAATGCCACAGCGCACCTAACAGGGCCGTCACCAGTAAAGAGAACAGCAGTCCCCCAAAATATCCTTCCCAGGTTTTTTTGGGGCTGATCCGGGCATTCATGTGGTGCTTCCCAAATCTCGAACCAATCAGATATCCCCCCGCATCGGATGCCCATACCGCCGGTAAAGCCAGCAGCAACCACCATAATCCATCCGGCAGGTTACGCAAATGAATCAGGTATGATCCCAGTATACCCCAGTACAAACTGCCCGCCAGCGTGACACAGAACCCCACCACCGCGTTGGATGTGCCGGTTTTGCCATCACCTTCGTATTTGATCAATTGCAGCAGGGCAGCCAGCATCATCAATACGGTCAGTATTTCCTGTAAAGCATTCCATTGGAAGTATGCATTAAGACAAAAAACAACAGCCCCGCCGATGGTCAGGACTGCTGAGGGAGCGTATCCGCCCCGAAAAAACATCCGCCAGAATTCCCAGGCTGCCAGCCCGCATACAAGGGTGATGAACACACCGTACGGCAAACCGCCCAACGCCGCTATCCAAATCAGGGCTGGGATCATGATGATGATGACGATGAGCCTTGTTTTTAGCATAATGGTCAGATCAAACTGCAGGGCTTACCCGACCGAAACGTCTTTCGCGGTGACTGTAGGCCTGTATGGCCTCGATCAGTTCCTTCTGGTCAAAATCAGGCCACAGGGTGGGAGTGAAATACCACTCCGCATAGGTCGCCTGCCAGATCAGAAAATTACTCGTTCGCATTTCTCCGGAGGTCCGGATGACCAGATCGGGATCGGGGATAGAGGCAGTAAAGAGATAAGATCCGATCAGTTCCTCATTTACATCTTCGGGCTTTACCTGATCCTGAATCATTCGTTTGACGGCGCAGATCAGCTCATCGCGCCCGCCGTAATTGAACGCCAGGGTGAGGATCAGCCGGTCGTTGTTCCGGGTGATCTTTATAGCGTGTTCTACTTTTTGGCGTAATTCGGGGTGCAATCCTTCCAGATGGCCGATATGCCGAAGCTGAACACCTTCGGCATGCAGCTCATCCAGCTCGCGTTCAATCACATCGCCGATGATATTCATCAACCCTTCCACCTCATCTTTGGGTCGAGACCAGTTCTCGGTGGAAAAGGCGTACAGGGTCAGATATTCGATACCCTGTTCAACGGCTCCGCGAATAATCCGACGGATATTCTCCGTTCCGGCGCGATGGCCTGCCAGCCGGGGTTGACCGCGTTTTGCGGCCCAACGTCCATTGCCATCCATGATGATCGCAATGTGTTTGGGTATGCGGTTCTGCTGGTTGGTATCTGCATTCATGAGTAAATCGCAAGGTGTTGGTGGATGCGGTTCTGTTGACGGTTGATCGAGTTCATGGGAGCGTCTGGCTATACTTCCATGATTTCTTTTTCTTTTCTTTCACCCACTTCATCCACCAGATCCGTCATCTTTTCGGTCAGTTTTTGCAGCTCTTCCTCACCCTTCTTGCGGTCATCCTCGGTGATCATCTTTTCACCTTCAAATTCGCGCAAATCACGGATCAAATCGCGGCGGACATTCCGCACAGCCACACGCGCCTCTTCCAGGCGGTTGTGTACCATCTTCACCAGATCGCGACGGCGTTCTTCGGTCAGTGGGGGCAGGTTCAGGCGGATGGCTTTCCCGTCGTTCATGGGGGTCAGACCCAGATCCGATGCCAGGATGGCTCGTTCAATTGCTTTGAGCGTGCTGCCGTCAAAGGGACGGATTAATAAAGAACGGGCTTCCGGGACGCTGATGGTGGCCAACTGGATAAGCGGTGTGGGTGCACCGTAGTAATCGATATGCAGACGTTCAACCAGAGCCGGTGCGGCTCGTCCGGTTCGAATACCTGCCAGATCAACTTCCAGAGACTCTATTGCCCCTTTCATCCGGACTTCAGCTTCCTTGAGGGTTTCTTTAATCACACCATCCTCCTTCAAAGTATTCTTCCCATGAACAATGGTCTGGTTAGCTTATCGCGTCAATTGGACACAACGCATGATATGGCTGCGGCTTTAAGCATACCTCATTATTTATGATTTTTGGTACGCTATTTATCCTGTAAATATTCGTCAATTGCCACTGCCGCACGTTTCCCGGCAGCCATGGCGGTGACGACCAGGTCAGGCCCGGTCACGGCATCACCACCCGCGAAAACGCCCGGCCGCGAGGTGGTTCCGGTAAGCGGATCAGCGATGATTTCGCCCCACTTCTTTGTTTCCAGACCGGTGGTTGTTTTTGCCAGACGGGTATCGGCGCCATATCCGATTGCCAGTACCGCCATATCGGCTTCCATGATGAAGTTGGATCCTTCGATTGGTACCGGCCGGCGGCGGCCCTTTTCATCCGGGTCGCCCAATTTGTTTTTGACGCATTCAATGGCTGCCAGTTTTCCATCTTCCCCGGCGATAAAGCGGATGGGTTGAGTAAGGAATTGATATTCCGCGCCTTCTTCGCGGGCAAGCTGCCGGTCTTTCTTGCTGCCCGGCATCTCTGCTTCGGTACGCCGGTAGATACAGGTTACCTTTTCGGTATCCAGCCGTACAGCGGTGCGCAGGCAATCCGAGGCGGTATCACCACCACCCACCACCACCACATTTTTGCCGATCCTAAAATCTTTTTCCATACTATCCGGCACATGCTCTGGATCAGAGTTAGCCAAAATCAGGAAGTGCGAGCCGCGGTAGACGCCCGGCAGGTCTTCGCCCGGGATCTGCATCAGGCTATCCACCCAGGTGCCGATACCGATGAAAACAGCCTTGTATCCATCGGTAAAAAGATCGTCCACGGTCTTTTGTTCGCCGATGCGGGTGTTGTTGACAAACTCTACCCCCATCATTTTCAGGCGGTCAATTTGCGGATAGATCACATTCCGCGGCAGTTTGAAATTGGGAATACCATACATTAACAGACCGCCGGGATGCGGCATGGCATCAAATACCGTGACGGAATAGCCTTTTTTCGCCAGATCGTTGGCGCAACTTAACCCGGCCGGGCCGGCCCCCACCACCGCTACTTTTTGATCATGCTGAACGGTGGTATCCACGACTGCGCCTTCTGATAACCAGCGGCACAACGCATAATCGGCAACAAACGCCTCCAGATGACCGGTTAAAACCGGAGCGCTGTCTTTGCTTAATACACATGAACCCTGGCACAGGGTTTCGTGCGGGCAGACACGCCCACAAAAGCACGGGAACGAGCTGGTACGCAGATACAGGCCCAGGGCTTCTTCAAACTCGCCGTGTTCGATCAACCACATGGCAGATGGGATGTCATTATGCACCGGACAGGCCAGCACACACGGAGCTGGGTCCGGGCAGTGAATGCACCGTGAAGCCTCAAAGCGGGCGCGTTCTTCATCGAAAGGCAATACCACTTCGCTGAAATCACACACACGTTCGGTGGGGGAGCGATAGCTCAAACCCGCAAACGGCAGGTAAACCCTTCTCTTTCGATCAATCTCTAAAAATTCACCAGGTATCGACTGCATATTGTCCTCTCAGGAAAAATCTTCAATCGCATAACTGAAAGAAGGTTTTCATCAAGCTGCAATGCTTCTCCTGCCTGTTACAACAAACCAACCCATAATGAGCTGTCAGGAATTCAGTTCTGCTCTGATCGTTGTCTGGATAAATATGACTATTCTTACCCTTTAATTTTACCCCAATTACCGGGTTTTTGCACCTTGCCGCTTTTCCTGAATCACCCTTGACATTTATTTAGAACATTTGTACAATAATTACATAAATAGAAAATTCATTCTATTTATAGATGGAGGTGATTATGAATACCGGAATGTTGTGGTTTGATAACGATCCAAAAACCGATCTCGTGGCGAAAATTGTCAAGGCAGCCCGATATTATCAGAACAAATACGGACAGCATCCCAATCTGTGCTTTGTCCACCCGAGTATGCTGGATCAGAAAAACCAGTCTCCGGCCGGGTTTGAAATCCGCTCTTCGAACAAAATTCTTCCCAACCACCTCTGGCTGGGTATCAACACCCACAAACCGGCAGCCGTGTGACCAATATTAACAGAAAAGGCCGGCAGAACACCCGCTAAAGTAGATCTGCCGGCCTCATTTATCCATTATGATTACTGGCCCGAGCTGACCACCGCCAACCTTTCGGCATGCAGATAACGCCGGGCAGTATCCAGAACTTCTTCGATCGTAACCGCCCTCAACCGGTCAGGAAACCGGTGATAATAATCAAAACCCAGTTTAAAGCGTTCCAGGCGAACCAGAGCGCTCGCCACACCGTTGTTTGATTCCAGCCACAGCGGCACCTGCCCGATCAGATTGGATTTACTGTCATCCATTTCATCCGGCGTCACCGGTTCAGCAGTAAAACGGGCAATCTCCTGTTTGATCAACTCCACGGCCTGTTCCACATTCCCCGGGGCTACCCCCGCTGATATTTCCCAGGTTCCACTGAACAGACCTGAATTCAGACTGGATGATGCGTTATACGCCAACCCGGCTTTCTCACGCACGCTTTCGCCAATACGCCCCATCATCCCAAACTGACCTAAAATATGGTTTCCCAGGTGTGCCGGCAGATAATCCGGCGAGGTACGAGTGGGACCTAACGTACCCATCAAGACGTCGGTTTGAAATTTCTCTTTCAGGGGGATGTGCTTGCGTACCTCCGCGTTCAACGGAGTGGGATCCGGAAGCACCGGCTGCTTCGCCTCCGGGGCATTCCGCCAGGAGCCAAAGCGTTCCTCTACCATATCGGCCACGCTCCGCCGATCAAGCGCGCCCACCACCGCAATCACCATCCCTTGCGGGCCATAATACCGGCGGTGGAACTCGGCCAGGTCAGCCGTCTGGATGGCCTGAACAGTTTCCGTGCGACCGTCTTCCGGGCGGGCATATGGGTGCCCGGCGTAGAGGATCTCTTCAAAGGCCATGCCGGCACGCTGCTCGGTATCCTGCTCGCGCAGCGCCAGAGAGGTGAGCATCTGTGCGCGTAATCGCTCCACTTCCTGCACCGGGAACAGCGGCGATTGCATCACCTCGGCCAGCGTATCCAGAATGGCCGGAAAATCTTCTGCCAGCGCCCGCCCGCCAAACGTGATGGTATGCGTGCCGGCGCCAAAACCAACGCTGGCGCCCATGCTCTCCAGTTTTTCATAGATCTGCTGCTGAGTGTGGTGAGCAGTCCCGCGCATCAACGCCTGGGCGGTGAAAAGCGCCAGTCCCAGGCGATCATCTGGATCAAACAGGCTGCCGGCGTTCAAATAACCGTTGAACACCACTGAAGGGCTGTTGAAATTTTCGCGCGAGAGCACCACAATCCCGTTGCCGGTTTCGCGGCGGGTGATATCCTCGGGGCCGGGTACGCTGCTCCAATTTTGTGTCGATGTCATGCAGCACCTCCTTCATTCACCGGGCGGTAAATGCCAACCACTCTGCGGGCCGGGTCGAGATACTGCCGGGCGGTTTGCAGCACCCGTTCGGGGTCTGCCTTTTCCAATGAATCAATGTAATGTAAGAACCAGTCATATCGGGCAAACATTTCGGCGTATCCCAGCCAGAAGGCCTGGTTGGTGATGCTCTCGGTACCGTAAGCAAACAACGCCTTGGCCTGCTTGATGGCGCGCGCTATCTCATCGGGATTTACGCGTTGATCCAGCACCTTCGCGATTTGCGCATCGGTTTCAGCCAGCACATCTTCCACCTTGCGATCCGGGTGGACCACTACCAGCACGGTGTACAGGTAGGGATCAATGGTTGCCTGAAGGCTGCCGTTCACAGCCACCGCAAAATCGCGATCTACCAGGGCCTGATACAGGCGACTGGTGCGATTTGAAATGCCGCCTCCGCCAAACATGTTCAAACTGCTGGGTCCGGTGAGCAGGCTGTCCAGCACGGTGAGGCTGAAAAAGTCATCCGAACTGGCTGCGGGCGCCCGGTAAGCCAGTTGCAGATAGGTAGTTCCGCCAGTGCCGCTGATCTCCACCCGACGCTCGCCTGCCAGGGGTTCTTCTGCTTCCACCGGCGCGGCCTTGCGGTGAGCCGGGGCTATCGGGGCATACAGAGCCCTGATCTTCTCCAGCATCTCCCGGCTGTCAAAATCACCGGCCGCGCACAGCAGCGCGTTATCCGGCGAGTAGTTGTTGCTGTAATGATCATACAGATCATCACGGGTGATGGAGAGCAAATCCTGCTTCTCGCCAATCACTTCATACCGGTAGGGATGACGATCAAAAGCGGCCATCTGAACCGCCGTGCCAAGGCGGTACAGGGGTTCATTTTCGCTGCCTTCCAGTTCCGAGATAATCACCGTCCGTTCCGATTCCACTTCATCGGCTTCAAACAGGCTGTTTTTCATCCGGTCGGCTTCCAGTTCCAAAGCCATGTCGATTTTGTCAGACGGCATTACCTCAAAATAAGCCGTCCAATCGGTATTGGTAAAAGCGTTCCACATGCCGCCGTCGCGCGAAATGGCGCGGTCGAGCACACCGGCGGGGAAACGAGGGGTTCCCTTAAACTGCATGTGTTCCACCCAGTGTGAAATGCCGGTCTTACCGGGTACTTCATTGCGCGAACCAACCCGGTACCACACCCAGTGACTGATCAGCGGAGAGGTATGGATCTCTTTTAAATACACAGATAAACCATTCTCAAGTGTTTCAAAGACTGTCATAAAAATTCCGTTCTGTATTGAAGCTGTTGGTACCTAATTTTTTGAAATGATAACGGCGTCCTGGCTTTCATCCTTTTTTTCATCCCCCATGGATGCTGTATTTTCGACATTCTCATTTAATGAACCCGGCGAATTGAACAAAGCGTGATACGGGATCAGCAAAATGAAGCCAAGCGCGATCAACAATTCACCCACCAGTACACCGCGGGCTTGCCACAACCCAAAATATGGGATGCCCGGCAACGGATGGCTGCCAAAACCAAAGACATCAGCCATTCCGGTAAAAACCGCCACCACAAAACCCGTGGCGACAAAGCGCAGTCCAAAATCGGCGGCAATACTGGGTTTCACATTCTTCCATAACGCCATCAGGCTGATATAACCGCCGATGCAGATCACCCCTAAACCCACCAGAAACACCGCGATTTGGACAAAACCGATCACCGGGCTGCGATCCAACCCAAAGATTCCGGGGCGCGCTCCCAGCAGGAACATCATGAACCCCATCAGGGTAAGCGACAGTCCTACACGAATACGGGCCATGGAGTAGGTTCGCTTATTAGGTTGAGCCTGCTCAACAGGGTGGTTTCCGTTATTGTTGATGCTTAAACCTGGGTGTGTCATTTGCATTGTACTTTTCAAAAGGTTTCCCTGGCTCTCACAGATTCTTGTTACATATACCATACCAATAAAGTGTAATGATAACATACTGCCCACCGATCAGAGATCGGAGGGCAGCCATGCAGAATCATTTTATTCTTATGTCGCAGAAGCCAGACAGCGCTTTTGTTCTGCCACCCCATTACCCTTCGTTTTCAGGGTTCTCCGCGGGTGCAGAGGGTTCCTCGGCTGAGGGTTGCTCAGCAGCGGGTTTTTCGGCTTCCGGTTGTGACGGGTGGGCTTCAGCCGCATCATCGCTCATCAGTTCCTGGTCCAGCAGTGACTGCCAGTCCATATCAGCATAGGCAAGCGAGTCAACCCGGCGGAGGCTCAGGCCAACACGGTGATTGGAGGGATCCACTTTGATCACACGCAGGGTCAGCACATCACCTTCATTGAGAACCTCTTTGGGGTGCTCAATGCGTTTTTCGCTGATCTCTGAGATGTGGATCAGACCTTCCACGTCGTCATCCAGGCGGGCAAAAGCGCCGAACTTGGTCAGACGGGTAATCTTACCTTCCACAAGCTGGCCCTTCTTATAGGCTTCCAACTTCTTCACCAACGGGTCATCCAGCAACTGGCGGATCGACAGGCCGATGCGTTTCTTTTCGCGATCGACGCTGATGATTTTCACCTTGACTTCCTGTCCAACTTTCAGAACCTCATTGGGGTTCTGGATGCGTTCCCAGGAAATCTCGGACAGATGAACCAGGCCATCCGCGCCGCTGATATTGACGAATGCGCCAAAATCAGCCAGGCTGGTCACACGACCGGTCTTGATATCGCCCTCTTTCAGGTCTTCAATCACTTTCTCTTTGATCGTCTCGCGGGTTTCGCTGCTGGCAGCGCGCTCTGACAGGATCAGGCGGCGGCGTTCGCGGTCCACTTCGATGACGGAAACAACGATTTCTTCACCAACGAATTTACCCCAGCGCTCTTCGGGGCTTCCGTTACCCAGGCTGATGCGGCGGGTAAGGCTGATTTGTGATGCAGGCACAAACCCACGCAGGTTTCCCATTGGAACGATCAATCCACCCTTGTTGTAGCTCTCCACTTTGCTGTTAAAGGCTTCTTTTGATTCCAGCATTGCTTCTGCTTTGAGCCAGGCCGATTCCTCAACAGCACGCATGTAAGAAAGAACGAGGTTGCCGTTTTGATCTTCCGGGTTGATTACATAGACCGGAATTTCGTCACCGACATGCAGCTTCTCCAGCTCTTCCTGGGGGATGATGTCGAATTCTTTCCCACTGATGACGCCTTCTGATTTCGTTCCCACACTGACCAGGATTTGACCCTGGCTGATGCTGGCAACTACACCTGTACGCGTTTCACCTTGTTGGGGGAAATCAATTTCAACTCCCTCCTGTGCAAGCAATGAGGCCATGTTATTATACATTTCGCCATTTTTATTGGCGTTTTTCTCGGTCTCGGGATTAACCCCCATCCCGAGTTGGGCGGCGTTTTGATCCATACTTTCAAATTCTCCGGGTTCGATAAATTCACCCCACATTATAGCGGCGATTCAGATTCCTGACAACCCTAACAGGTTAATTTCCTTTAACAAAATCGGGGAGATTTATTAATTAAAGAAGGAACCTCTATCGAACCACTTACACCTCTCCTGAACTTTACATACTTCGTATCAGTATACAACATTCTTGACATCTTTGTGCGCCAGGGCGCGCATGAAATACAGCCTACTTATTGTCTGGTATACTTTAAAGGACATTTCAGCCATGCCTGAAATGAAAAACTACGCTGAGGACTGAAGATGAAGAACCCTCTCATCGGTATCACCACCAATCAAGTTTTCATGGGACGCATGCAGTTGCCCCGAATCGCTCTGAACACTTCCTATATTCGTGCTGTTCAAAAAGCAGGCGGAGTTCCCGTCATGATCCCCGTTGGCATCCATGCGGACGATTTTGATGCCCTGTTGGGAGCCATGGACGGTATTCTGTTCACCGGCGGTGTGGATATTAACCCGGCCCGTTACGGCGCGGCCATGCATTCACATATTACCGAAGTGGATCTGGAACGCGATGAAATGGAAGTGGGCATGTTGAAGTGGGCCGTCCAGAACAAAAAACCGTTCATGGGCATTTGCCGCGGCATTGAGCTGGTCAATGTAGCTCTGGGCGGAACCCTGTACACCCACCTGTATGATCAACTTCCCAATACACTGTATCACACCTGCTACGAAGGCGATTTACCGCGCAATTTCCTGGCGCATCCGGTGAATACCGAAGCAAACAGCCAGTTACAAAAAATCCTGGGCCCGGAAACCTGGGTCAACAGCCTGCATCATCAGGGCATCCGTACCGTGGGAGAAGGGTTGCGCGCAACCGCTCACTCGTCAGACGGTCTGGTGGAAGGCGTTGAGCTGACAGGTTTCCCGTTTGGTGTGGCAGTTCAATGGCACCCTGAAGAACTCACCCACATCGACTGCATGATGAACCTGTTCAAAGCCTTTATTCAGGCATCATCCAACTAATTCTGCACCATTTTGAAAGGGGAATAAGAGAATGGCGGAAAACGATATTACATTTGACCCGGTGGATCACATCACCACCGACGCCATCGGTACTCCTGGAAAGCGTGTTTTTTATTTACAGGCCTGGAAAGGAGAGCGAACTCTTTCCCTTCTGATTGAAAAGTTCCAGATTCAATCCATGGCCGCGGGCGTGGAACAGTTCCTCAGCGAGCTGGCTGAACGGTTCCCTGATCTACCCCCCGCCTCGGCTGAATATAACGAAAACAATATGCGCATTCACCCCCCGGTTGATCCGCTCTTCCGGGTGGGTGAACTGGGCCTGTCGTACGACGCGGAGAATGATATGGTAGGCCTCATCATCCGCGAGATGCTGTCAGGCGCAAAACAGCCTGAAGAAGCCTCTACCGTGCGGCTGTTCTGCACCCGTTCGCAGATCCGCGCCCTGGTAGCCTGGGGTACGGTAATCGCGGAGCGCGGACGCCCGATTTGCCCGTATTGCGGTGAACCCGAAGAACCTGAAGGGCATATCTGCCCCAAGAAAAACGGGAAACATTGATCTGCCGGTATAACGGTTCGTAGTGGATCTGCTGCCCAAAGATAGCCTTCTGAACTGTCTGCAAACCGGCGAACTGGAAATGCAGGGACAGTTCATGTTGGGTTCCAACTATACCCTGCTGGTACAGGTAGTTACCGCGTCAGACCGTTTTGTGGCGGTTTGCAAACCCGTGCGCGGCGAACGCCCGTTGTGGGATTTTCCGTTTGGCAGCCTGGAGAAACGCGAAGCCGCCGCCTATCTGGTATCGGATACACTTGGATGGGATCTAGTCCCCCCGGTTGTATTCCGCGAAAGCGGCCCGTTCGGTCCGGGATCAGTGCAGGTGTTCATCGAGCATGACCCCGACTACCATTATTTCACCTTTGAACCCGAAGATGTGCAGCGCCTGCGCCCGGCGGTGGTATTTGATTTGCTGATTAACAATGCGGATCGAAAAGGCGGTCATTTCTTAAAGGATTCGAAATCCCACATCTGGCTGATCGATCACGGGCTGTGCTTTCACCGGCAGGACAAATACCGCACGGTGGTATGGGATTTTGCCGGAAGCCCCATCCCGAACAATCTGTTGACGGACATCGATCAATTTTTACGCAAACTGGCGGAAGATAACTCACTCACTCGCAAGCTGGGCGAATTGATCTTACCGGAAGAACTGGATGCTCTCAAAAAACGAGGCATCCGGTTACTGCGTGACCCCATTTTTCCTGAACCGGACGAAACCGAGCGCCAGTTCCCCTGGCCGCCGGTATAAACTCATTTCTTTGGAGACATCATGCTCAATTTATCATTCGCACTGGTTGGATTTGGCAACGTCGGCAAGTCGCTGGTCAGGCTGCTGGAGCAAAAGCGGCAGACACTGTTGGATGAACATGGGATTCAGTTCAAAATTACTGGCATTGCCACCGGCAGACACGGAATCGCAATTGACCCAGACGGTCTGGATGCGGAACAGGTTCTTCAGGCCGAAGATCTCTCATCGCTTTCAAAGACCCCGCCCCCGTCTTCGATTTTAGAATTTGTGAAGACGGTGCCGGCCGATGTGCTGTTTGAGAACTCACCCACCAACCACCAGACCGGCCAGCCTGCCATCGATTATCTCAAAGCTGCCCTGCAACGCGGCATGTTCGCCATTACGGCCAACAAGGGCCCGGTGGTGCATGGGTATCGCGAGCTGACCGCCCTGGCAAAGCAAAATAGCTCCGCCTTCCTGTTCGAATCCGCGGTGATGGATGGCGC
Organism: Anaerolineaceae bacterium; assembly: GCA_036825755.1. Taxonomy (GTDB): domain Bacteria; phylum Chloroflexota; class Anaerolineae; order Anaerolineales; family Anaerolineaceae; genus JAJFTV01. Next base: position 30,488 of record DAISXR010000035.1, read on the forward strand.
GCCGATTTTTTCGCTCTTCAAACACAACCTTCCCGTCACCGAACTGCACGGATTTATGGGCATTCTCAATTCCTGCACCAACATGATCCTGGGGCGCATGGAAAACGGCGAGTCGATGGAAGATGCCATCCGCTATACGCAGTCGATTGGCATCGCTGAAACCGACCCGAGCGGCGATGTGGACGGCTGGGACGCGGCCATTAAGGTGGCTGCCCTGGCTACCGTGTTGATGGACTACCCCATGACCCCGGTCATGGTGAACCCCACCGGCATTCGCGGGGTGACCCCGCAAATGATCCGCGAAGCAGCCAAAACCGGTGAACGCTGGAAACTGGTTTGCCGCGCCTGGCGTGAAGACGGCCGGGTAGCTGCCACCATCAAACCGGAACGGGTGGCTCCCACCTCGCCCATGTATTCCATTGACGGCACCAGTTCTTACGTTCAATTTGATACGGATATGCTGCCCGGGTTAGGGATTGTGGAGAGCAACCCCGGTCCGCACACCACCGCCTACGGGCTGCTATCCGACCTGATCGGCGCCCTGCGCGCAAAAGGAATGATTGAGTGACAAAAGTATACCTGTCAACCGGCAGCAATCTCGGCGACCGTCTTTCCCATTTACAAAAGGCTATCAATACATTGAATGAAACGCCGGGCATTCAGGTAACCCGCGTATCTTCCGTTTATGAAACCGAGCCGTGGGGATACCTGGACCAGCCGCGTTT
>DAISXR010000036.1:0-16084 GCA_036825755.1 Anaerolineaceae bacterium
ACACCCGCGAGGGCGCCTGCCCCACTTGCAAGGGTTACGGTCGCCAGTTAACCATCAACCAGGAGGCGGTTCTGCACGAGGAGCGTTCGCTGGAAGATGGGGCCATTGAACCCTGGGAAAAATGGGGCAAGAATTATCACGATTACATCATATCCACCGTGTACAACGCTTACCGCTATTACGGATTGCCGGTGCCGCAAAACGAGCCTTTGGCAGGTTTCAGCCCATTGCAGCGTGCCATCCTGCTGGATGGGGTGGAAAGCCAGGCGGTGAAAGAGGCCTTCCCGGATATCAAACTGCCCAAAACGGTGGCCGCTGGTCGTTACGAGGGTGTTTTCACCAACCTTTGGCGGCGTATGTCTGATCACGGCGGCGATGCCAGCACGGTGAGTGAGTTCTTTGACTACGATGCCTGCCCGGAGTGCCACGGTGAACGGTTGGCTCCGCTCAGTCGCAGCGCAAGAGTGCAGGATGTACGACTGCCGGAACTGGGTTTGCTCTCTCTGGAAGAGTTGAGTCATTGGATTGAAAAACTGGAAGGATCCCTCGCACCGGCGCACCGCAACCTGGTGGAAGCCTATTTGCTGGATCTGAAAACAAAAATCCGGCGTCTGGTGAATGTGGGCCTGGAATATCTCACGCTCGATCGTCAGACAGTCACACTATCCGGCGGTGAGTTGCAGCGCATCAAGCTGGCAGCCGCCCTCGATTCCGATCTGACCGGCATCATTTACGTGATGGATGAACCCACCGTGGGGCTGGATCCACGCGATACACAGGGCATGATCAGCATCCTCAAGAAGCTGCGCAATCAGGGAAACACCGTCATTGTGATTGAACATGACCCGGATGTGATGAAGGAAGCCGATTTTGTGGTGGATATCGGCCCGGGTTCAGGCAAGCATGGCGGTGAAGTGATCGCCACCGGAACGCTGCCGGAGATCGTGCGGCAGCCTGGCTCGGTGACCGGCGCCTGGTTGAACCAGCCTCATCCGGCGGAGCGAATGGTCCGCCCGGGGGACGGCTCCTTTGTGGAGATCCATCATGCCCGGCTGCATAACCTTCGCGATGTTTCGGTGCGGATTCCGGCCGGCTGTCTGACCAGCGTCAGCGGTGTGTCCGGCTCCGGAAAATCGACACTGATCTTTGATATTCTGGCTGATCCGGCGGCTCCCAGGCGTTCAACCGAGAATGCCGTTAAGGGTCTGGATCGGTTCGACCAGGTGGTGACCATCGAACAGGCGGCTATCACCCGGATGAAGCGCTCCAATGTGGCCACCTATTCGGAGGTGTATACCCACATCCGTAAAATCTTCAGCACGCTGCCGGATGCGCGTGAAAAGGGCCTCACCGACAAACATTTTTCGTTCAACACACCGGGCGGGCGATGCGAAAACTGCCAGGGGCTGGGGTACGTGACCAGCAACATGCTGTTTTTCGAAAACCAGGATGTGGTCTGCCCGGTATGCGGCGGAAACCAGTTCAACGATCAGGTGCTGTCGGTCCAGTATCACGGGCACTCCATCAAGGGCATTTTGCTGCTGACTGTAGAAGAAGCGCTGGAATTATTTTCGGGGCATACCCAAATCCAGCGGATCCTCAGCCTGCTGCAGGATGTGGGATTGGGGTATCTGGAGCTGGGTCAAACACTCACCACGCTGTCCGGCGGGGAGGGCCAACGGCTGAAGCTGGCCAAAGAGTTGATCAACAGCCGCGGCAAGAATTCGCTGTATCTGATGGATGAACCCACGGTGGGTCTGCACCCGCTGGATGTGGAAAATTTTCTTGTCCTGCTGAACCGCATGGTGGATGATGGAAACACTGTGGTGGTGGTGGAACACAATCAGCAGGTGATTCGGGCCTCCGATTGGGTGGTGGATCTGGGACCGGAGGGCGGGAACAAGGGCGGCCAGGTGGTATTTACCGGCACCCCGGCGGACCTTTTACGTAGCCAGGTATCCTTTACTGCGAAGTTCATGGGGCAGGCATAACGGCATCGGCTTTAGCCCGCCACTGATAAAGGCGAGTTTCACTATTTGCATAAATAACATCCGCAGAGGAGGAATGTCTGCGGATGTTTTGGTTAAGAATGCTACACGCCTGAATTCTCAAAATGCGTATACTTAACTTGATCATGCAGACGAGCAACGAAATCAAGCAATCCCTTAACCCGCCAAAGGGCAGTACCTCAAAGATCAACGTTCGATCGAAGTGGATGGTGTTTGCGGTAACCGGCCTGGCAAACCTGGGCGCGGCGTTTGCCATCAACAGCCTGAACCTGGCGCTGCCCATCCTGCGTGAGGATTTCGGAGTCACCCAGAGCGATGTAAGCTGGCTGGCGCTGGTCTATTCGCTGATCCCGTGCTGCACGCTGCTGTTGTTTGGCCGCATGGCCGATCTATACGGGTACAAACGTCAGTTCAGCGGCGGTTTTGCCTTTTTCGCGGTGGTATCCATGCTGGCCCCGCTTCTGTCCAAAAATCTGGTCACGTTGATCGGTTTCCGGGCGCTGCAGGGTCTGGGATACAGTATGCTCATCTCCATCACCCAGGCGGCGGTGTACCGGGCTTTCGGCGAGAAGGAACGCGGAAAAGCGCTGGGGATCAACTCGGTATTTGTTTCGGTCGGGCTGGCATCCGGCCCGTCCATTGGCGGATTTCTGCTGCGCCATTTTTCGTGGCATTCCATTTTCTTTTTCGCGGCCGGTTTTGCCGTGTTGGGTTTCATCGGCACACTGCTCTGCATGGAAGATGATACGGGCAAGGATCGTTCGGTAAAAATGGATTACCTGGGCGGGTTGTGTTTTGCCCTCTTTATCGGCGCGTTTTCGGTAGGGTTGAACTTCTCCGATGAGTGGGGTTTTTGGTCGGTAAAGTTTGCCGCGGCCATGCTCCTCTCGGCAGCCGGACTGGTTCTGTTCATCCTGCGGGAAAGCCGCACGGGCCATCCCCTTATGGCGCTGGGGCTGTTCAAAATCCGGACCTTCTCGTTTTCTAACGGAGCCAGCGCTCTTTCTTATGTCACCCAGCAGATGACGACCTATCTGTTTCCATTCTTCCTGGCCGATGTGCTGCTGCTGCAGACCGATCAGGCAGGGCTGGTGATGCTGACCACACCGGTGATCATGATGATCGTGTCGCCGTTTGGCGGCTCGCTTTCAGATCGCCTGGGGACCAAGTTCCCGGCTGTGAGCGGCTTATTGTTGATCGCGGCAGCCTGTGTGGGGATCGGTTTTTTCAACACGGGTACGGCCCTGGTATGGGTGATTCTGGCTCTGGCGATCATCGGCGCGGGCAACGGGTTGAGTGTGGCAGCCATCAATTCGGCGATTCTTGGGTCGGCGCCCAAAGCGCAATCGGGGGTGGCTTCAGGCATGCTGGCTACCATGCGCAATGTGGGCCAGACGCTCGGTGTGGCCATCGGCAGCGTGATGCTCACCGTACGTCAGGGCATTTACACCAGCGGCGGATTTGAAACCGCCGGCGCCCACCTGATGGCTCAACGCGATGCGCTCTACCTGGGCGCCGGGCTGGCCTTACTTGCCGCGGGATTAATCGCCGGCCTGCCCAAAAAGACTGTCTCAACCGTCGAATAAACCGGCTATTTCCAAATTTTTTCAGCAGGTTTCTGGTATAGTTGTCAGAATCCTTTCTTTCACCTGAATGTCAACTTTTTCAATGAGGTAATTCGTATGGTATTTGAACCCCGGGACTATCCGATCCTGGAATTTGATGCCTCCCAGGAGGCAATACTGGAACCTTCTCGCCTGATACCCCGGAAAGACATCCCCCGACGGTGCGTCATCACGTTTTTCCGTGAAGTGATTGAGAAAAAGCTGGCAGCCGGGCAGCTCAAACAGGTGGAGACCTTTGCGACAGAGACGGTCAATCTTCCTATTTATGAAACTATTCACAAAGGTGTATCGATCTGTTTGATACAGGGATTTTTGGGGTCGGCCGGTGCAGCTGGCGAACTGGAGGAATTGATCGCACACGGATGTGAAAAATTCCTGGTGTGCGGCAGCGCCGGTGTATTGCAGAAGGATATCGCGGTGGGGCATCTGGTAGTACCATGCAGCGCGGTGCGCGATGAAGGGGCATCGTATCACTACCTGCCGCCTGCGCGCGAGGTAGAGTGCAATCCACATGCGCTGCAGGTGATAAAAGACCATCTCGATCAGGTGGGATTGCCTTACATCCAGGCCAAAACCTGGACAACCGATGGTTATTATCGCGAAACGAGAAGGAAAGTAGAGCATCGTGTGAAAGAGGGCTGTGTGACGGTGGAGATGGAAGCGGCCGCACTGTTCGCGGTGGCGCAGTTCAGGGGCGTCACACTGGGGCAAATTCTGTACGGCGGTGATGACCTGAGCGGCGAGACCTGGGATGCGCGGAAATGGAACAGCCGTAAGGAAATCCGTGAAAGTCTGGTGGATCTGGCGATGGATATTTGCCTGGATCTGTGATCATCATCTGCGCATAGTCAAAAAGTTGATGGAAAGTAAATCGCCAATGAAGATTGAGTTTCTGAACCTGTTTCCGGCTGCTGCCAGGTATGGGGAAGCTGCACAACAAACCGGCGTTGATTTATCCGCTTTGTGGAATGAATGCGTGATCAAACCTTACTGGCCGCGCATCGCTGAATGGGCGCCTTTTGATATGAGCTATATGAAGCCCTCACCCATCCGCAACCTGGTGGTCCTTCCGGAGCAAATCCAACGCTTTATGCATATCGATCTGGATACCTTGCGTAATCAGTTCCAGCACATCGCCGGGAGACTGCCAAAAGACGATGATGACCCGCTCCTGGTCGCGCTGTGCCCGTTGGATCATGCGAACATCCCTGTCCGGGAGCGTCAGAACGGGGTGGTGGGGGCGTGTGTGTTCGGCAATATCCTGCTGAACATTAATCCGCTGGCTGATGATTTTGATCGGTGGCTTCCGTATGTGTTTGCACATGAATATCACCACTCGCTGTGGGGGCATCATTGGTACGTGCAAAAAGGCGGTCAGGACTTGCAGGGCAATCTGCTGGAACATCTGATCACCGAGGGGCAGGCAGATGCCTTCGCATGCAGCCTGTTCCCGGATCTGAAACCGTCGTGGATCTTTGATATTGAGCAGGCGTACCCATCCCTGTGGAGCGAGATGGAAAATGTCTTTGACAGCACCGATCCCGAGGTTATCCAGCGTTACACATTCGGCGATGAATCCGCTGGACTACCCTGGTGTATCGGCTATTCTGTCGGCAACCGGCTGGTGAACCGTTACATGAGTCATCACCCGGATATCCCTTTTTTTGACTTGCTTTGTGTTCATCCGCAGGATTTCTTACTCACCGATTAGGCAGGAAAAAACATGGATCATGTCATTCAAAGCTACGAGCAGTACCGCGAAGAAGACCGGCTGACCACTCGCAACGCCGGCCGGGTGGAATTTCTAACCAGCGTGCGCATTCTCAACGCCCACCTACCGGCGGGCGGGAAGATGCTGGATTGCGCCGCTGGAACCGGTGTGTACGCGTTTCATTATGCCGGGCTTGGGTTTGACGTCACCGCTCTGGATATCACCCCGCGGCATGTGGAGTTCATGCAGCAGAAGCTGCAGGGAAGCGCACTGCCACTACGGGCGGCCCTGAACGATGCGATAGACTTAAGTAGCTACTCGGATGGTGAGTTCGATGCGGTGTTGTGTATGGGACCGTTGTATCACCTGACGGATGAGGCCGATCGCAGACGGTGCCTGGCGGAGTGCCTGCGCGTGCTCAAGCCGGGCGGTATGCTGGCAGTCGGTTACATCTCAAGATTTTCTACATTTCCATATGTCGCGCTGATTGACCGGAAGCTGCTCAACCTGAATCTGGCGCAGAACCTGCTGGAAAGCGGCGCGCTGAGCCATACCGATCCAAATTGCTTCTGGACGGATACTTACTACCATACGCCTGAAGGGATCGAGCAGGAAATCCGCGCTGTGGGTGGAATAGTGTTGGATCACGCCGGAGTGGATTGGCTTTCGCTGTTTATGCGCGAAAAAGTGAACAATCTGACCGAGGAGGAACTGGCTGTCTGGTGCGAATATCATTACCGGGTGTGCCGTGAGAAGAGTCTGCTGGGGGCCAGCAGTCACGGTTTGGTGATTGCGAAGAAATAAGAAGACTGCGAGGGAAATATGCAGCGGTTGTATCAAATGGCCGAAGGAACTTCCAAACGTTTCCCTGAAGGAAATGAACCATTTCAGATGGTTGCTCGCCTGCTGGAAGAATGCGGTGAAGTAGCCAGCGAAGTGAATAACTGGGAAAATTCAGGGATAAAACGCCAGAAATATGGCGAACCAGATAAGAAGAAACTGGCCAATGAAATCAGACAGTCCATGGTGGCGCTTACGCAAATTGTGATCTATTATGCGGTTCAAAAAGAATTGGATACCTCAATTGATGAGTCTATCAGTCGAATGATATCAGAAGGTCTTCTGCATGCGGGTTAGGCCGTCGTTCAATTAACAGTAGAAAAAATATGGGGTTCAGGTAAAATTGAAAACCGATTATACGGAAATGTTCAATTATGTGAAAGAACGCCTGGCCGGGCGTGATGTCGAGGCCACTTACATTGACCGGTTTCCCTTCCGGCGGCGGTCGAACCACACCTGGCGGGTATTCAAATGGGCTGAGCGTCTGGTACAGCAGGAGAATCTTCCGGCGGAACTCGACCATGAAGCAGTATTGGTCGCAGCCATATTCCACGATGTAGGCTATGCCATCAAACCGGAAATGCGGACGCATGATGAGCACGCGGTGTATAGCGTTCAGGTATTTGATGAGTATGCCGCTGACCACCCCTTTCCGCCCGAACAGACGGAGCGATTTGCCTGGCTGATCCGACATCACTCGGATAAACAGCGAATGAAAGAGCCGGATATTCCGCTGGATCTGCTGTTGGTGATGGAAGCCGATATCATGGATGAAACCGGTGCGCTGGGCATGGTGTGGGATTGCCTGTATGTGGGAACTAAAGCAGACCCCAGCTATGAAAAGGCGCTGGAGCATCTGCAGCAGTATTCAGGGGCTTTCTTGCTGGATAACCCCATGGTCACCCCGCTCGCACGACGGATTTGGGAAAAAAAGCAAAATCTGATCCGTGAGTTTCTTGATCAACTGGCAGAAGATTTGTGGTTGGGAGATCCGGGATAGTGTGATAAGGAGAGTCAACATGGAAGACAATGTACTGAGCCAGTGGGATGACGCCGCCAGGTCATACTCACTGCATCAACAGGCCTCTTTTGACGGGCAATTTGAGCGCCGGTTGCTACGGCAATTGCTGCCTGACCTGAACGGGCAAACTGTGCTGGATGCCGGCTGCGGTGATGGCGGCAGCAGCGCGGTGCTTCAACAATTGGGCGCGTTGGTGAGGGGCTGCGATGGATCATCCAAAATGGTGGACCTGTCTCGCCAGAACCACCCGGACATTCCGTTTGAGTTGGCAGACCTGTGTGCAGCGCTTCCATATGCGGATAATCTGTTTGACTTTATCCTATGTAATCTGGTACTGATGGATATCGACCCGGTCACCCCGTTTTTTGCCGAGGCTCGGCGTGTGCTCAAACCTGACGGCAGGCTGCTGGTCTCCATCGTCCATCCGGCATTTTTCACCGGCGATTGGGAGGTGGATGCGCAGGGGCAGAAACAGGCCAAAAAGGTATATGACTATCTGAACCCGCATACTGAGATGCTGGATTTCTGGGGGCCAACCACGCATTATCATCGGCCGGTTTCAATCTACATCAACACCGCTGCTCAAAACAGCCTGTACCTGGAGCAGATGGTGGAACCTTCACCGCGTAAGGAAGATTTACCTCCCTATAAGTTCCATCTCGCCCGCATCCCGCTATATTTATATTTTCTTTTCAAAAGATTTGCCTGACGAATCAAACTCCCAAAAACAAAAATTCCCGCCCTGTTTTACCAGCGAAAAAAAACAAAATCAATATAATCATTCTTACCGGCCGGATGTTTTGTAAATTCATTCGACATACTTCATCGATTGACTCAGATCAATCGTCTTCCGGCAGCATTGTAACCATCTCATCATGGCAAAGGGTGGAAAAATGGCAAACATTACCCCAAAAAGAAAGCTCATCATTATCGGATTGATCGTACTCGTTGTCATCCTCATTCTTATTCTGGCAGCGCTGCTGTTAGTGTCGCGGTTCGATCAAATATCCGCCTGGATCACCTCGCCCACGCCCACCTTCACCGGCACGGCTACGGTGACGCGCACCCCCGTACCTCCCACCGAGACCCCAACCCCCACTGTAACACTCACCAGCACACCCACAGTAACCAGCACTAAAACATTAACCCCCACCGCTACCAAACTGACCGATACGCGTATGGGGGCGCTGGTGCAGTATCTGTATGATGAGGGCATCATCCATACGCTCGATGGTGATTATTATTTGCTGGACGATTATGTGAATGAATGGGCTCAGATCGACTGGTATCAATGGGACCGCACAGGTTATGAACCTTCCAGCTTTATCATCCGGGTGGATGCCGCCTGGGAATCTGCCAGCCGGACGGCCAACTGGTTTGATGCAGGCTGCGGGTTCGTATTCTCGGATAGCGGCGAAGATACTCATCACGTGGTGTTCCTCACCATGGATGGGTATGTGCGCCCATACCGTGTCAAACACAATGTAGGCACCATTCTGCAAACCGGATTTTACGATTACTTTGATGTGCCGGCGGACAGCGCTGAAATTATTCTTGTGGTGGAGGATCAGGTGATGACGGTGCTGGTGGACCGAAAAAAGATCGTCAGCTTTTCGGATGGCAGCATACAGCGTGGCAGCCTGGGCTTGTCGTTGATTTCGGGTACCAATACAGGTTTTGGCACCCGCTGTGAAATGACCAATATCGATTATTGGGAGATTGAATAACGCCGGAAACCGGGCCGGCAGAAGAAGTTTTCAGGAGGGGTTATGATTTTTTACCAGGATTCATCGTTATCCATTCGTTCGTTGGATGAAAGTGACATCCCGGAACTGGTTCAGTCGTTTTTGGATCAACAATGGCATAAACCAGCCAGTCTGTTCGAAAGATACTACCTCGAACAGTACACAAAATCTCATCATGCGCTGGTTGCCCGGTATGATGGAAGGGTGGCCGGTTACACGACCTATCTGCCGAAAGCGTATGTGGGTCCCTTTACGGGAAAACTGCCGGAGGTGGTTGATTTGAACGTACTGAAAAAGTATCAACACAAAGGGATCGGAAATCGATTTTTGGATGTATGTGAAAACATGGCGCGTACCGGCGCTCGGGGTATCAGCCTGGCGGTGGGATTGCATGCGGGATATGGGCCTGCTCAGCGTATCTATGCCAAACGCGGATACATCCCGGACGGATCAGGGATCTGGTATCGGGATGTGCCGTTAGCGCCGTATGCAGCCTGCATCAACGACGATGATATGGTTTTGTATCTCTCCAAAGAACTTACCTGAGTATCGACTATATATATATGAATGTTCCGGCATAAAAACGGAACTCCTGCGGCACTCTCATCGTTAAATACTATAATAAGTTAATGCTGCTGGCCGGTTTGCATTTACCTGGAACAACAGATTAACAATTATAGAAATTATTGCGATAGAGGAGGGAAGATGAAACGGATTCCCCGAATTCTCGTTGTTTTTTGTGTGATGGTGCTCGCGGCGATGGCATGCAATTTACCAGGTAATCAGGCCACCCAGGAGTTTCCACCTACCCCCAATGCCACCATGACCGCGCTGTACGCCATGGCGACTATCTTAACCCCGTCAGGCAGCCAGGAAGGATCTGCCAGCTCCACCCCTGAGGTGAATCAGCAGAACACCGCCACGTTTACTCAGCAGCCTGATGAGGAAGAAGAACAGGCCACACAGGCGCCCAGCAAGACGTTTACTCCCCAGGCGAACCCAACCCGTGCCACACCGCAGCGCGGCGGTACACAGATCAAGGCGGAATATATGTCTGATTCGCTTGATATCGATGGGGATTGGGCTGATTGGGACACCACACAATACGGCGCCAATACGGTGGTGTATGGCCTGAATCAATGGGTGGATGGCAATGATCTGGAAGCGTCCTACCGCGTAAGCTGGGACGAGGACTTCCTTTATCTGGCGGTCAAGGTACGCGATGATAAGTATGTGCAAAGGGCTACCGGCGCTGATTTGTACAAAGGTGACAGCATCGAACTGCTGCTGGATACCAACTTTTACGGTGATTTCGGCTCCACGACGCTGAGCCCGGATGATTTTCAACTGGGTATCTCCCCCGGCTATGAGACCGTTGATCAGGATACCGAAGCCTATCTGTGGTTTCCCACTGAACGCACCGGGAACAAAAACGGCGTCATCATTGGCGCTTCAGGCGGTAATGATTTGTATCGTGTGGAGTTTGCCGTACCGTGGAGCGTGTTTGGGGTGACGCCCGCTGTTGGACAGCACTATGGTTTTGCATTGTCGGTCAGCGATAATGATAATGGATCAAGCAACGTTCAACAGAGTATGGTATCCAGCGCTGCCCGTCGCAGCCTGGTCGATCCCACCAGTTGGGGTGAACTGGTGCTGACGAATTAATTCAGAGTTACAGCTGCAGCCTGCCACCCGGGTGAGTGTGATGACAGCCACTGACGCAAAGCCGAACAAAGAACGCATCCGCAAGATTATCCATCTTGATCTGGATGCGTTTTTCTGCGCGGTGGAAGAGCAACTGGATCCCACTTTAGCCGGAAAGGCCTTCGCGGTGGGCGGGGCAGCCGGTGAACGCGGTGTGATTTCAACCTGTTCGTATCCGGCGCGGAAATTTGGCGTCCATTCAGCCATGCCGACCGGGCAGGCTTTACGATTGTGCCCTCATTTGATTTTGGTGCGCGGACACTACGCCGAATACTCAAAGGCCTCGCATCAGACGATGGAGATCCTGGAAAACATGACCCCTTTAGTCGAGCAGATCTCGATCGACGAGGCCTTTATCGATGTGACCGATCTACCCGAAAGTGGCCGGGTGATTGCCATGGGTATCCAATCAAAGGTACGCGTGCAGGTGGGATTGCCCTGCTCGCTGGGGGTGGCTTCCAACAAGCTGGTGGCGAAAATTGCCAACAATATTGGAAAATCGGAAAACCGCACCGGCAGCCCTCCCTGCGCCATCAAAGTGGTGAATCCCGGTGAAGAGGCCGCCTTTTTGGCGCCCCTCCCGGTAGGCGAACTGTGGGGGATTGGGCCAAAAACAGCCGAGCTGCTTCACCGCATGGGCATCCTGACCATCGGTGATCTGGCTGCCAAACCGGATGACTGGTTGGATACACACATCGGTGATTACGGACGCAGTCTGGGCCGGCATGCGCGCGGGATCGACCACCGCGAGGTGGAAACCTCCCATGACACCAAGTCGATATCCAATGAGGTGACCTTCTCGAAGGACGTGAAGGATCGCCAGGAGTTGCTGCTGACCCTGCGCAAGCTTTCCGATAAGGTGGGCAGCCGATTGCGGCAGGATGGCTTTCTGGCATCCACCGTGCGCATCAAAATCCGCTGGTCTGACTTCAGCACCTTTACTCGCCAGGTGACCCTGACGGAAGATTTCGACCAGGACAGCATCATTTATGAGGCCGCCCTGGGGCTGTTCAACGGCATCTGGCAAAAGGGTACGCCAGTAAGGCTGTTGGGGGTGGGGGTATCCAGCCTGCACCCGTTCGCTGTGCAGTTGAACCTGTGGGAGACCAAAACTGACCGGGAACGCCGCCTGCTGCGCGCGGTGGATGACATTCGCACCCGTTTTGGAAAAGACGTCATTCAGCGGGCGGTACGCATCAAAAAGGCGCCGCCTTCGAAAGAATAAATCTTCAGGATTGATGTGGTTCGATCGTCAATGCAGATCGCCGTGAACCTTCTGACGCTGTATCTGTTGATCGATCACCTGCCGGTACAAATCAGCGACCTGCCCCGCGATGATGCTCCAGTCATAGCCCAGTGCGTATGCAGCAGCCTGTTTACCCAATTTTTCACGCAAGTCCGGGTTTTCGAGCAGGGCGTCCAGCCGGTCGGCCAGTATATCAGGGTCATCGCTGGGGATCACGTAACCAGTTTGCTCGTCTTTTACGAGGAAAGCTAATCCGCCTACCTGTGAGGCAACCACCGGTGTACCGCAAGCCATGGCTTCCAGGGCGACCATCCCGAAGGATTCATAATGAGAGGGCATCACCACCACATCGGCAGCCGAATAGTAGTAGGGCAGGGCATCCTGATCGCGTTTCCCCAGGAACAAAACCAGGTCGCCAATCCCGATTTCGATGCACATCTTTTGTAGACGGGCCATCTCCGAGTTCGGATCGGAAGCTTCGTCATCGGTGTTGCCGCCGATGATGGCAACATACTGGTTGCAGCATTTGATCACCCCTTTGTTCTGCAATTTGCGGATAGCCTGCAGAAGGGTGTCGATGCCTTTCAACGGTTCAATGCGGCCCACAAACAGGATCATGTGATCATCAGGCTGGATGCCCACGTATTCACGGGCCTCATCCGGCGGGATGGGATAAAAGCGGGCAGTATCTACACCGGGCGGGATGATGAAGGTGGGGATGCGGTCCGCTTTGTACAGGTATTCGAGCTGGGTTTTTTCGGCCGGGGTGGCAATTACCAGAGCATCGGCGGTATCCAGCACTTCCTGTTCGCCGTTGATGCGATAATCTCCTTCGCGTTCTTCCGGGCTGCGGGCAATGCGGTTTTTCATGCGCCCCAGCGTGTGGAACATCTGGATCACCGGCACATCCCAGGCTTCTTTCAACGCCTCGGCGGCAATGCCTGACATCCAGTAGTGGCTGTGGATCAGATCGTAACGGCAGGTCTTTTTCCCGGCAAATTCCAGGATATGCTGGACAAATTCAGGGATATGCTGCGCCAGCTCCTTTTTGGAAAGGGGATGTTCCGGGCCGGCCGGAATATGCACCACACGGTTTCCGTAGCCCAGATCGTGCAACACGTGAGGCACATGTTCATCCTGCGAGCGGGTGAACACATCCACGTAGATGCCCATCTCACCCAGTTTGCGGGTGAGTTCTTTAACGTACACATTCATCCCGCCGCTGTCTTTACCGCCCAAAGTAGCCAGCGGGCAGGTGTGGTATGAGATCATGGCGATACGCATTTTGTGATCAAGTTCTGTCATTCCATGATTGTAGCCGAAAAACGTGTAAATACCCGATCTTCTAAGGCTCTGAAAATGGCAAAAATGCTTGTTTATTCCGGGCTGAAACTGGTATAATTTTGTTTCAGCGCCAACGTAGCTCAGCCGGCAGAGCAGTCGCTTCGTAAGCGATCGGTCAAGGGTTCGATTCCCTTCGTTGGCTCTTTTTTAATCCAGCAACTCGTCAGGGTGATCAGTAGGAGTTGACCCCGACGAGTTTTTCTTTTCATCTGAACCGGTTGTACTGAGGGGGTCTATTGCACAGGCTGCAGTTGCACAATCCCCCATTCTTTCTCATCCTCAAAGTAAACGGCCCTGCAGTAGTACGAATTTCGCCGTTCGTTTCCGTACATATCGTACCGGACGGTGATGGTTAACTCATAGGACCCGTCTTCAAGGAGGCGGCCGTGTTGTTGATCCATGGTGTCGTAAGCGCCCGGTGATTCAATATCGATCATATCGGCGATAAAATCTTCACAGGCATACCAGGCCTGCTCCTCCATGGGCAGATTGCTGTGATTTGCCTTTTTCGGCTTCAACAGAAGCACTGCCACAACGGCGATCATCACCAGACCCAATACTGCAGCGATCACAAACCACAATTTTTTGGACTTTTTCTCTGCCATGCTTGCTCCTTATTATTCAGAGGCAATTTCAAGAGGATTTTTGAAGGTAAACAACCCGGCTATATCACCCACCTGGTCTATTTTGGGTACGTGATATGGAAACGGGGCTACATGTATTTGGGAAGTCACAATTATACTGAGGTTTTTCCTGCCGTGTGCATTTATATTTTTACTGAACACCGATTTGGTTTTTGAAACGTTTGTGATATAGTTATCCCCGTCACATGGTTCTTGCTTCGTTGGCCGGCGCTTGATAAAAGGTTCGCCACCGCCGGCGGCTGTGATCAGTTCTCTCAAAGGAGTTCAAAGATGAACAACCCTGAAAGACCTCCCCTCATTCTGGGAATTGCAGGCGGCACCGGTTCCGGTAAAACCACCGTAGCGCATCAAATCCTTGAGCGGGTGGGCAGCCACCGCATTTCGTTTCTTCCCCATGACGCTTACTATCGTGACATGAAGCATCTCCCGTTTGAGGATCGGGCCAGGCAGAATTTCGACCATCCCAACTCATTGGAAACCGAGCTGATGATTGAGCACCTGACGCGGCTCAAGCAGTGGCAGGCGATTGATATGCCGCAGTATGACTTTACGCAGCATCTGCGCTCCAGCTTCACCCTGCACATTGAACCCCGGCGGGTGATTGTGGTGGATGGTATTCTGATTTTTGCCGAGCCGGAATTGCGCAAGCTGTTTGATGTGAAGATTTTTGTGGATACCGATGCCGATATCCGCTTTATTCGCCGCCTGCAGCGCGATATTATCGAGCGCGGGCGAACGGTTGATTCTGTAATCCAGCAATATTACCGTACGGTGCGGCCCATGCACCTCGAATTTGTGGAACCGTCAAAACGTTACGCGGATATCATCATTCCTGAAGGCGGTCTGAATGTGGTGGCGATGGATATGGTCATTGCCCGCATTGAAGAACTTCTGCAGGAATAAATCCGGATGAACGAAACCCCACCGTCACCCCAGGAAGCACGTCGTAATACCATCATCCGCATTGCCGTGCTGGCGGCGGTGATTGCGGTTACGGTGATTTTGCTCATCAATCGTGAGCGAATCAAAGATCTGGAACAATACGGTTACCCGGGTCTGTTTCTGCTCACATTTTTCAGCAGCGCGACCGTGCTGGTACCGGTACCAGGTGTGCTGGTCACATCAGCGCTGGGAGCCATCTTCAATCCATTTTGGGTAGCGGTGGTGTCCGGTTTTGGAGCCGGGTTGGGTGAAATATCCGGCTATCTGGCGGGCTTCAGCGGACGAGGTGTGATCCAGAAGGTGAAATGGCATGACAAACTCGAGGGATGGATGCGCGATTATGGCGAGGTGACCATCCTGGTGCTCTCCATCGTCCCCAACCCGCTGTTTGATATGGCCGGCATGACCGCCGGCGCACTTAAAATGCCGATGTGGCGTTTTTTGGTGTGGTGTATCCTCGGTAAAATCCTGAAGATGCTCGCGTTTTCTTACGGCGGCGCAACCATCATGCGCTGGTTTTCCTGATCCAACTACTCCTTGAATATACCGCGCCGTTTACCGGCGTTTTGCTCATCCAGCATTTGTTTCCCAAGATCATTCACCGTCTTCCAGGCTTCCAGAACTTCATCTACATCACGGTCTGTTTCGGGCAGTTCTCCGTAACGGATTTTGATATAGGCGTTGGTGATGATCTGCAGTTCGTTGTGGTTGAGCGGGAAGAGGGCATCCATGCGGGGCAAAAACTCGAGCGGGGTGATTGCGCGCGGGCGGGGTTTTCCCAGACGATCACATAAATCCATCAATTGGGAATACACAAACCGAATCCTGGCCGCCGCCAGTAGATTTTTGGCCGTTGCGCGCCGTTTTTTACGAAACGAGGGCAGCAAATCGAGCAGCGGAGCGGTCTTTTTCTTTGGAGCTTCCAGATCCGCCAGATCGTCTTCAGCCAGCAGCCGCCGGGCAGTTGAGCGGCGTCTGATCTGGATGATGGCAATCACTACCACCGCCAGCACCGCAGCGATCATAAGGAACAGAGCAGGATCCACGGGCAGTTTTTTGGCGGCGGTTTCCTGGAGATCATCCAGCAAATTCTCACCCAGCTGCAACTCGTTTTCCTGCAGTACGTCTTCCAGATTGGGGGAGATCAGCTTCAGCAGGAACTTCACCACCGCAATCACCGCCACGATGATGGGTGAACTGATCACCACCACGGCGCCCATCACGAATTGAAGGACGATGACCACCGCTTTCCC
>DAISXR010000036.1:16184-31024 GCA_036825755.1 Anaerolineaceae bacterium
GAGCGCGTAAGCCGCGAAGAGGATCAACCCCCAGCGCAGGCTGTTTTTCATCTCATAGGAACCGGCAGGAGCTCGCGCGAACATTACCCCCCGTAAAACCGCGATCATGCTGAATAACAGCACCCAGAACCCAAAAATGGTATCCGGTGAGAGCTCCTGTGAAAAGATCTGCCCGAGGAACTGGGCTGAGGTCATGCTGATATGCGACATCAGCAAAATGCGGTAGCTGATGAAAGCAAGGAGCAGTATCCAACCCGCGAAAAGTCCGCGCTCAATGGCGATTTTCCAGCGTAAACCCTGCATCAAGCGTGCAAAAAGATAACTGCCCAGGTAAATCAGGGCCAGCACCCAAAAGCCTTCCAGCCATTTGATGCGGAACTCAGCCAGGGTGATGAACCACATCGACATGACCAGCAGGTCATTAACCATGCGCAGCAGAGCAGCCAGTTCAGTCCACAGGCCGTAGCGCAGGAAGAATTTTAGAGATCCGGTATCGCTCTTGTTCATCTGGCATCCTCGGGCTGTGAGAACTGGTATGGCATATGGATCACCTGTATGCCCGGCAAATTGGGCGGCAGTGCGGGATCCAGCGATATGAGCGTGGTATTTGAGCGATAGCGCTTGATGCGGAGCAGCGTTTCACACAGCGCCGGGGTGACCACTGCTGAAATGACCACCAGAGAAGCGCCAAAAGGCAACTTGGGCAGCGAGCGTGACAGAAAGGTTTCGAAGGGTGAGGTGACCAGCAAAGTAATTCGGGCCAGCGACTCCAGCAAGTGCGGCAACTGCTTTTGCGAATGGCTGGGCTGGATCACAAAGGGTTGATCTGAATGCGCCAGACAGCTGTTGGAGATAAGGCCTACAGAATACCCCTGTTGAATATTCTGATAACAGATGGTACCTGCCAGACTGATCAGGTGTTCAGAGAGCTGGTGATTGATCCCCAGCCAGGGGTGAGCAGAGGTGGCAATGTTGAGGCATACCACCATCATCTTTGAATTGACCGGCTGATAAACTTTTACCTGTAATTCACCGGTTCGGGCGGTGGCAGGCCAGTGGATGCGTCGGAATTCATCTTCCGGATGGTAATTGCGCACGCCCATCGTACGGCTGGGATCTTCAAAAATTTGCCGGCGTGATCGGTGCTCGCCCATCGGGTTCTCGGTCTCGATCTCCAGCGCCTTGAGCGGAATTAATTCCGGAAAGACGGTAACGTATTCCTGTTGCGTATCCGATTTCCATTCCTCGTACAGCCCAAACAGATCGCCTGAAGTGTAATCTGCCGGCCCAATGGGATAAACGCCGCGCTCTTTGAATTCAATCTCAAATTTTCGGGTTACCTTTTCATTCCAGCGCAAGCTCAGCAGCTGGGTCAGGCGACCGACCCGGGGCAGGTGGGAAGGGGTGAGCATTTTTTCATCGGTTGGCGCAGCGGCATGCGGCCACTGGTCGACGATACGAAGCCAGGAAAGCGGCAGGCGTTTATGGTTTTCCACCTCAAGCCGCACGTCCGTGCGCTCACCGGGGAAACCACGCTTGTAATGAATGTGTCGCCGGTAGCTGACCTGGTCGAGCGAGTGGCGGCTCCACAGGATGGCAATCCCAAGCACCGCGGCCATCGCTACCGATAGTGTGACCAGCCAGTCATTCGAGGTATAGGCTCCCACAAAAAACAGGACGAGCAGGATGGGGAACCAGATCTGCGGGGGCATCTTATCGCTCCACCGGAACCGGCACCACTCCAATAACGTCTGCGATCAATTCCTGAGGATCTCTTCCGCGCAGTTGGGCCTGAGCCGAAATGATCAGGCGGTGGCTGAGCACGTAGGGAGCCAGGTACTTTACATCATCCGGGATGACAAAATCACGCCCCTGGATGGCTGCCCAGGCTTGAGCGGTCTGATACAACGCCAGCGTGGCGCGCGGGCTGGCACCCAACTGCACCTCGGTGTTATGGCGGGTGGCGCGTGCCACCTGCACGATGTAATCGCGCACCGTATCTTCCACCCGAATTCCGCGGCGTTCTTCCTGTAATGCGATCAGTTCGGCAGCGCTGACGACCGGCTGCAAACTGGGCAGCGGATCACTGCTACGGAAACGTTCGAGAATGGCGTTTTCCTCTGCCTGTGACGGATAACCGATGTTCAGGCGCAGAATAAAGCGGTCCACCTGCGCTTCAGGTAACGGGAATGTACCCTCCAGCTCGATCGGATTCTGGGTAGCCAGAACCACAAACGGGCGTTCCAGTACGCGGGTCACGCCGTCGCCGGTCACCTGACGCTCCTGCATAGCTTCCAGCAGGGCGGACTGGGTGCGTGGGGTGGCGCGGTTGATTTCGTCTGCCAGCACCACCTGGCTCATGATG
The DNA here is from genome assembly GCA_036825755.1 of Anaerolineaceae bacterium. GTDB lineage: Bacteria > Chloroflexota > Anaerolineae > Anaerolineales > Anaerolineaceae > JAJFTV01. The sequence goes on from DAISXR010000036.1 coordinate 18,550, forward strand.
GGCCCGGGGCGGAATTCAAATTCCTGAGTTTTCTGATTGAACCAGCTCAATCCGGTCACATCGGAGGGCAGCAGGTCAGGCGTGAACTGGATACGGCGGAAGCTACAACCCAGAGAGGCTGCCAGGGCGCGCGCCAGGGTGGTTTTACCAGTTCCGGGAACATCCTCAAGCAGAACATGGCCTTCACAGAGAACAGCAACCATCAGAAGCTGGATCTCTTTTTCCTTGCCGATGATGACTTTCTGGATATTTTCGGTGATTTTTTGTGTGGTTTGCTGAATCAATTGATTATCCTTTTGATCAATGATGAGGGGAACGCTGCATAGAAAGATGAGATGTGTGAATGGGTTGCTGCTGAAACAACAGGCTTGATTATAAAGCATTCCGGCCAATATAACCTCTGAGAGGTCCATGTGAAGCCGGAAATACCTGTAAAGGACCAGAAGATTGCATCCTTTCACATCCGGTCTACCAGGTGGGGAGGGTTGTCTGATTACACCGTTTCTGTGGCTGGGATCAGTTTGTTGATGTGATACTGCAGTTGCGAGAAAATGGCCGGGACGCTCTGATTGGCATCAATGGTGACGAAACAGAATTCTTCAGCCATGCAATCAAATTGATCGCGCAGTTTTCCCTGGTAAATCTTGAAACTGTCATACAGGTTGTCAGCATAGTTCATATCCATGCCGGCTTCCCAATAATTGAGACCCCGGCCATGGATAATGCGTGTGGCCAGGTTATCAATATCGGCGCGCAGATACAGAACAATATCGGGTTTCAGGGCAAAGCCGTACAGCTTGCGGGCCCATTCAGGGTCGGCTCCGCGCACAATGTCACGGGCAATCACCGAATAAAAATAGCGATCCGACAGCACAAAGAATCCACCCCTGAGAGCAGGGATAATCTGCCGCTCCAGGCGATCCGCAAAATCAGTGGCATAAAACAAGGCCATGCTCAGGCGTCCAAAAGTATGCCCTTCTTTGGCTGCCGCCAGACCGGATTGGGTAAGCGGTGAGCGTTTGAGGCCTGTGTTTGAGATGGCGTAACCTTTTCCCTCCAACCATTGTCGCAGCAGTTCGATCTGAGTGGTGCGGCCTACGCCGTCATTCCCCTCCAGGACAATCAGTTTGCCTGGCAGATTCAAATTGTTGAGATACGGGAAACCGGCTCCGTAGAATTTTGCTTCAGTCATTCGGGTTTATCCTCCTCCGGAAGAGTGGGAGGCAGCGCCCGATTGAGCATGCGTTGTTGAGATCGCAGGGCGCGGGCCCGGGGATGAGGCAAGCCTTTCCAATGGCGGATGATCTTGCTGACAATCTTGCGCATTTGCATCTGCTGCACTTCCACTGGCAGAGTGCCGTCAATCACCGTCAGGCCAAATTCGTCTGTCATGTCATCATATTCGTCGATGATACGCTGCTGGAAGATACGGAAGCTGGAAACGCGATTATCGGATAATCCCAGATCCATACCGGCCTCATAGTATTTCAGTTTTTCGCGTGAGCCGGTAATGCGATTGACCGCGATATCCAGCGGAACTTTGAAATAAAAGGTGATATCCGGCTGCACAGCGAATGAATACAAATTGCGCACCCACTCGCGATCCACACCGCGGGCCACATCACGCGCAAACGCGGTAAACGCATAGCGATCTGCCAGAACAATGCTGCCGGCTTTCAATAGCGGGCGGATGTAGTTTTCCCAACGATCCGCGAAATCAGTGCTGAGCAGGAGACTGTAGGTGGTGGGGGTAAAGGATTTATCGTTTTTCCCGGCTTTGGTGGTGCTTTTTACCAGCGAGGAGGAGTTCCATTCGGTAAAGAAAACAGACCTGCCCAAGCCGAGCAGCCATTTTTGAAGCAAATCGATTTGAGTGGATTTTCCGCTTCCGTCAATCCCCTCAACCACAATCAATTTACCGGGAAGTTCATCAGGAGAACGCATACAGTGTTATTCAACGCCCTCAACCGGGGAAGTGTCGTCGCTTTCATCATCCGAGCTGTCGATCTCCATCAATTCACCGGTGGCGGTGAAGACGGTTCGCTCACAGATATTCACCACGCGGTCAGACATGCGCTCAATATTGTGAGCCACCCACATCAGATAATTGGCATGATCGATCAGATCGCGGTTGTTCATCATCTGGTCGATGGCGAAGCGGGAGATCTTATTGTACAGCGCATCCACCTCGTCATCCTGCTTGGGGATCAACCTGGCCTTCTCAACATCCTCTTCGATAAAGGCGATCAGACCCTGGTGCAGCATGCTAACAGCCAGTTGAACCATTTTTTCCAGATCATCGGCCGGCAGTTTCAGGCTTGTGTCATCACCCAGCAGCCGGGTGACCTTGCCGATGCCTTTGGCGTAATCACCCATGCGCTCCAGTTCGGTGGCGATTTCCAGCAGAGACGCCAGCAGACGCAGATCATGCGCCATTGGCTGCTGGGTGGCCATGGTGATCAGGATGGCATTCTCGATGGCAAAACGCTTTTCGTTGATCTGGAGATCATTTTCCTGGGTGATTCTGGCTCCGCGGATATCATGGGCGAGCAAAGTTTGCACAGAAAACAACATGGCCTGTTCAACCATACTGCCCAACAGAAGAGTTTCATTGCGGATTTTTTCAAGCTGCTTGTTGAAGGTTTCCCTGAGAGATACCATACCAGAGCCTTTCACATCATCATTTACATCTTATTATAATGACGAATTGCTTTTATTTCTCAACCATCTCCCACAGGAGTTGCTCAAAACGGGTGGTAAAGCGGGTGCGGTTGAAATGTTCCTTGACGTACTGATACCCGGACAGACCCATTTGTTTCATTTCAGCTTGATGTTCTGTCATATAGCGCATGGTTTCCGCCATGGCGTGCGCATCACCGGGCGGGACAAAGATGCCGGCCTGTGCATCGTCTACCACCTTGCGGATCACCCCGTCGATGGCGAGCAGCACCGGTCGACCGGCTGCCATATAATCAAACACCTTGTTGGGGTAGGTGGTTTTGTACAGTTCAATGGGCTTCAGAATGGCGATACAGGCGTCAGCCATGCTGAACATCTCTTTCATCTCTTTTTTGGCAACCGGTCCCACAAAGGTGACATTCTTCAGGCCGCGTTTTTGTACATCCGCTGTCAGAGCAGGCTTGTCTTTGCCGTCACCTACCAACACCACCTGAATCTCCGGGTTATCCTGCACCAGCGCGGCTGCCTCAACCACCACGCCCAGATCATTGGATGGCCCATGTGCGCCGGCGTACATGAGCACGAATTTGCCAGTCAGGCCGTATTTTTCGCGGAGAGCGGTGGTATCGAACGCGGGGTCAAACATGCTCGCATCCACCCCGTTGGGCACCAGGGCAACCTCTCGAGCGCCGTGGATTTTCACATGCTGGACGTATCCGGGTGAGTTGACCACCACGCGTTCGGCGTGCCGGTACAGAAAGCGTTCCAGCCATTTGGAAAGCCGGATCAGAAGCGGATTTTTGAGCACGCCCATCGCCACGGCAAAATCAGGCCACAGATCGCGAACCTCAAATAAAAACGGGCGTCTTTTCAAAAAGGAGAGCAGCCAGGCGCTGAACGCCTGAAAAATGGGGGGTGAAGTGCCCCATACTACATCCACACAACGCACCTGTAAACCTGCCAGGAACGAAGACATCATAAAACTGAAAAAGCTGACCAGGCGGTGCAAAAAACCCTTGTGCAGGGCGGCATAGCTCCAGGTGTGGATGACCGTGATACCCGGTTCCGTCTGGCGGATTAACTTCCAACCCAGGCCTGGTTGGCGTTTCACGCCGGTGAGGTAGCTGGTGGTACCGGTAATAATGGTCACCTTGTGACCATGGGAGGCAAGCTGATGCGCCATCTCAATGTGGCGCGTACCGCCTGCTTCATCCAGCCCGACGAACGCCTGATGTATCAATAAAATATGCATAACCGTGACTCACTCATTGATAAAAATCCATCGCGTTTGCAGATGCAGCGGTGCGGTGGTCGTAACCGAAAATGCAATGGACAGCGCTGGCTCCAGTTTGGAGTAGGTGACAGACCGCCAACCCAAAACGGGATTAGCTTGCCCGGAGCCAAAAATCACCTCACCGGCCCGATGGATGGATAGGTCTGCGGGTTGTATAGAAACGGCCGGCGTATCTTCTATGTTCAGGTGCAGATCAATGAGCCCAACCGGGCTTTGCAGGCGGATACGGCTTCCGTTCTCATCGGCAGTGAACGTCCAATCCGGGACGAGCCAGTGCAGTGTGAACAAATGCGGGGTAGCCAGGCCGCGGGAGGGCAGCAAGCGGTCTGTGATCCGCCATTCCTGCCCATTAACCTGCTCGATGGTGCGCTGATGCAGGATGCCTGAACGGGCGTAACCATCATGCTCGGCGGTGAGCGCAGGCTGTGAACCCGGCTTGGGCAGCAGACGGGCCTGAGCCCAATCCAGCCACAAAAACCGGCCGGCGCGTGTCATCTGATCACGCCCATCCACGGTGACTGTGTTATGTACCAAAGTACCGGCCAGGGCATTATCCCAGGGCAGATCGGCATTGTAGCGGTAGGTGCCCGCGTCCACGGCGATGTTGACCCCTTGCCGCCAGATTTCCACATGCAGTTGATCGGCCTGCGAGGGGCGGGCGTGAAAGTGAACCGCCCTCAACGAAGCCCAGTTCTGCGGATTCCCCAGTCGGTGATCGTCGTTCCATGCGCCGTTTCCGCGGGTCTCCGGCAGGCAGATGCCCAGCCAGTGGCATTGCTCATCCCACGGGCCGGCCTGGAGCGCCTCACAGCCGCCAAACGCCAGGCAGGCAGCCTGTGCGGTGGGGCGGTAATCACCGATACCGCCGGAAGACAGGGGCAATATGTGAGCACCATCATTGGCACCCAGATTGGGGCATGCGCCGCTGATCGGATCCATCTGCGCCGCCAGCCAGCCTGCGGCGAGCCCCAGTTTTCTCATCGCTGTTTGCGTATAGCCAATTGGAGAAAGATTTGAGGATTTATCCGTACCGGAACCAGCTTTTTGTTGAATGGCGTATGCCCACAGCGCGTCTTCCAGCATGAGGCGGTGGTAATTGACGCTCTGTTGCATGTAAGTGCCGTCCCCGGCAATCTGCTCATCCAGCGCCTGGTTGAGAATGCGCCAGCCGCTTTTCTGCCAGAGCGCCGATTCCGGCAACTCGGGCAGCAGCCAGCCGACGGTAATCAACCCCACTGCTTCGCTGACCAGGTGATTGTTGTTCTGCGAGCGGGCGTACGGCAGGGTGGGCGGGATACGGCGGGCGTGCTCGTATAGGCTGGCTGCCAACGCCAGTTTTCGCTCAGGGGTAGACTGGCTGGATCCCTCAAAAACCTGCCAGGCAAAGCCGAAGGCCATGATACGCAGGGCTGCCTCCTGGCCGCTGGCCCAGTTGGGACCCATGTTATAAGGGTTGAGCCGCTGGAAGGTTTCAAATCCATCCCAGAAGGCCTGGCTGTACCGCTCATCGCCGGTGAGGCGATAGGCTCTGCCCAGCGGATATACCCATCCAAACCGGGCCGACTCCCAGATATCCTTGATATCTCCTGAAACCAGGCTTTGCGCTCGGGTCCAATGTACCGGCGGGGTGTGCGGGTTCAAATCCAGCGGAACAGGTTCCGCGCCATATAAACGCACTTTGCCGTCCACGATTTCACGCGCTTCATCCTGCACCTGGGCGGTGCCGTCTTCCATCAACCAACGCAGTGTATCGGCTTCAGGCAGGCAGAGTACTCCCCTTACCGGGCGATCCGCGGCAAGCTGCATTAACCTGAAAACAGCAGCATCCCCGGCCGGTGAGTCAGGCGGGGTAATACGCCGGTAATGGCCTGTTACCAATCCCACACGGTAAAGCAGGTTTTGAAGAACGGCTGGAGCGCCCAGCCAGTATACAGCCCCGGCGGCCGTATGAATACGGCTCAACAGCTTCATGCGATGGTTTCACGCCTCCGGCTGGCCAACGCGCGGACCGCCTGGAAGGTGGCTCGCGATACGGCGGCAATTTCGGTCATGGGGATGGCCGGGATGCCGCTGGCGGTACTGTCGAGGAAGGCATTCCAGGCCTGCTTCTGGCCTTTGTTCTGCCCGCGGCTGCTGATCTTGCGATGGTTTCCGCCCGTGTACAGGTGCAAATTGCGGAAGTCATCCAGCACAGCCGATTTTCCGCCAAAGCTCACTTCGAGATATTCCTTGGCCAGCGTACGATCACCGTTGGCGATGTAGCTGACTACGCCCACCGATCCATCGGCAAATTCAAGCGTGATGGAAACATTATCCTGGCGGTAGCGTTCGCCGTCAGGCAAGCCACTGGCGCTCACGCTGATCGGTAGCGATCCGGCCAGATACGTGAGAAAGTCGATAAAATGGCAGCCTTCGCCGATGATACGTCCGCCGCCGATCTCAGGGTTGTGCAGCCAATGGTTGAGGGGTAACTCGCCGGCGTTGATACGGTAGTGCATCCACAGAGGCTCGACATGCCCGGCGCAGAATTGTTTGAGCTGGCTGCCCAGCGACGAGAAGCGGCGGTTATACCCCACCATAAACTGAGGCGCACCATCCTGCTGAACGGCTTGCTCCAGCCTGGCGAGTTCCTCCTCGTTCAGAGCGGGCGGTTTTTCGCAGTAGACGTGCTTGCCGCCCGAAAGCGCGGCAACTGCCTGGCGGGCGTGCTCGTTGTGACGGGTGAGCAACACCACCGTGTTGATCTCCGGGTCTGACAGCACAATGTTTTCATCCGAGGCGGCCTTCTCAAAACCATACTTGCGGGCCGCGGCGGTGGCATGCAAACCGGCCGCCGACACCACGGTTTTGAGATATCCGCGCGTCGAGGATTTGACTGCCGGCAGGAACACCGCGTTGGCATAATTGCCTGCGCCCAATACGCCAATCACCGGCGTACTGGTGACCGAATGAGATGCTGTTTCCAGTATGCGCACCACTCGCTGCGGCTCACCGGCGTGCGGGTAGGTGAGCAGCACGCCCAGGAAGGGCTCACCTTTTTTACCGGTGATGAGTTCATAGGCTTCCGCGCCGTGATCCACCGGGATGCGGTGGGTAATGAGCGGTTTTACATCCACCGCTCCGCTTGCCAGCATGCCCACAAAGGCCTCCAGGTTGCGCCCTTCCGTCCAGCGCACCTGGCCAAATGGGTAATCATGCCCGAATTCTTCATACTGCGGGTCGTACCGCCCCGGTCCGTAAGAGCGCGAGACGGTAAACTGCAGCTCTTTGTCATAATACGGCCGGCGGGGGATGTCCATGCCCACCGCGCCAACTGCCACCACACTCCCTTTCTCGCGGGTCAAAGCACCGGCCAGCTCAACGGGATCGCTTGATTTTGTATCGGCGCAAATCAACACACAGTCAAACCCGGCCGGGTACAGACCCAAACCGGCTTCTTCAGCTGAGCGGCGCTGGACGGCAGTGATGCCCATGGAGCGGGCCAGCGCCACACGCTGATCATCGGTATCGATGCCAAACACCAGGCAACCGGCTGCGCGCGCCATCTGCACGGTGAGCAGGCCGAGCAGCCCCAGCCCAATCACAGCCACCCGCTCACCCAGTTGAGGCTGCGCCAAACGCAGACCCTGCAAGGCAATAGCTCCCAGGGTGGTAAAGGCGGCCGATTCATCATCGACATTATCGGGCAGCTTCACCAGCAAATTTTGGGGCACCATCACATACTCGGCGTGGACGGCGTAACCGCTGCCGGCGCAGGCAACCCGGTCACCCACCTGAAAACCACGCAGCCCCTCGCCGCACTCCACAATTACGCCGGAGGTGGAATACCCCAGCGAGAGGGGCTGATCCAGCCGGTTGAGAGCGGCCAACAGGGCGGGCAGCACACCTTCCTGGCGGGTTTTTCGCAGCACCTGTTTCACCAGGTCGGGGCGCGAGCGGGCTTTGCCGGCCAGGCTTTTCTCGGCAAACTCCACCACCATGCGCTCGGTGCCGGCCGATACCAGCGAGGCCGTGTTGCGCACCAGCGCCGAGGCAGGGCGAACCTGCGGGACAGGTGTTTCTTCGATCCGGGTACTGCCGTCACGCATATTTTGCAGAAGTTGTTTCATACTTCTCCGCAGATGTTGTTTTGATTTAGACGTTCGTAAAAAGGTATTTTATAACGGAATGGCCTGTTGCGCGAGATGGAATTTTTGGCTGAAATTTCTGCACGTTTTCCATTCACCATACTATAATAAGGGAAATCCTTTCAGTGAATTTTTTCTTCATTCAAATACTTCACTCCCATGCAAACAAAACTCATCTCCCGCGTTCTGCCGTATTTACTTGTTTTTGGATTCTTTCTGTTTGACCTGCTGTCATTTTACAACTCATCGGTCTATTATCCCTCCATGTGGGTCAGTGAACTCATCCTGATGATTCTGGCCGGCGGTTGGGTGATCTGGCGTGGATTTATCGTGAAAGCGGGCCTGCCTAAAACCGGTCTGGAAACCGGGTTGCTGGCGTTTGGATTGGCGTTTGCAATCAACCTGTTGTTTACGCCGGAGCCGCGCCTAGCCTGGCCGGTACTGGCTTCCATTTTGCGGTTTGTTTTTCTGCTGTATTTTTTGTTGGATGTTTTCGACTGCTTTCCGCCTGGAAATCATTTGTTGACGGCTCTTCTCTCAGTGAGTTTGTTTTTCCTGATCATGACCGCGATAGAAATTGTCGTCGCGTACATGGGCTGGTGGAATGCACCGGGGACAAACGGGCTTCCTCCATACCCGTATCGATATCTCAGTTTGCTGTTTTCGTCCAACGGGATGATGGCATACCTGAACCTGTTTGCCCCACTGGCCGTGGTGGGATTGGCGCGCCCGTGGAATCGTTTTGTCCGCATCCTGTGCGCCGTGTGGCTGGTTTTGTTTGTTTTCTGCCTGCCTTTCTCTTCTTCACGCGGGGGGTGGTTGGGCACGACTGCCGGGGTGGGGGTCCTCTGTTTCTGCTATGTTGTTCAAAAGGGCTGGCTGCAAAAGTTTTTCCGTCTACAGATCAAAACCCGTTTGATCATCACCGCGGGTCTGCTCGCAGGCGCACTCCTGATGGCCGCCGGTGGGTTGTTATTTCTGAAAACTTTTGCCTCCCATCCATCGCATGGAAGCAATATCTACGGCGGACGATCTGATATCTGGCGCACAGCATTGCAATCTTTTATTGATTCACCCTGGGCGGGATCCGGAGCGGGCAGGTTGGGTCTGGAATATTTAGGCAATGAGGAATCCATCCCTCCTCAGTTTTGGGCCATGCACGCGCATTCCATGTATATACAGATTTTGAGTGAGTTTGGAATCATTGGTTTTGCCGCGTTCGGGTATTTGCTCTTCCTTTTTGTCCGGTGGTTTTTTCAGGCGTTTCGGCGAATTCCTGAAAAGAACAACTTCATTCTCGCAGCAATTGCAGCTGGTTTTTTCGCTTTCATGACTCAAAGTGTTTTTGATGTTTTTACGAATTCAGAAGTGATTATGGATCCGGTTCTCTTCCTGGCGGCCACAGCGATGCTGACAACTGGACCGCTGAAACGGCAGAAAAAAATCCGGTTATCCACTTTGGTTGCGCCTTTAGGAATCATCCTGATCTGGTCAATCATCAATCACTGGTTGACCCAGCCCATCTCAACCATGATCGGACCGCTCGAAGAAGGGAACCTGTCTGAGGCAGAAACGTGGCTTTCTGAAGCCGCCCAACGCGACCCCGATCTGCGGTATGACCACGACGCTTATGCTATGGTGCTGAGTTTACGAGCAGAACTTGAGAACGATCCGCAGAAACTGGTTAAAGCGATTGACGAATTGGATTATGTGCTCAGTACCCACCCCGCGCCGGCGCTGTGGACGGCCGATCTGGCGGTGATGGAATGGTCCAGCGGGAATCTCGCCGACGCGGTAGCGCACATGCAGAAAGCAATCGACCAGGCGCCGCTGGAACCCAGTTTTTATCTGAACCTGGGCAGCATGTTGGAAGAAACCGGACAAACTCAACCGGCAGCCGAGGCTTATTGCCAGGCGCTGCAGCTCAGGCCTGCCTGGCGGGGCCATCCTTTTTGGAATCTTACGCAGGTAAAGCGGCAGTCTGTTGAAAACTGCCTCGTCCCTGAGGTGCAGGAAAACCCCTGCTGGCGGCAAGCCCAGGAGGCTATCCGATCTGGGAAACTGGATGCTGGCGAAAGGCTCTTGTCCATCTCCAACTGGACCGGCGAGGATTCCATCGCTCGACAAATCACGCTTGGATTGCTTCACGAAGCACGCGGAGAAACGGAGCAGGCTTTTTCGGTGTGGGAAAAAGCCATCTCACAGATCGGGGAACCGCGTTTGATAGATGACCAATCATTTAAAGATGCTTACGCCTACTATTTTGAGCGCCCGCCTCTCCCGTTTGAACTGGCGCCGGGCTATCTGCAAATTCTCCCGGATGTTGGTCAATTTTATGCAATAGACAGATTGGCAGATGGGTACCGCGACAGCGGTGATAAAGCCAGGCTGGCGTGGGTGGAAGCGATGCGGGAGGTGGCAGTCACCGGGGCGGTGCAATATACCCCCACCGGCAACAGATAGACCAACACAGCCCATCGAACGCTGCAGCCCAACAGCTTTGATAAGCCGCCCCATCCATCCGCAATGCGGTTTTATGTTATCCTGTACAGCATGCCCGAAAAACTTTCCACCCGCCGCTATTTGATTCTGGAAGCCGCGCTGATCCCGGCCTTCATTTATCTGATCTTCTTTGCCGCCAAGGGCAGCGTATTTCTGGATGAAACGCTGTTGGCCGTGAACAATGTTCTGGTCACGCTGCTGGCCGCGGCCGGCATCCTGTGGATGGTTCTGGATCGAAACAAGCACAAATCATCCGGTCCGGAGACGATGCTCTTCCTGGCGGCCGGTTTGTTTTTGCTCGTCCAGACCGCAGCCGCTCTGGGTGGGTTGGATCCCACACGCTCGCTGCCGGAGGTATGGCTGTACTGGGTGGAAATGCTGCTGTTCCTGCTGGTGCGCGGGCTGGTGGCCCGGCGCGGCTGGCCGGGTGAGCTGCTGGTAAAAACCCTGCTGATCGCCGGCGGGGTGGTGAGCCTGCTTTCGTGGATGGATGCCGCGATGTGGTACGCCGGCTGGCTCAAAATTGCCCCGGGCGAGTGGATCCCCGCTCCATCCTACCGTCTGCCGGCCCCCAACATGCTGGCGGTGCTTTTTAATCTGCTGCTGTTCCCGTGTTTAGCCCGGCTGCTGGCAACCAAAAGCCGGTTCACGCGCATTTTGCTGGGGCTGTATGCCCTGCAAGGGCTGGGGCTGCTGTTTCTCACCTCATCGCGGGGCGGATGGCTGGGCACCGCGGCCGGGCTGTTCACCCTGGCGCTGATCAACCTGGGTACACTGCGCCGCTGGGCAAAGATCGTCATCGGCTGGCTGAACCGTCGTCGTTGGATGTGGGCGGTGATCATCCTGGCAGCCGCGGCGGTGCTGGCGGCGGGCGGGATGCTGCTGTACCGCCAAACTTTGCAACCCACGCACAGTACTTCCATCACCGGCGCAAGGGCGGGTTTCTGGCCGCCGGCCTGGCAGGCCTTTACCGCCTCGCCCTGGCTGGGAACGGGCCCGTTTACATTCTCGTCGATCTTTTTACAAGCGCATTCCATACCGCCTGAATTGCTCTTCATCTATTCACACAACATCTATCTGGATGTGCTGCACGGTTCAGGGATTCTGGGCATGGCCGCCTTTCTTTTCCTGGCGTTCAGCGTGCTGCGGATTTTGCTGCGCCAATTAAAAAGCAGCCGCGCTGAACCCGCGCGGTTCGCACTGGTGAGCGGTGTGCTGGCTGCCATGGCGGCCTTCGCGGTGCACGGCTTGTTTGACAGTGTGCACCACACCGAACCGCTGATCGCCATGCTGGCGGCGGTGCTGCTGGGCGCCGCCTGCGGAGAGCCCTCCACTGAGCCTGCGGATCATGTCTCAATTGAGAACCGCCCGGCTCCTTCAACGAGCTCGCGAGTTGTGCCATCCATGGTGTGGATCTCCGCCGCCGTGGTTGGGTCGCTGGCTTTATGCGGGTATGGCTGGCTGCGCCTGTGGCAGGTCCAGCCGGTGTTCAGCGGTGTGAAAGCCGCCGACCGGGGGGATTGGCCGTCCGCGGTGCAGGAGTTCAGCATTGCCGCCGACCGTACGCCCGGTATGGCCGCCGTCTGGCAGCAGTTGGGCATCAGCCTGGTTCACCTGCCGGAAGCCGGCGGGAGCGATCTTTTACCGGAAAGACCGCTGAACAGCGCCTTGGACGCGCTGGAGCGCTCGGTGGAGCTTGACCCATACAACGGGCTGTACCGGTACAACCTGGCGGCGGTTCAATTGCGCGCCGGTGAGCCGGACGCGGCGCTGAAATCCGCCCAGCAGGCCGCCGCGCTGGACCCGGATACCGATCAATACCGCCTGCTGCTGGCGCCTGCTTACCAGGCCCGGGGGATGGCGGAAGAAGCGC
>DAISXR010000037.1:0-2598 GCA_036825755.1 Anaerolineaceae bacterium
TGCTCCTCCGAGCCGTCATAGTTACGCAGATGCGGCCAGCGCCAGGCAATGACGGCCGCGCCGGCGATACACGCCACCCCGCCTGAGATAATGGCGATGGGGGTGTTGAAGGCCTGAGCCACCACACCGGCTTCGATCTCGCCCAACTGCGGGCCGCCCTGGAAGAAGATCTGGTTGATGCTCACCATACGCCCGCGCAGGTAATCCGGCGTCTGCATCTGGCGCACCGTGTTGCGGATGATGGTGCTGACCGCGTCACCCGCGCCGATCAAAACAAGCGCCAGCATCGCGAAGGGGAAGGTGCGCGTGAAACCAAGGATGGCGGTTGCCAACCCGTACACCATCACCGAACCAAGCAGCAGGCGCCCCTGGCGGCGGATATGCAGCCGCTGCGAGATGACCAACCCTACAAACATGGCGCCAATGGACTGCCCGGCGGCCAGCCAGCCGTATCCGATCTCATTGACGTGCAGCACGTCCTGCGCCAGGAATGGCAGCAGGGTGAGCGCCGAGGAGAAGAACGTGGCGATAAAATCCAGCACCATGCTGGAAAGGATGACCGGCTGCCGAACGATAAACCGCACGCCTTCGCGAATCGATTCGAGACTGTAACGCATACCGCGCTGACTGGGTGCTTTCACTTCCTGCGGGATTGAGCCGATCAGTAGCAGCGCCAGAATGACCGCCCCGTAAGAGAACGCATTGAATAGATACGCAAAGTGAATACCCAGGTAACCGATCACCAGCCCGCCGATGGCAGGACCGAGGATGTTGCCGGTGTTGGAAGCGATGGATTGCAGGCTGAAGGCGGATGGATAAAGCGGCCGGGTGACCAGATTGGGTACCAGCGACTGGCGAGCGGGCAGATCAAACGAGATGGCGATGGCCTGCACCATACTGAGTGCATAAATGTGCCACACCTGCGTGATCCCCGCCCAGGTCAGTAAACCCAGTGTGAGGGCGGTCAGCGCCATGGTGGTCTGAGTGATAAACAGGATCTTGCGGCGGTTAAATGTATCAGCGGCCACACCACCAAACGGCGCAAATATCAGGATGGGGAAGAATTTTGCCAGGCCGATACCGCTCACCACAATGGGCTGATCGCTGAGCTGGCGCAGATGCCATAACATGGCAGTGGTCGACATCATGGAGCCCATGACCGAGACAAACAAACCGGTCCAGTAATACACAAACTTACGGCTGTGAAGTGCAGGCGGAACGGTGAGATTGATTTTCATATGGAAAACGGGTTACTCCGTTTTGCAGGATTTGATTGACATGACCCTCGCCACAGGGGTGACCCTTAAGCGGCTGATGGGCAGCCTGTTCCCGGAATTAGAACACCAGGGGGCAGGGAATGGTACGAAGCCTGTCTCCGGTTTTTCCAAAATGGAGCGGTTCACACCGGAAACAGCCCAATTTTATCAGGTACCCCAATCTCTCAGGTATTGAAAATCGTACCCGATGGTGCGGTCGCTCAGTTTGCAGATGGGCGGCATGACGCGTTTGAAGTGATTGCGGCGCACGCGCTCCATGACGCGTCGGACAAACGTCTCCTCGAAACCGGCTTCCACACATTCCTCGGGCGAGCGGCGCTGGTCGATCAGCAAATTCAGCAACTGATCCACCTCCGCGTAGGTGAAACCCAGCTCACCTTCATCCGTCTGCCCTTTCCATAAATCGGCCGACGGTGGTTTGCGGATGATCTGCTCCGGCACACCCACCGCCGCTGAAAGCTGCCGTACCTGCGTTTTATACAGATCGCCCAGCGGAACCAGGGCTGCACCGGAATCACCGTACAGGGTAGTGTACCCCAGCAGGATCTCGGTTTTGTTGCCGGTGCCCAGCACCAGCCCTTTGAAAGCAGCTGATTGATCATACCAGACCACCATGCGCATACGCGCCATGATGTTACCCTTTCGCACAGAATCCATATCGGGGAACTGCTCGATCAGCGGATCGGCCATGGGGCTGATGGGGATGGTCATGGATTGCACGCCGGTTTTATCAATTACGGCCTGCGCATCGTCCAGCGAATCGGATGAGGAGGTTTTGTACGGCAGGCGGATGGCCAGTACATTTTCAGGGCCCAGCGCCTCAGCCGCCAGCACACAGACCAGCGCGGAATCCAGGCCGCCGGAAAGACCCATCACCGCGCGTTTGAGGCCGGCGCGTTCGATCTCGGTGCGGATAAAACCGGTGATGACCTGGCGGGCCAGATCGGTATTGATGGTCAGATCGATCGTATCATTCATGGTATTAACCTTCTGCATTTTCGTTCCCAAAACTCTGTGTGAACCCGCGCTCACGGCGTATACGTTCCAGCTCCGACAGCACAAGATCTGGGCGTTCGTCGCGCAGCAGCGGAAGCCGGAAGCGGCGCTGCCGGATCTCAGCGGTATCGATGACAGACAGCGTGATGCCTTCTTCCGACCCGGCATACGTTGCCAGGTTGCCGCCGGAATCGACCACCATGGAGCCGCCCGGGAAGTATAACCCGTCTTCATAACCGGTCCGGTTGGTATAGGCCACCGGTGAGGTAAATAAACCGGCATAGCCGCTGAGGATGGTTTCTACCTGCTTTTCGGCGCCCAGGCG
>DAISXR010000037.1:2698-3834 GCA_036825755.1 Anaerolineaceae bacterium
AATGTTCCCCTGCGAGAGATAAGCCGCCGCGATGTAAAACCGGCTGCGGGTGTCTACCTCCACAAAACCCACCATCAGGTCGATCTCATGGCTGGCCTGTTTGAGGCGGTCAAAGACGGGGTGGGTATGCGGATCCAAGGCACACGGAAGCACCAGATCCTGGAGAAAGTAGCCGGTGAGGGATAGTTCCGGGAAGATCACCAGATCTGCGCCCTGCTTTTTTGCCCATTCAATCAGGGTCAGGTGTTTTTCCAGATTGGCGGGGATATCGCCCAGCACCGTATTGATTTGCGCCAATGCCACTTGAATTTTCATGGTGTTGTATCAGGCTTTCTGCAATGAAGATTCCGGACCAAAAAACATCCAGTAAAACGTGCCGGCCCCGATCAGGAAAAATACCAGCGAAGCCCACACATCCACGCGTACATCCAGAATGGCGAGAGCAGGATCGGCGCGCAGGGGCATAAACAGCAGCAGATGCACAACCAGCCCCAAATGCATCACCGCCATCTTTTGTCCTTCTTTTTGAAACTGATTTTTACGTGTTTCCAGCCAGAATGCAAAAATCAGCATGCTGAAGGCCGCCACAAGCTGAAGGGGGAAACGATCCTGCACAAACCCGGTCTCATCCACAATGGGGATGCCCCAGAAGGATTCGGTGGAGGTGGCAAATCCGTAAGCATAACCATTCAACCAGCAGGCCAGCCAGATAAACACCACCACAGGCGGAACCATCACGGCCAGCCGGTCAGCGATTTTCAGTATGCTGCTTTTCCAGCTCTTCGCAATCAGCCAGCAGCCCACATAGGCACCCAGTACGGCGCCTACCCAGGAGAGACCGCCGTTCCACAACGCCAGAATCTGCGCGGGGTTCTTCCAGTAATACGGCCAGTAGACCAGCACATGCATGAAACGGGCAAAAATGAGACAGGAGAGCAAAAAAAACAGCGAGGCGTTAGCCCAGCGCGGCGCCTGCCAGCGTGGGACCTGCTGAATCACCCTCAATATGGCCAGTGAAGCGCCAAGCCCGATCAGAAATGAGTAAGTAGTCACAGAGTGATGCCGTTCCTCTCAAGAATCATACCACAGGAGATTATAGCCTCCGAAAAGGAAAGGATTCTTAAAAGAAAATTTGC
>DAISXR010000037.1:3934-21745 GCA_036825755.1 Anaerolineaceae bacterium
CCCATAAAGGTCTGCGTCTTTGAAGAAATGAGCACGGTAAACGCCACCCCAAGCAGCGCGACAGCCGGTGTAATCCAGAAAATCAGTGGATACCAGGACGGCAGCGGGAACCAGATTCGTCCAAACAGTGGATACCCCACCGTATTCAGCACCACGGCATACAGAATGAAGCTGCCCCAGGAGATAACCAGGGCCGGCACCATGCCGGTAATCACCTTGCCCCAGAACAACTCGCTTTCGGTCGCTGAAGTGTACAACAACGCCTCCATGGTCTTGCGTTCGCGCTCCCCGGCGAATGATTCGGCGGCCACCACGGTGGAAAACATCAAGGGGAAGATCAAAAACATGGGAGCAAACATGTAACCGAGCATCATGACTGCTACCGATTGCATGGGGGCCAGGCCTTCCACCGCAGATGCCATGGAGGCGGGTAAATTGGCAAACATGGCGTCCAGATCCGGATCGTTGATGAATTCATCCGCCATGGATGGGATGTAGTTGGGCAGCACCAGCATCAGCACAGGGAACAATACGATCAATATCAGCGGGGCCACAATCATGGGCACCCAGGCGGCCTTGTTTTGCTTTACTTCCAATAAATCCTTCTTTACAATGGCAATAATTTTATGCCAGTTCATGATTTCCTCCTTTAGCCTGGTTCTGCAGCTTGAAATATACATCTTCCAACGATACATCCTGCGGTTGAAGCACCGCCAGCCGGTAACCGCGCGTTACCAGAAACGCAGCCAGATCGGCCGAATTTTCATCCGAATCCAGCTTCAGGGTGATATTTGTCGCTCCCTGCGCGGCGGTCCAATCCGCTATTCCGCGGACGAATGGCAGCCCCGTGAGCAATACTCGCAGATCATTCGACGACCCGCCCTGAATTTCACCCACCAACTTCACCTGCACACGACGACCTTCCTCATAACCCTTCCTCAATTCATCGATGGTACCGGAAGCCAGCACATGACCGTGCTGCAAGATGGTTACGCGATCGCTCAGCCGCTGGGCTTCCACCAGGTTATGGGTACACAGGATCACCGTGCGGCCCCGTTGGGCGCGAACGGACTGGATCAGCGTGTGTACCTGCTCGGCAGCTTCGGGGTCCAGCCCGGAGGTTGGTTCATCCAAAAACAGAATGGATGGGTTGGTCAGCAGGGCGCGAGCCAGCGCCAGGCGCTGCTTCATGCCCTTGCTGAAGCCGCCCACACGTTCAGAGGCTCGTTTATCCAGATCAAAAAACGCCAGCAGATCGGCGCCGCGTTTCCGCCAGTCAGCCGAGGGCATACCGGCCAGCACACCGAAGAACTCGATGTTCTGCCAGGCTGTCAGGCGCTCGTAGAGCGCGGGCGTTTCCGTCAGCACACCGGTCTGCCGCCGGATTTCATCACCCTGTGTGGCAGGATCCAGCCCCAACACACGGATTTTCCCCGCTGTGGGGGCAAATAAACCGTTCAACAGGCGCACGGTAGTGGTTTTACCGGCCCCATTGGGTCCCAGAATGGCGAATACCTCGCCGCTGCATACAGACAGGTTCAATTCCTGCAGGGCGGTGACTTCGCCAAAACGATGGACAAGATTTTCAACTTCAATGACAGAATCCATTTTTCTCCTCAATGATCGAACAGCTTTTTACAACGCAATCCTCTACCGGAAACCTTTTTCTCAAACAACCAGGTTTCACGTGAAACGTTCAGACACCATCTTTGTGAAAAATCAGCGCAATTTCAACAGTTATTTTTAACCTGAGCCATCCTGTTAACAGTCATTTTTCAGGATGCGCATTTCTCCCGGCGAAACAGCACGTACGAATACACCACCAGATAGATCACACTGGCAAAGATGGGAACCATCAAAACCAGCAAAAACCATCCCGGCAGCAGCATGCAAAGCAGTGTCAGTACAGCCATACCCTTGAAGACCAGCGCGGCCCGCTGATGTGTCTTTTCCCACACGAAATCACTGCTGAGGGTCCAGGGAGTGCGGATACCGATGAAATAATTACGGCGAGCTTTTTGCATCAGGCGGGCGGCAGCATAAAAGATGCCCGCCATAGCCGGCGCCAGTAGCAAATTCATATCCACACGTAAACCCACATTCCAGAGCAGGGTGATGAGATGGATATAGAGCATATACACATTCAGCACCAGGATCAGCGCGTTATATGAGGGGCGGAAAGTCTCAATATTATGCTTCAGCGGGTCGATTTCCGGGATGGCAAACAGGATCAGATTGATCACCACCATCATCCCGGGTATGAGAAAAACGGCCGCGGTGCGGGGCATTGTGCCATTTGGCTGACCCTGCGCGTTCCAATGCGAAACCATCTGCTCCGGAAGTCGCGAGAATATCATCAGGCTGATGAACAAAGTGACCAGGGTGAGTGCCACAGCCCAAATCAAGGTTCTTTTATTGCTCATTCTGTCTCTTTTCTACACTTTTCTCTTTACTTTGCGTTTCGCGTTCCTATTATGTTTCACGTGAAACGTCATCCTGCCGTTTATTGATCCGCCTGTTTCCATTGAGCGGACAACTGTTTATTGATCTCCTCCAGCACATCTTCCGCGGTACTGCCCAGGTGGGCGGCATCTGCCAGGTAGCCGGCGGTCAGTTCCGTGAGCATCTCTGCGCGTAAATGTACCGGTTTTGGGGCGGGTTGGTGCTGCGATAAACCCGGCTGTTTGAGCACATACGTGCCGCGTCCGTGCTGGGTGGTGATGAACCCTGCTTCGTCCAGCAGCCGGTAAGCTCGCGCGATGGTATTGAAATTGATCGAGAGTTGGGTCGCAAGCTGGCGTACCGTGGGAAGCTGGTCACCGGGGTGCAGAACGCCGTTCTGGATCATTTCCTGTACCTGCTGGATGATTTGCAGGTAAGCCGGCACGTTGGAACGCAGGTCGATTTTGATCATATGATGTCGTATCATGTCATAATTGCTCATTTAGCATATTGTATCATTGTATGATTGTATTATTGTATCACTAAAGAATAATAATGCAAGAGGGGAATAATCAACAACCCCCACCGGAGTGAGGGTTGTGAAGAGTTTCAGAAGAACGGGGATTTATTTCCTGTCGAGCAGCAGCCGCGAACGACGAAAAACACGCTGATTCACCCACACCAGCAGCGCATCCAGCACTACCAGTATAACAATCCCCCATTGAACCACGGAAACCAGATCGAGGTTCGACAACGCGACCGCCAGCTTTTCCTTCACATTTTCCGGAATTACCTGCATAGCCAGCATGGGCAGAAACCACAGGCCGATCATCACCAGGCTCATGCGCTGGTAAGCCTGCCGGACACTGGAGGATTTCAACGAAACCAGTACGCCGATCGAGGAGATCAATAGCGCGGCCAAAAAGCTGATCAAAAGACCGGTGATGAAGTTGAGAGCCGGGTAAAACTGGATGGTTCCGGTGGGGAAAGCCACGTTGATAGTCACCGCGCCGATCACCAGGCTGCCGAGCGTCATCGACCAGGCATACAGCACCACCGCCAGCAATTTGCCGATCAAAATGGCCTGGTCCGACAGCCGGGTAGATAGCAGCGTTTCCAGCGTGCGACGTTCCCGCTCGCCGGCAAACGAATCGGTCACCTGGCTGAGCGCCAGTAAAATGGGCATCCACGACCAGTACAGCAACTGGCGCGGATCCGACAACCAGGTTTTACCCATCTGCCAGGGGATAAAGATACCCATGACCCCAACAATTAAAAGATAACTCGTCCAACCGCCGCGCATCCCCTGGCGGTTCTTCATCGTTTCAGAAAATTCTTTCCATAGAATGGTGAATATATCATTGAGCATGTTCTTCCTCCACCAATGACAGAAACACTTCTTCCAGATTAGCGCGGTCGCGGGTAATTTCGTCGATTTCAGCGCCAGCCTGCACCAGCAGCGGTACCATGGCTGAGGTAGCTGCGTCTTCGGTCAGCGAGATAACCATCTTTCCATCAAGTATTTCCACATCCTTCACCACCGGCAGCGTTTTCACAGCCGCCGCGGCCTGAGCAGACAGACCGCGCCCGGTCACGATAATACGGTGATGATCCCGCCCCTGCTTCAGTTCATCCGGGGCGCCAACCGCCAGCAGTTTTCCCTTATTGATCACCGCGATTTGCGCGCACAGGCTCTCCGCTTCAGTCAGGTTATGCGTGGTCAGAAAGACGGTCAGGCCTTCCTGATGCACCAGTTGATCCAGGTCTTCACGCAAGGCCGCGGACGCGACCGGGTCCAGCCCGGCGGTGGGTTCATCCAGGAAGACCAGTTCAGGTCGGTGCAGCAAAGCGCGCGCTACAGCCAGTTTCTGGCGCATGCCGCGGCTCCATTCGCGCACCAAATCCTTGCGGCGATCCCACAATCCAATATCAGTCATCATTTGCTGAATACGCTCGCGCCGCTTCGCTGCAGGTATACCCCAAATGCGGGCGTAAAAATCCAGGTTGTCCTCGGCATTCAGGCGGTCATACAGACCGGTATCTTCCAGCAAAGCCCCGCAGCGCTGACGAATTTCGTCAGCCTGGGTTGCGGTATCGAACCCCAAAACCTGCGCCGAGCCGCCGGTAGGCTCCAGCAGTCCCAGCAGCAGCCGGATGGTGGTGGTTTTTCCGGATCCGTTGGGACCCAGAAAGCCAAACACGATCCCTTTGGGGATGGATAAGCTGATCTCGTTGACGGCCGTCACCTCACCAAATGTGCGGGTAAGCTGCCGGGTTTCAATGGCAAATTGGCTCATAGTTCCTTTCCGTTTCCAGAGCGACGCATGCAAAAATCAGGTTTTTTACAACCTGTCCGCTGCGCCCCTCTTATCAAGCACTTCGATTGATGTTCCTATGATATACCGTATTTCTATGCTGACAAGTTGCATCACAGGAGTATTTTTTTATTATTGACCGAGATTCATGCAGAATTTTACCTGAAATGCCGCGCATGGGATTACTTCCCCGGGTACTTTTCTCTCGAAGCGGCAAAGTAGAGTAAAATTGTCAACGATATGGATAATACGATTGCCAGAAATCCCCTCACTGAACGACTGGCGCAGCTTCATACCTACACATTAAAGATCATCCAGTACAGTTCGCAGGACCATCTGCTTGAAAAGATCGCTTCGCTTGCCTGTCACCAGACCGGCGCGAACGAATGCAGCGTCAGTTTGGTATTGGACCCCACCAATCCCGCCAATGTAATCACCGTACGGACGCAGGATCTGGATCCGCAAACGTTTGATTATGAAATTGTTGAAAATCCGGTCTACGCGCAGAACATTTTGCAAAACATGGCGCCCGGTGGCATCTCTGCTCGCTTCCCACCAGAATACCGCGCCAAGCTGGTGGGCCTGGCCAGCCAGCACCCCGAGGTGATTTCTTTTCTGTACGTACCGATCATGCAGGGTGTGACCATGGTGGGCCAGATTCTGGCTGTCAACAAAATTGACGAGCGATCCTTCTCGGCCGACGACCAGATGATCCTTGAGACGCTGGCCTCGTATGCCGGCATTGGCATCACCAATACGCTACTGCGGGCCAACCTGACCCAGCGTGATAATTCGCTCACCCGTCGCAATGAAAACCTGGCCATGCTCAACAAACTGGCCGCCACGCTATCGACGAATTCCGAGATCGACCAGATGCTGGAAGAGGTGCTGGAGCAGGTGGTTAACTCGATGCACCTGGCGGCCGGTGAGGTGTATCTGGCGCAGGAAGACAGTGATCTGCATACCCTGCAGTTGCATTACGGTGAAAACATCAACCGTTTCTGGAAGATGGCCGAGTACAAAACCGGCCAGGGCACCATCGGAAAAGTAGCTGGCACAGGCCAGGCTGCCATTCTGGATTTATACGAAGACGAGATCCAGGATTTGAACAGCAATCTGTTCAACGATCGCATCCAGCAACTGGCCTGCTTCCCGCTGATCAGCCGCAGCGGTTCACTGGGGGTGATGTGCCTTACCACCTGCCAGCCGCAGCCGCTGGATACACTGGCAGTGCAGTTCCTCACCATCATCAGTTCATGGGTGGGAACCGTGATCGAAAACGCGCGGCTCAACCTGCACCAGCGCCGCATGGCCGTGTTGGAAGAGCGTAAACGCATCGGGATGGATCTGCACGACGGCATTATCCAGTCCATCTACGCGGTTGGGCTTACGTTGGAACACGCCCGCCTGTTGATGAACGAGGACAGTGAAAAAGCCGAAAAACGCATCGAGCAGGCCATCGATGGGCTGAACAGCACCATTCGGGATCTGCGCTCGTATATTCTGGATTTGCGTCCGCGCTATCTGTATGATGAAAACCTGATCCAGGGCATTCAACGTCTGGTGAATGAGTTCCAGGTGAATACGCTGGTGGATGCCACCTTGAACGCCTCCGCGGAAGACTTTGTGGGCATGCCGGAAACGCAGGCCATGGCCCTGTTTCACATCTGCCAGGAATCGCTGGCCAATATTGCCAAACACGCGCGCGCCTCGCATGTGAGTGTAAGCCTGTGGACGGCTGCCAGACGCGCCCTGCTGGAAGTGCATGACGACGGCCTGGGTTTTGATGTGAATGAAACACGCCTGTCATTGGGGCACGGGCTTTCCAACATGCAGGTGCGCGCCGGAAACGCCGGCGGGGATGTGGAAATCACCTCCGAGCCCAATTTTGGTTCCACCGTTCTGGCCTGGGTACCGTTTAACAAACCGGAACCCGCGGAAAAACCGGGCGGCGGAACCCCCTCTGAAACAACCTCTCCAAAGGAATAATCTCATCCCATGACTGCTACATTACAGAAGGCCCCGGAAAAAGCCGCCGAGCTGGGGGTGCCGTCGCTGGTCTGGCGGGCCGGGCAGGAACGGCGCTGGCAAATGATTGTGGATGCTGCCGGTGAGCGATTGAACGGCTGTGTGTTTGAAGACGGCGCGGGCATCGGCATGTATTTGCAGCGTATGGCCCTCACGGCGCGGCAGGCAGTTGGGCTTGAGGTAGAAATAGCTCGTGCACGCGAGTCGCTCGAGCGAAATGATCAAATGATATGCGCCACCGGTGAAGATCTGCCCTTCCCATCCGACTCCTTTGACCTGGTACTGAGCCATGAAGTGATCGAGCATGTGCAGGATGATCACAAAGTGGTGCGCGAGATAATCCGCACGCTTAAACCAGGCGGGCGGCTGGTATTGTTTTGCCCCAACCGCGGGTATCCCTTTGAGACACACGGCATCTATCTGCGCGGAGTGTACCACTTTGGCAATAAACCGCTTGTTAACTATCTGCCCCGCAAATGGCGTGACAAACTGGCCCCGCATGTGAACATCTACACCCGCCGCGATCTGAACAGGCTGTTTGACGGCCTGCCGGTAAAAGTGGTGCAGAAACGAACCATTTTTGGGGCATATGACAACATCATCCAACGTCTTCCCGGGTTAGGCAGGCTTTTACGCGGTGTACTGCAAGCCCTTGAACATACGCCGCTGCAGGTGCTGGGATTGTCTCATTTCTGGGTAGTTGAGAAGATCCGGCCAGAATAAGTATCCTTCCAGCGAATTATTGATCCACCACCTGCGGGGCTCCAGCAACATCATCCAACGCTTACCCGGACTGGGTAAAATCCTGCGAGGTCTGCTGCAGGCGCTTGAAAAGACGCCCCTGCAGGTGCAGGGACTGTCCCACTTCTGGGCAGTTGAAAAGATCCAACCGGAATAGACCCAGCTCCAATCAGTACCTTATTTGATCACGCGGTAACGGTTGAACGGGTACACCAGCATCCGGCTTAACAGGCGGGCTGTGGTCAGCCAGCGGATCTCCACACCATTGCGTTTATTTTCAAGAATCTGTTTAGCGAGCCAGGGGGTCACGGTTTCCGGACGTTCGCCGAACAGATTCAACACGCGTTTCACCTGTTCCCAGCTTTCCGGTGAAGTTTTCCGGCTGCCGCTCAACAGATCGGTCAGCACCATGCCCGGTGACAGCGCCCCCACAATGATCGGCGTTCCTTTCACTTCTTCAGCCAGAGAGCGGGTGAAATAGCGCAGAGCTGCTTTACTGGTTCCGTACAGAGCCAGCCCATCCTGGGTGCGGCCGTTGCTGCCCATACCCAGCATGTTATATACTGCTCCAAACCCCTGCAGGAGCATGCCGTTGACGGCTGTTTTGGAGCCGTACAACGTTCCAAGGACGTTGGTGTGGATCAGGTCACTCATCAACCCTTCGGACTGCTCCCATACTTTGGCAACCGGGTTGGAGATGCCGGCATTGTTCACCCAGATATCGATTTTGCTGAACACCTGCCGGCTGGAGTTCCACAATTCCTGAATTTGTCGGTCGTCACACACATCACAAACACTGCCCAACACCCTATCGCGCCCATAAAGTCGTGCCAGGGTCTCCGCTGCGCTGTTCACCGAATCAGCGGACCGCCCACAAATGGATACGGCACAGCCCCTTTCCAAAAGCTCCTGTGCCAGACCATACCCCAAACCACGGGTACTGCCGGTAATGACAATCACTTTCATGGTCAATTCTCCTTCAATGTGCGAGGATCCATATGGGGACAGGGATTGGGAAATGTGTCCGGGATCGAGTTCTGATAGACATGCTTCAGATGCTGACACATCGGGATGGATTCAAGCACATCTATGTTGTCGATCATCTGGTCAATACTGCCTGTATATCGCGGTAAAGCCAGTACCTCTTCAGAGCGAATGGCGGCATACAGAGCATCTGCATAGCGCTGGGAATGGGGTACCTGAAATGGCCGCTTGTGAAATGGAGTGACTTCGGGCTCAACATAAGCCGTAATACCCTGTTTGTTGTGTATACACCCTGTGTGTATATACAATTCAGATAACCCTTTCTCGCGGATTTTCCAGTCTGTTGCTTCGGTCACCTGCATGATGGGAGGTTGAAGCGCGGGCGCGCATTCCAACCGTGAAAACGCACTGCCAAACCACTTGGAATAAGGCGGCCAGTTTTGCTCCAGTAAAAAGCATAACTGCATCAGCCGGTTGAGCAGCCGTGACGAGATCAGGCGCGAGCCGATTTCATCACCGGCGCTGGCAGTGCGCCCCATAAACGGCTCTTCCTGGTCGATCTGACGCCATTGCGCCGCCAAAGTATACAGCCACAGATCATGCGGATACCAGCGCAAAACGGACTTGATTTCACTCAACCGCTTCAACCCGTCATGGAACACCTGACCGGACCGGATGGTAGCCAGCCGCTGCCATGGAATCACCAGCCAATCGGCGGCGGTCAGCGGGCGGGTGATATCCACCCCGGCGTACCCTAAAAAGAAACGCTCCGGGCTGATGACTGAGATGTACGGGTTCACCGGTCCATGTTCCACGGGAGTCATTTGCGCGCCGTCCGAATCGAAGTTTTCGTAATGGGTGGGGTAACCGTGGATGTGCACCGGTAAATGCCGGGAAAGGCTTCGCAGGATATCATCCCGGCGGGTCTCCAGTTCCTCCTCATCCAAAAAAATCATCAGTCGTGGGCCCCAGTCATGATCGCGTGACATGGGCGTGTCAAACCCGAGCACGTCCGAGCCAAAGTCCAGCCGCCCGGCAGAGTAAGCCAGACCGGGGAAATATCGGTCCAGAATGGGCTGAACCGCTTCGTTGAAAAACAGGCGGCTGAGTTCCATACCGGGAATAAATGGAGGCAAATTTATCATGTGCTTATTGTAGATCAAAAGATATTCGATTCTAACGAATCGATTACATTTTCAAATCAAGCCAGGGATACCGGTAAGGATTTGCGATTGAATCAGTCAGTTGTTGATTCGGCTGATTCTTCTGGCAGGCGGAAATCGTAGATGCAGTCCGAGACCGGGTACTGCCGCCCGCAATCTGGGCAGGTGATCAGCGGGGGCGTATCGGCCAGTTTAGCGCCGCAAACCGGGCAGGCAAAGAAGTCACCATTGTGAGAGGGCTGCCCTTCCTGGGTGGTATGACTGCGGGTGAACACGCTGGGTGAAAGCTGCCACCAATCGCCGGTTAGCTGGGCTTGCGAGTCCAT
Organism: Anaerolineaceae bacterium; assembly: GCA_036825755.1. GTDB lineage: Bacteria > Chloroflexota > Anaerolineae > Anaerolineales > Anaerolineaceae > JAJFTV01. The sequence goes on from DAISXR010000037.1 coordinate 13,934, forward strand.
CCACACCAGCATCTTAAGCGGGAACAGCTTTTTGAGCAGCGCCATGCGGTAATGCGATACGGTGAGCTGCTTTTCCAGTTTGAAACCGCTGTCAGCCAGCCATTGCCGGATGGCCGCGGGATGAAAATCGAAGTTGAGTTTGACGAACTCGACCGGTTCGCGGGTGAAGGGGCTCCAGTCCTGTTTACGCAGCAGATAGCGCATGATGGATTTGATGTTTTGCTTGTTGGCATACTCCAGAACAAACACCGCTTCGGGCTGCAGCACCTTGCGGATCTGGCGCAGGGCGGCAGCGGGCTCGCTTAAGTGGTGGAGCGTGCGGATCATTGTGGCGGCGTCAAATACGCCAGGCACGAACGGCAGGCGGTAGATATCGGCGGCCACAAAACGATAAGACACACCCGGGTCCTGCGTTTGTGACAGCCGGTCGCGTGCACGTTCAAGCTGGGTGTGTGAATAATCGAGCAAGGTGATTTGTTGAAAGCCGCGATAGCGCGGGGTATTCCGCCCGGCGCCGGCGCCCAGTTCCAGCAGCCGGCTGCCTGATTTGGGCATCAAACGGCTGAGGGCGACCGCTTCCACGGCGTCTTCATAAGCTCGGCCTCCGCTTTCCCAGAAAACATCCTGGTAGTCGGAGCCTTCGTAATTGCAAATGGGTGGGTTAGTCATAAGATTAAAGGTGCGCCGGGTAGGTTTGCCGGCGGCGCCCGAAAAGACCACCTTACCGCTGCTTCCTCTCGGACCTGACGGGGTTCGACGGTTTCCGCCGCGCCGGTCCCACCCGGACGCAGGCGTAAGGATAACCGATGCGGGACAAGTTGTCAAATGGTGATTACTGACCACCCCGGCGCTTGCGCGCCACCCCTCCCAGGAGGGGAATTTCAGGAGCTGCTACAGAAGACTATGTGAACAAACACCAACCGTCTTCCCGTAGTGGCGCACAGTGTGCGCCCGTGGTTGCGATAGTGGACTATTGTAGTCATTATCCGATTTTCTTTTACCACCCCGGCGCTACGCGCCACCCCCGCCAGGGACGGAAATTTTGAACCATGAAATCTCCACACGGATGATAATGCCTATGCAAACAAGGGTTTTTGCCCGTTTCGCAGGCAAGTTTTGCCGTTGGAACGGCAAAACTTGCCTGCATTAACTTCTTTCCTCCTCATGCCTGATTCTAGCAACTGTTACCTATGTCTCCGAACGGGTGTTACCTATCTCTCCGGTCTATACACCTCCCTGAGGGAGGGGCAGGGGTGGGTTAATTGATTTCCACCAGCCCCAGCGATGCCAGTAGCCTGACAAACCGGTCCACATACTCCACGGAGCCATCACTGGTTTCCAGCATAGACTCCTGTGCGATCTCCCACAGCGAGCGCTCGCCGTTGATGTAGAACTGCACCACACCGTCAAAATAATGCGCGGAGTGCAGTTTTGAGGCGTAGTTCTTGAGATGGTCTTTGCATGCCGCCAGTTTTTCCGGATCCCCCAGGGCGTGATCTTCCAGATGGCTCACCGGGGTGACATATTTGCGCACCGGAACATATCGGAAGGCGGCCGGGGCGGGTTCATTCGTCACCTCAAAGTCCGGGTCGAAATCCTCCACATAACCGTTCCACAGCGTGTCGGCTGCCTGTTCCAACAGTTTATTCATTCGTTCGATACGCACCTGCACAGACTGCTCGTCCTTTTCGCTGAAAAAGCCAGCCAGCGAGCGGTTGCAGCCCTTGTAGAACTCGGTCAGGTGCTGCATCTTGCGATACAGCAGACCACTGGCAAGCTGTTTGCCGGCTGCCTTCTTCACCAGTTCACTCAGGTCTTCCGTCAGGCGCTCCAGGCTCTTGTTGAGAATGAGCGGGATATCTTCCAGGCTCAGGTTGGCCAGCAGGTAAATGTATCCAGCGCAAATACTGGCTGATTTATGCAAAATGAACGGATCCACTACCTCGGGGGTATCCCCGCTGGTGTGATAGAACTTATCCGGCCACTGCCCCAGCATGATGGAGGGGATGTTGATGGTGGGGTCCGAGAGCACATAATGGTCGCTGCCGGTTTCAAAGCTGCCCACCTTACCGTTGAACATGGCGGATGTATTGCCTTTGCCCTGTGCGGGCTGGTTGCGGCGCACCTCGTCCATGATGAGCGCCGCCAGATCCACCACAAACGAGGGGGTGGAATGCGGCAGCCCGCTGATGGTGATGGGGCCGTAGCCATGCACCTGCCGGCCGCCCACCATATCCAGATTGATGCCGGCCTTGATCCTGCTGCGAGCTTCACCGATTCCGTGCAGATACGCGTACGTTCCGGTGAACTCCGGCACAAAGATCATGCGGATGCCGCGTTTCAACCGCGGGAGCTGCCCGCTTTCGGTCAGATCACGGATGGCTTTCACGGCTTCCATGGAAGCTGCCACGCCGCTGGCGTTATCATTGGCCGAGGAACGCGGATGGCACAGATGCGCCACGATAAGAAGTTCTTCGTCGGTTTCACCGGGAAGACAGGTCTCCACCACCTCGATGCTGCCGTTGTAGAGCTCAGCGTCGATAAAGGCAGTCGCTTTTGGATACGCGTCAGCGGATGGATCCTTCTCATGATCGGCACGTTTCTGCAAACAAAGCTGCGCCAAAAAATCACCCATGCGCGGGGTGAGCACAAACCCAAAGGTGGGCGGTTCATCCGGCTGTCTCCACCAGAAAGAAGTATAGGTCATCACATCATACAAATCGGCGCGGGCGCGCACACCCGGCATTTCAGCGATCACATCAGTGATGAAGCCCAGCGCACCCTGTTCCTGAATGGCCCAATCCATAAAGCCATGAAAGTTTTGGCGAACGAAGAGCAACTTGCCCTTCAGATCCACGCCGGCATAGTTTTGCGGATCGCTGCCTTTATCCATCAATACAATATCCAAAGGCTGCCCGCGGTAATCACATGGAATGCTGCGCTGGATGATCGACATATTGTTGGCACTGAAATCAGCCAGGCGTTTTTGCGGTTCCACCAGATCCAGCACCGCCTTGCGACAATTCCACTCGCGGAACATTTTGGAGGTAAAAAACCAGGTGCTACCGTCTGCCGGGTAAGTATGTATCACCGCGTTAAAACCACTCTGTGCCAGACGCTGCTGAACATGCTGTGCCGCGGCGCGGTAGCCCGGGCTGGCCTGAATGCGGTGATAGTTGGATATTTCTCTGACGCTGTTGAAAATGCGTCCGCCTGAAACCGATTGACTAATCTTTTCCATGACGTCCCGTATCATACTGAGCTCCTTTTCTGAAAAATAACGAAAATTACCTGCTATAAAATCAGAGTTCCTGCTCGTACAGCTTGATCAAAGCCTGAGTGCCGTCGTTTTCCAGCCCGCGGGCGGCCATCTGCTCGTACAGATCCAGCACGGTGTTCAACATTTGCAGCTCCATGCCGCGCTTTTCAATCTCTTCACGGATGATTTTCATATCCTTGATGTAGTGCTTAATAAAGAAACCGGGCGCCAGATCGCCTTTGAGCACGCGCGGAGCCATATTATTCAACTGCCAGCTTCCGGCGGCGCCCGCGCCGATGGCGGCCAGCATTTTTTGCGGATCCAGCCCCACCCGGCGGGCGTACACCAGCGCCTCGGTCATGGCGGCAGTGGCGCCGGCCAGCGCGATTTGATTGGCGGCCTTGGTATGCTGTCCATACCCGGCCGGTCCGAGATGCACGATATTCTTGCCCATGCACTCAAACAGCGGCCTGACCTCATCAAAATCAGCCTCGTCTCCCCCGGCCATGATGGAGAGTGTGGCATTGCGGGCGCCTGAATCCCCGCCCGAAACAGGGGCATCCATGACACGGAGTCCGCACTGTTTGCCTTCATCATACAGCTGGGCAGCCAAAGTGGGCTGTGAGGTGGTCATATCCACGCACAGAGATCCCTGCGGGGCGTGGGCAAAGATGCCGTCTTTTCCAAGATATACTTCTTCCACATCTTTGGGATACCCTACCATGGTAAAGATGTACTCCGCATCTTTCACCGCCTCGGCAATGGTTGCGCACGCGCGTCCGCCAACTTCCTGGGCGACTTTTTCCGCTTTTTCCGATGATCGATTGTACATGCGCACATCATGCCCGCATTTCACCAGATGCCCGGCCATGGAGCTGCCCATGACCCCTACACCGATCCAGGCTACTTTTGACATTATCACCCCTCCAATAACTGTTGAAACTTGAGAAAAGATTGAATAATTACTGACTGGTTAACACTGCCGCTTCCTGCTGGTCGCGTTCATGCAGACTGCGGGCGTACGAACGGCTGCGCAGGTACTGCCAGAAGATTTGCGCCGCATACGCGAAAAGGAAGGCGAAAGATGCCACGTAGATGCCGCTGAATCGCCCGGTGAGGATGCCGGCTGCCATGATGACAATTTCCACGGCCAATGACACGACGATCGCCTCGGTCATCAGACGGGTACGCCGGCTGTAGATGATCAGCCCCTGATACCAGCATTGCAGGACTGCGATGCCCGATTGCGGCAGGAAAAACCACATAGCCAGGTTCGCCATGCGAGCCAGATCAGGGGATAGAGACGAGACTCCGGTGAACCACAGAATGGAGAGCGGTGTGAGCAACACCAGCAACGTGAGCAGCAGCTCACCGGTGATCAGCGAGATGGTGAAACGGCGCAGGATACCGGTTGATTTCCTGCGATCCAGCAGCGAAACCACTACTTCCTGATGTGCCACGCCGGGACCCTGCAGCATCCAGGCAAAGGAGGAGACCACCGGAAAAATCGCCAGGGATTCGATCGGCATGGGCATACGGCTCATGCCCGCGCTGTTGATAAACTGGAACGAAAAGGAAATGATGGTGCTGAGCGAGAATGGAATGAAGAACCTCAGCAAATCTCTCCAGGTGAGTTCCTGATCCACCGGCGCGGCTTTCAATTCATTTCGAATGACGGGACGAGCGCGCAGTGTGGCATACAGCATTTCCACCACCATGCCGCCAGTCTGCGCCCCGGTGGCGATCATGATGCCCGGTATGCGCAGGAACCGCATACCCAGCAGCAGCAAAATCACCTCGGTGATGATGCGCAGGAAGGTGCTGATGGTCACCCCATCAGCCTGACCAAAGCGAATCAGCACACCCTGTTGCAAACGGCGGAAGCCTACCAGAAACGGAAACGGCATGAGGATGATCAAACCCCAGCGTCCGGGCTCCAGAATCTCTGCCGGCGCGCCGATGACCGTGCCTGCCACCCAGTAATACAGCGGGGTCAGGGCTATCAGCGCGTACACCGCTGTGATGGCAAGCGCAACCATCAACATGAACTTGCGCAGCCGCGCAAAAGCCTGCCAGTTGCGCGAGAGGGCTGTGGAGATGGCCAGCATGGATGAGATGGGCGCTGACATCACAAACGCCAGCGAGAAGGCAATCCCGCCGTAGGCGGCCAGGTTGATCTTCGGGTCCGGCAGACGCGCCATGATGGCCGCCAGGATGATGCCGTCAAAAGACATGACGGTCCAGCTCAACGCCAGCGGGAACCACTGCTTGAAAATCATGCGCGTGGTCAGCGGGGCATCCAGCCCGCCAGGAGAATCAAGGGACGAAGCCTTTGGTGATGACTCCTTTTGCGGGAAACCCAGGCGCTGAAATAGTGATTTCATAGATTTGATTCAGGATTATTCGAGAATCTGAAGTTTTGCCAGACCGGCCAGCAATCGCTTGAAACCCACGCTCTCGAAGTGAACATCCAGTACTTCATCACTGCCGTCCATGCGGCTTTCAAGGATGATGCCCGGACCCCAATCGGGGTGCTTCACGCGCATATTGGCGCGGTATTTAGCAGTGACTACCGGAGCGGCTTTTTTGTCGACTTTCTGACCGGTGGCGCGTTTAACCGTGCGTACCTGCGGTGCATCCCAGCGGGTTTGCTGTTCAAAGGTCTCGCGGCGCCAGTGATCGCGGGTTTTAGGCGCTGATTGGGCGCCCTGCTCAACCAGCAGATCCTCGGGGATATCATCCAGGAAGCGCGAGGGCGTGGTGATGCTGGAGGATCCGTATGTGTTCCGGTAGGTGCATCGCACCAGATAAAGCTTGTTTTTTGTGCGGGTGATGCCCACATAAAACAAACGGCGTTCTTCCGCCATCTCTTCGGGATCGTTGGCGCTGATGGAGCGGCTATGCGGCAGAATACCGTCATCCAGCCCGATGATGAAGACCTGGTCAAACTCAAGCCCTTTGGCGGCGTGCAGCGTCAACAGAGTGGGAGAATCCTGCTTCTCCGGGATGGTATCCTGATCCGAAACCAGCGCCAGGTTCTCCAAAAATTCCGGCAACCCCAGCCCGCGTTCTTCAAACTCACTGGCCAGTCGCAGGAACTCTTCCACGTTGGCCCAACGGTCCAATCCTTCTTCCTGTCCGTCTTCCAGAAAATCGCGATAACCGATATCCAAAACAATGCGCTCTACCAGCTCATGCAGCGGCAGGTTGCGGAAGGTTTTTCGCCAGGTCTGATAAAGCTGTCCAAAGTTGGCCAGAGAGCCAATCTCGCGCCCGCTGAACTCACCCCAAAATGGTGATTTGTCCAAATCGGATCCCAGGCTTACCAGCACTGCGCCCGCGCTGGTCTGCATCTGCGATGAGATCTGCAGCAGATGCTGGCGGGTTTTATCGCCGATCTTGCGCGGCGGTACATTGATCACGCGTTCCAGACTGACCTCATCGGCCGGGTTTTGCAGCAGGCGCAGATAGGCGATCAAATCCTTGATCTCACGCCGGCCGTAGAACCGCTGCGCGCCTACCAGGCGGTAGGGCATGCCGGCCCGCACGAAGGCGTCTTCCAGCAAACGGGATTGGGCGTTGGTGCGGTACATTACCGCGAAATCGCCGCCCCGTTTTCCACGCTCCATCTGTTTCTGGATGGTGCTCACCACGTAGGAGGCTTCGCTGTAATCATCGGGGGCTTCATACAGAATGATGCTTTCGCCCTGACCCCGTTCGGTAAACAGATGTTTGGGTGTGCGGTTGGTGTTGCGGTCAATCACCGCCCGGGCGGCATCCAGCACCAGCTGGCGTGAGCGGTAATTCTGCTCCAGCAGGATCTTCTCGCAATCTGGGTAGTCCTGTTCAAACCGCTGCACGTTGTGATAATCGGCGCCGCGCCAGCGGTAAATGGACTGGTCTTCGTCACCCACCACAAATAGATTGTGATGGAAGGAGCTCATGTGCCGCAGAATCTCGTACTGGGCCATGTTGGTGTCTTGGAATTCGTCCACCAGAATATGCTCGAACCGGCGGGCATACTGCTGCTCCACATCGGGGTGTTCCGCAAATAATTGCGCCGTATACAGCAGCAAATCATCGAAATCGAGCGCGTTGCTGGCCTTGAGGGCATTTTGGTAGCGCTCGTATACGCGCTGCACAATCATATCGCGATACGAATGCTGAACCATCTCGTGCGGCTGGATGAGATGGTTTTTGGCATGCGATATGGCGGCGTGGATGCGTTGGGGCGGATTCTGCTTGTCATCCACGTTCAGATCGCGCATCAGGTTCTTGACCAATGAAATCTGATCATCGGCGTCATAAATGACAAAACTGGATGTGAATGACAGATGTTCTGCCTCGCGCCGTAAAATTCGGGCGCAGGTTGAGTGGAAGGTACCCACCCACAATCCCTCTCCGCTTGCACCGAGCAGATCCGTGACCCGTTTGCTCATTTCACGGGCAGCCTTATTGGTAAAGGTGAGCGCGTTGATTCGATACGGTGGCACGCCCAGGTTGTAGATCAAATAGGCGATTCGGAAGGTGAGTACACGCGTTTTTCCGGAGCC
>DAISXR010000037.1:21845-29469 GCA_036825755.1 Anaerolineaceae bacterium
TGTTGACAGATTTTTGAAAATCAAAACCGCAGCGATAGACAGCTCAGCCCGCCGTCCATTTTCTCAAATTCCGACATATTGAGCGATATGACCGGCAAACCCAGGTTTTCCACAAGGTTTCCCACCTGTGGGAAACCTTCGGCCAGCAGCACGGTTTCATTCACACGGATGCAGTTGGCCGCATAGGTCTCTTCCGGGGGCACAAGGTGGCGGTGATACCCTTCAAAAGCCGGGTGATCCGCGAGCGCTTCGATCAACAGCAGATGGCCGTCGCCCAGGCTGGCGATGCCGCTTTTGAGATGCAAAATGCCCGGCACATTGCGCACATCCACATAACTGGCAGTGTATCCTTCATTAACCAGGAGCTCCCCCAACTGCCGTGCGCCCTCTTCGTTGGTTCGCGCAGAAATGCCGATGAAAAAATGTCCATCCGCATCGCAGATATCACCGCCGTCCAGTGTACCCGGCGCGGTAATGGCATGGATTCGGTGGTAGAAACTCGCCAACGTGGGGCGAATGGAAGCCACCTCCCCTTCACGGCTTGAGGCACCCGGGTGGGTCAGGATGGCGCATCGTTCTGTCAGGATGGCCGTATCCTCCACAAAGGTGGAATCCGGATACTCCGGGTCCGGCGGCAGCATGGTCACATCCAGCCCGCAGCGTTTCAGCGCATAACAATACGCCTCATGCTGCCGCACTGCCAGCGAATGGTCAGGTACGCCCAGTTGGGCGGTGGTCAATCCTAAGGCAAAGGTTTCTGCAGGGGCTCTGACAATGCATCGTGTGAACATGGCTCTCCTGTGAATGATATGCAGATTTGTGAGTCATAATTATACGGTAGGAGCAGTTATTTCTTGCGGTTGACTTTGATCCGCCCCAGGTGCATATCGAGTGAATGGCAATTATGGTATAGTTACGGAAATTCGGCAGCGTTGCAGAACCAATCCCCCCGGCAGACGGCTGCCTCACAAAACCCCGATTTTGGAGGATGAATGTATTTTGCGATTGAAGGTGTGATTGGCGTTGGGAAAACCACCCTGGCGCGCATGCTGCAGCCATCTTTTCATTCCAGCCTGCTGTTGGAAGTCTTTGAAGAAAATCCGTTTCTGGGAGATTTTTATTCTGATCGCGCCCGGTATGCCTTTCAAACGCAGATATTCTTTCTGCTCAGCCGCTACCAGCAGCAGCGCCATGGTGTTTCCAAGCTGCTCAAAGAAAATGACGTACTGATCAGCGATTATACGTTTGACAAAGACGCCTTGTTTGCCCGCATCAACCTGAAGGGCGATGAACTGGAGATGTATTACCGGGTTCAGGAAGCCCTGGCCGAGAAAACCGTTCAGCCAAATCTGACCGTGTATTTACGCGCCGATACGGATGTGCTGATGCAGCGCATCGCTTTGCGCGACCGGGCCATCGAACGAACCATGGAACGTGATTACATCGATTCGCTGAATCAGGCTTACGACACCTTCTTCCTGTATGAAAAACATGCATCGCCCACGCTGGTGATTGATACCAACAGCCGTGATTTTGTCCGCAATGAAGCCGATCTGTTGTGGATCGAAACCCGCATCCGGCAGGCTCTGCAAATGGCCCCCTTCCAGCCCGAGTTGCCGATTGAGGAGACCCCTTCATAGTACAATACCCATGTTGGTGCGCTGAAACAGCGCACCAACACAGTGAAGGTTTTTATGTCCAGAGATTTCAAAAGATGGGGAAACAATGCGAATAACCCGTGAATCGCTGCTGCAAGCCGCCCGATCGGCGGCTGACCAACAATTGAGAAAGAACCGCCGCATGGTGTGCATTTACCTGACCGGGTCTCTTCTCACCGATGAACCTCTTTTGGGGCACACCACCGATATCGACCTGTTTTTCATTCATGACAGCACGCCGGAATACCCGCGTGAGATCGTCAAACTGTCGGATGAGATTCATCTGGATATTGCCAATTTTTCCCAAAGCGATTTTCGTCAGCCGCGCGAGCAGCGCACCGATCCATGGCTGTCGCCATTTATCTGCAACAACCCCATCATTTTGCACGATACCCAGCACTGGTTCGAGTTCACCCAGGCCAGTATCTGCGCCCAGTACGGCCGCCCCGAATACGCTTTGCAGCGTGCCCGTAACATGTGCAGTTCCTCTCGCCAGATCTGGTTTGAACTCAAACAGGGCGGTGAAGCGAGCCACCCCGGGCAGGTTTGCGCCTGTCTGAGCGCCCTCGAAAAAGCGGCCAATGCGGTCGCGTCGCTCAGCAGCCGGCCGATGACCGAACGCCGTTTTCTGACGCAGTACCCATCCCGCGCCGAAGAAGTGGGCCGCCCGGAACTGGTGACTGAGTTCAATCAAATATTTACTTCCGATGCGCTTTCCAGCGGTATCCCGGCCAGTTGGATTGAAAACTGGGAAACCGCCTTCCGGGACGCCGCAAAACTGCCCAATCCGCCGGTGAAATTGGATATCAACCGTCTGGCCTATTACCAGGGTGCGGTTCAGGCTTTTTCATCACAGAACCCGGCTGCCGCACTGTGGCCGGTTTTTCGCACCTGGTCACTGGCAGCCTCGGTGCTTTCCGATTCCGTACTGGTGCAGGAGCAATGGCAAACTGCCGCCGAAACACTGGGTTTTGGCAGGGACCGCATGGATGACAAGATTCACTCATTGGATGGATACCTGGATCGGGTTGAAGAAACCATCGATGGGTGGGCAGTGGATATGGGGATAAACTCCTGACCGCTGCGTAAAAAGCTGTGGAAAACCCGCGTTTATGTGTGGAAAAAGCGGTTGAACTGTGGAGAAATAAATTAATTCAGCAAGACTCTGGCAAAATTACGCTAATTTAATCCCCCATATTTAGGCTGATCTTCACAAATAACGTCAGGGATGCGATCCTCCCTCCAACTTCCCAATAAAAAATAGAAAATGAAAAAGTTTTCCAGATTCTGTTCCAGACAATCCACAGACAGACTCTGGAAAACTTTTTGCAAAAATACCGGTATATACAGGTTGTTCTCAGGGATAACTCCCAGATATGGTGCATTTTTACGGCTCGATCCAGGTTATCCACATATCCACAGACTCTACTAAGACTACGAATACAAACTCTATAACTCTGTGTGGAAAGGTATAGCAAAGGTATTGCAATTGCCTGATTTATTCATTACAATCATTAATACATTGTATACAACCCGAATTGTCAAGATTTATGTCATGGGAGGCAAGGATGGATGTCATAAAAGTGAAAGCGAACTCCCGCACTGCAGCCGTGGCGGGCGCGATTGCCGGGGTAATACGTGAACATAAACATGCAGAGGTACAAGCGATTGGGGCTGGAGCCGTTAATCAGGCAATCAAGGCAATGGTACTTGCAACCGGATATCTTAAAGAAGAAGGTGTATCCATTGCTGCGGTTCCGGAATTTGTCGATGTCGAAATCGATGGAAAAGTACGCACGGCGATCAAGCTGGTGATTGAACCAATGTAAGTTTCTTTTTCCAGTGAACTATGAAGACGGGTCATTTCTTAGGATGACCCGTCTTTGTTATCTCTTTGATTGTGTTAAACAGATGACGTTCTGATCTGTCATCCTGTTTCTATCCAGGGCAAACCTGGCAGCTATAAAGCTTCGATCTCGCCGGGTTCGAAGATCACCTCTTCCTTGCCGGAGAGGCGCTCCTGAATTTTACGCAGGATCAGATCCAGATGGCGGGGTTGGGCAACATAATCCAGGTTGTCAGCCGGGATGGTCAATTTGGGACACAAATTGAAGCTGTCAATCCATTCGTCATACAGTTGATTGATCTGGCTCAGGTAACCGGTGCTGATGGAGCGCTCATAGTCACGCCTGCGTTTGGCGATGCGCTTTTCCAGGGTGGGGGTGGTGGCCTTGAGATACACCACCAGATCGGGCGCAATCAAGGACCGGCTCAACGTCTGATACAGTGATGTGTATGTCTGGTAATCGCGTTCCTGGAAAAATCCCTGCAGATACAGATTTTTGGCAAATACCTCAGCATCTTCATAAATGCTGCGGTCCTGGATGGTCGATGAGGGGGACTGCGCCAGATCGTAATGGATGCGCAGCCGGTGAATTAAAAAGAAAATCTGCGAATGAAAGCTCCAGCCGCGCATATCGGCATAGAAATCGGACAAATACGGGTTCTGAGAAACCGGTTCGTAGAATGGTTCCCAGCCCAATGTGTCGCTTAACAAACCTACCAGGGTGGATTTTCCCACACCAATGTTTCCTGCAACTGTGATGAACTTCTTCATCTTTCACCGCCTGATGTATGACCGTAATGATTAAACCAAATTACCCCTTCAAATTTTAACACTTAAAGGGGGTTATTGGCTGATTGATTTGCGACAGGTTATGCTTTGGAAATTGCTTCGACCGGGCAAACTTCTACACAGGCTGCATGGTCTTTGCAGATATCGGGGTTGATCCACATAGCGCCATCGACTTCTGAAATGGCCTGTTCAGGACATTCGGCTTCGCAAGCGCCGCACAAGATACATTCGTCACGGTTGACTTTGTAGGTCATCGTAAATCTCCTTTTGTTATTTGATCCTTTTGGTAAGGATACGCTCCACCGTCCAAAAGAATATCACAATCAGAGTAAAGTTGTCAACTTTACACGAACATAAAATGTCACCTGTTTTATCCAAAAATGTCACTATCGCTGCTCAGGCTGGGTTTCCTTTCAGATTATGTTTCAATCAAAACCAGTGTACAATCAGCAAAAATCAACGAGGGCAGCAATATGACAGAGTTGTGGCTGGTACGGCACGGCGAAACCATCTGGAACCAGGAAGGCCGGCTCCAGGGCAGCATTGATATCGAGTTGAACGAAAACGGGGTGGAACAGGCCCGCCAGCTCGCGCTGAAGCTGAAAGAGGTGAAGTTTCAATCCATCTTTTCAAGTCCGCTCAAACGGGCTTTGAAGACCGCTGAAATTATCGCCACGCAGACTGGCCAGACCGTGCAGATCGACGAACGCCTGGTGGAAGTGCGCATGGGTGAATGGGAGGGAATGCGCTCAGTGGATATCCGCCGGCAGTTCCCCGATTTGGTGGCGCGCCGCGACGCCGACCCGCTGCATGTGCCCGTACCCGGCGGTGAAAATGTGCTCCAACTGGCTGTACGTGTAAAGAAGGCTATCGATGAGATCGCCGCCCGGTATCCCGCCGGCCCGGTGCTGATTGTCTCGCATGGGCTGTCACTGGCTGCTGTCATTTGCCTGGTGCGTGATATTTCCCTCAATGAAGTCTTCCGTCATATTCCTGAAAATGCCACTCCCACCATCGTGGAGTGGATCCCCGGGCAGGTGGTTCTGCCGTAGAGAACCGTCTGACCTGACATTCTCCACAAAGCGAGGAGGTTTTCCACAGCCCATTCCACAGGGATGGCTGCTGCCTGTGGATAACCCTGCGTATTATGGCAAAAACTGTGGAAAACCACATGGCGAATTGTGGAAATCCTCACAGAAATTGTGCAAAAGCCTGTGCAGAGAATCAAACAGCGGAGCATTTGTTTGCTCCGCTGTTTGTGTGTGAGCTAGATATCCGGCAAATCATCGGGTGTAGACAAAAACCGGCGCCATATTCCAGGTGAGGTGATACACCGTGCCGTCGCGCAGGGTGAATGTATCACCGGTAGATTGGGTGGCGATGATGGCACATGGCGCAAAAGCCGGCATGGGGATATCTGCCGTTTCATTTTCCACATTCACATGTTCCAAACGGAATGGCTTTCCAGTATCCGCGTACAGACTCCAGAAGGGATATTCCCATTCCTGGTCCGGCAGATACAGCCCGGTTTGATAACAGTCTTTTTCATCCACCAGATAGTTGACGCTTTCGATATACGGTACGACCAGGTTCTTGCGGGTGATCATCACCTCGCGGCGGGGCAGGTTGAAAATGTTGTAATCAGCCACCAGCGGTTTGTTGGGATTAAAGTAGAACACCGGCAGCACCATCACCGCCAGAAAGGCGGTGAGCGCCCACATCACCCATTTTTTAGAAATGTCCGCAAGCAATCCCACCCAGGCTGCGCTGATGACCAGCAGCGGCAAATGCAACCGGACGTGCCACATTTGCCATTTCAACAGGATGCAAAAAATTAGGAAACCCGCGAATGTGAGAAGACCCAGGTGAATAAATAAGAAATTCCCGATTTGTTTTCGTTTGAAACTGATCACAATCATTGAAATAAAGGCGATCACTAAATGCCAACTGCTGGCCATCGTATCTTCATGAAACGCAGGTTTGGAAATGATAAACTGATGATCTTCCAAAGTATATCGAGGATCATTGAGATCAAGGTTGATCCATGAGGAGATGCTCTTCACCGTTGAATTTAGTATTGAATTGACTGGCTCGACGGTTCCTGCATACATACCCAGGTTTCGAATCAGGTTGATCGTAGTTCCTTTCAGACCGATGTTCTCATTACGGTGGCGTGAAATTTCTACTGTTGATCCAAAGGGGCCGTTGAAAATATCGTAGTTACGGCTAAAATGGGGCAAATTGATGAATAGTGCTATCAGACAGATAGCTACCAGGCGCAGGATGAGCTTTGGCTGCCGTTGACGAATCTCGCGAAAAATAAAATACAACATAATAGGCAACCCATACAGGTAAGCAGTGGTCTTTGTAAGCGCTGCCAGTCCCAGGCAAGTGCCAATTAAAAAGTAAAGGAAAAGTTCACGATTCTTTTCAGTTTCGAAAATCAACACAAGTAGCGCGATCAACCAGAAGGCCACCACATAATCATTTTGAGCTGTCGATGCTTGAAGGATCCCCATGGGTATGGTTGCGGTGAAAAAGGCAGCAAAAATTTGTGCTGATTTACTGCCCCCCAGTTGTTTGGTTATGAGAGATATCCCCAAAACACAGCCGATCATACTCAACCATTGGGGTATCTGAGAAAGGTAATCCCCTCCACTGAGTATTTGTAGGTGGGCAATTTGAAATTCGGCAAACGGCGGATGGTACAACTGCCATAGAATGGAAGTTGGGTAATGTGCAACACTTTCATTCTGTACCCAGTGAGCCGCGCGGCTCATGTGATACACCATCGCGTCCCAGTTATTGGGCGCGGAAATGACCGCAATCACCAGGGTGATGATGGCGATGCCGGCGATACATACTATCTGAATCCACTGCAGAACCGTCAGCCGAAAAGACGGGAGACGAATCTTCTTCCAGCGGTAAAGCGCCATCACACCCAGCCCCCCGGATAAAAATCCCCAGGCAGCACTCAGTGTGTGGTAGTTGAACGCACGAAACAGGCTGGAGATCTCCGTGATGAGCACCAGCAGAAGCCCCCATAAAGCGGATGACAGAATCAGAGTGAGTCTGACATCGAAATGCGGGTATCGTTTGCGCAGAATAAAAAATATGGCAGCAAGAGGAAGAAACATCAGGATGACGGTCATGATTAATCCAGCCGAAAGAGGTTTTGTATGGGTATTGTATCGTAATATCGGTGTGAGGTATCCACTGTCGAGTGCTTTATTCTGATGATAAATCGAAGCGTTTCGCCATTGCTGTAAATCCTCGCTCCTCCGTCGTTCCGAGCAAGCGAACGTATCAAAAGGCTGACCCATCCGTCAGG
>DAISXR010000037.1:29569-30878 GCA_036825755.1 Anaerolineaceae bacterium
AGGGCGTCGCGCAGACCGTCACCCATAAAGTTGAAGGCAATCACCGTGATCGAAATCAGCAGACCGGGGATCACCCACATCCACCAGGCAAAATGCAGCCAGGTCTTAGCATCCTGCAGCATGGAGCCCCAGGAAGCAGCCGGCGGCGGAACACCCAGGCCTAAAAAGCTCAGCGAAGACTCGAGCAGGATGGCGCTGGGGATACCCATGGTGGCATTCACAATCACGGGTGCGATGGCATTCGGGATCAAATGTTTGGTCACCATCCGTAGACCGGGCACACCCACCGCGCGGGCGGCAGTGATGAAATCGGTGGCTTTCAGCCGCAAAAATTCACTGCGCAGCAGGCGCGATACGCCCATCCAGCCAAACACGCCGATCACCACCATCACATTAAAGATACTGGGTTTGAATAACGAATTGACGGAGATGATCAGGTAGAAAGTAGGCAACGATAAGAAAATATCGGCGATGCGCATGATCAGGTTATCGGTCCAGCCGCCAAAGAAACCCGCCAACGAGCCTAAAACAACACCGATCAGCACCGAAATTCCAACCGATACAAAACCCACCGACAGAGATACTCTTGCGCCGCTGACGGCACGCGAGAACAGATCGCGTCCCAGGTCGTCGGTGCCAAACCAGTGTTCCGCTGTTGGGGGTTGAGGTCTCCCCTTGGCATAAACCGGATCCAGTTTCACCGGGTCATAGGGCATGATTTGTTTTGCGAAAATGGCCACCAGGAAAAGGAAAAGCAGGACCACCAGGCTGACCATTGCCATTTTATGCCTTTTGAACATATACCACGTCATCCCAAGCTGGGTTTTCGGGTATTTTGTTTTTGAGGCTTTTTCTTCAATTAAGGTAAGAGTTGTATCACTCATATTTGCCTGGCCTAATCGAACCTGGTGCGGGGGTCAACGACAGCGTACAGCACATCGGACACCAGATTTCCGATGATAACGATCAAGGCCGATAGCATGGTCACCATCATGACGACCGGATAATCACGTGACATGATGGCTGTGATACCCAATCGGCCCATTCCGGGCCAGCCGAAGATGCTCTCGGTGATGTAAGAGCCATTCACCAGCCAGGGCAGCGAAAGGCCGATCAGGGTTACCACCGTTACAAGCGAATTCCGAAATGCATGTCGCCAAATTACGGTGCTTTCACGAAGGCCCTTGGAACGCGCGGTACGGACAAAGTCCTGCTGAAGATTTTCCAGCAAAGACGCGCGCTGGTAACGCATCCAATAAGCCAGTTCAGAGAAACCCAGAGCCAGTACCGGCAGAACCAGATGTTTGGC